>NZ_OZ075109.1:0-309316 GCF_964186625.1 Asticcacaulis sp. MM231
ATGTCCCATTCTGCCTTGCATCACCGCGTATCCTTGCTCGCCCTACTGCCGGCTGTTCTTGTCCTTTCGGCCTGTGGCGCTGGTTCCGCCAGTGCCCAGACGCCGCCCGCCAAGCCACCTGTGACACCTCCGGTCACCGGCGCGTGTGTCAGCGGAACCTGGACGGTCGTTTCGGGAACACCTGATGAAAAAGTCGTACAGTATGAGACCGATCACTTCGCCTTCCGCTGGAAGGACGGCGACGTCAACAAGGCCGATGCCGTGGCCGCCGGTCAGTATCTCGAACTGGTATGGAAGACCTTCATCACCGATGTGAAGTTCCCTGAGCCCTATTGCGATACCGCCAGCAAGCACAAGGCTAATATCAACATCAATCCGGATTCGGGTCTCTTCGGCGGCCCGACCGGTGAGCGCGATATGGGCATGTGGGTCGGACCTCTTGCGCTGAAGGACCACTGGGGTCTGGCGCATGAATTCACCCACGCCTTGCAAGGGTCTACGCGCAGTTTCCGCGATGGCAAATATGTCGGCTGGTTATGGGAAAGCCACGCCAACTGGATGGCGCACCAGATGCCGGAATACCGCGACGAGGTCCATTGCTCCGAATTGCTGGTGAACTTCCCGCACCTCTATTACGGCTCAACACGCGATCGCTACTGTAATTGGCAGTTCCTCGAATATATCAAGGACAAGTACGGCTACAAAACGGTCAACGATCTGTGGGCCAATGGCCTGAAGCCCGATCAAGCCGGCTATTTCGACGAAGATCCGTTCAGCACTCTTATGCGCAACAATAAGTGGTCGATCGCTGATCTCAATGACGAGTTTGGCGAGTGGGCCCTGCGAAATATCACCTGGGATTATGTTGACGAGGCCGGCGAAGATCAGGGCCCGACCTATCGCGCCAAATACGGTGCCTATGATGAACGCGAAGGTCAGCGTACCTTGCGCGTCACCGCGCTCGATCCGCTCGATCTCGGCCAGCGCCGCTTCGCTGTACCGTCTTCCTGGGCACCACAACGCTGGGGTTATAATGTTGTGCGTCTGATGCCGGATAGTGGCGCCAGCAAGATCAAGGTCGATTTCCGCGGCGTGGTGCAATCGGCCTCGGCTACCACCACCCTGCCCGGCTTCACCAATGATACGGCTTCCATCCCCGCCCCTGATTCCGACTGGCGCTGGGGCATCGTCGCAGTTCAGTCCGATGGCACGCCTCGCTATAGCCCGCTGATGGGTGGCGCCGACGGTGATATGGAGTTTCCGCTAAAAGCCGGCGATCAGGCGGTCTATATGGTTGTGGTCGGCACGCCTTCGTCTCAGCAGAAGATCCAGTGGGATCAGGCCTATTATTCGATCTACCGCTATCCGTGGATGGTACAGCTTACCGGCGCCATGCCGCAAGGCTTTGAAGCCGGCGCGCCAAATCCGACCGCCAGCGGCCATCGCCATGCTAATGGCGGCGGCTGGGTAGCCAGCGGCGCTCATGTCGATGCCTCGGTCTATGTCGGACCCTATGCCCGCGTGCTCGGCGGCACGATCAAGGATAATGCCCGAATCGAGGATCACGCCGTCGTTCGTGGCGGCACGGTTTCCGGCAACGCCATCATAGGCGCTATGAGCGTGATCGATGACGGTGTGACGGTGAAGGACAAGGCGGTCGTTCGCACCACCTTCCTCGGTATCGGCGGCTTCGAGCGCGGCACCGAGCTTTCGGGAACAGCGCAAATCATCGGCGATGCCGAGGTGCGCGGCGGCCCCAAGCTCAGTAAGGGCGTCTATAGCGGCTTTGTCGATCAGGATTTCGCAGAAAGATCCCAAACAGGGCGCAGACCTGAACGCACCGGTGCCCGAAGTCACCGCCGGCGGCGCCTATAACTGGCGTCCCTAACCCCAATCATCGGGGGATCACACACCGCAAGCGCTTTGAGACCCGTCTTGGAAAGCCTGTTATTTTTGGGTTTTCCGAGCTTGCTCATAGGCATAGCCGGCTTTAAGCAATAAAAACTCGCTCCATTTCGGCCCGATAAAACTGAGGCCCACCGGCAAACCTTGCACCGCGCCCATCGGCACGCTCAGGTGCGGGTAGCCGGAGGTGGCGGACAATTGCGTGGCGGAGGGGCCGGTATACTGATCGCCATAGACGAGGTCCGACAGCCAGGCTGGGCCATAGGTCGGAGCGATCAAGACCTCGACGTCGTTTTCCTGCAAGAGGCTGTCAATTCGTAGGGCTGAGGCGGTTTTGGCGTGGGCGGCCGCCTTCAGATAATCGGGGTCCGCAAGGCCCTTGGTGGCTTCGGCCTGCTCGAAAAGCTCCTGCTGGAAATACGGCATCTCCTCGGCAGCATGGGCCTTGTTGAAGGCGATAACATCGGCAAGCGAGCGTGTTTTGACCAATGAAGGCGTCGAGGCCAGGTAGTCGTTAAGGTCGGCCTTGAGTTCGACCATCATGACCGTCATTTCAGAGTCACCCAGCCCCTCGACCGAGCTGTCATGGATATCTACGAGCACTGCGCCCTGGCTTTTCAGCGTCTGCAAGGTCAACTCGAAAACGGCGGCGGTCTTCGGATCGTTGCCGATCTGATCGCGCAGCACACCGATGCGGCGGCCGTTCAGGCTGTAGCCAGTAAGCGCCGCTGCATAATCGGCCTTGTGCACATTGGCCTCCGCCGTCGCCATGTCCGTTGCATCACTTCCAGCCATGGCGCTTAGCATCAACGCCACGTCGCTCACGCTGCGGCCCATCGGTCCGGGCGTATCCTGGCTATGCGAGATTGGCACGACATAGGTGCGCGACACCAGTCCGACCGTGGGCTTAAGGCCGACCAGGCCGTTCATCGATGCTGGACAGGTCACACTGCCATCGGTTTCGGTGCCAACCGCCAAAGGCGCCAGCCCTGCCGCCACGGCCGCCCCCGAACCCGATGACGAGCCACAGGCGGTGCGCGCCGGATCATGGGCATTGGCGACCAATCCGCCCACCGCACTCCAGCCACTGATCGAATGGGTCGAGCGGATATTGGCCCACTCCGACAGGTTGGTCTTGCCAAGGATGATCGCGCCGCCGGCACGAAGATTGGCCACGACGGGTGCGTCACGATGAGTGATGTTGTCTTTCAGCGCCAACGAACCGGCAGTTGTCGCCACCTCGTCAAGCGTCTCGATATTGTCCTTGATCAGGATCGGAATCCCCATCAAAGGACCAAACCTTTCGCCGCGTTTTCGCGCCGCATCGGACGCCTTGGCCTGCGTCAACGCGTCCGGATTAACCGCGATAACCGAATGCAGCTTGCCGTCCTTTGCCTTGATCTGATCGAGAGCTGCCCTTGTCAGGTCTTCGGCGCTGTAATCTCCGGCCGTCAGGTGGGCTTCGATCGCGCTGACCGCTGTACCGTTCGCCAGATCGGCCTTGGCCATCACAAACCCGCTGGCCGCATGGCTGACCAAGGGTAAGGCGCCAACAAGGAAGGCAGCCAGAAAGCCGGGCAAAAAAGGACGAACGCACATGATAATTTCCCCTCAAAGGAATGAAGGTAACGTCAGTTTTGTCATCGTGACAAGTGAAACAGTTGCGTCGCTTGCGAAGCGCGCTATGAAGGCACCGCACAAGAGCGTGTTCCGATCTGATTGCATCAGATCGGCGCTCTATTTTTTGCTTTTGCGCGCTTTTTGAGCCGAAAAGTGCGTCACACTTTTCCGAAAGCGCTATAGGAGTTTGCCATGGACCTGAACCCGATCATGCTGGCCGCTGGCGCCGAGATCATGCGTATCTACGCCACCGATTTTACCGTTGTCACCAAAGAGGACGCCTCCCCAGTCACAGCAGCCGATCAAAGGGCCGAGGCCATTATCCTTGCAGGCTTGAAGCATCTCGCGCCGGGCATACCGGTGATTGCCGAGGAAGAGGCTGCCGCCGGGCGCTTCCCGACCACAGCCGGGACCTTTTTTCTGGTCGATCCGCTCGATGGCACCAAGGAATTCATCTCAAAGAACGGCGAATTCACCGTCAATATCGCCCTGATCGAAAACGGCAAGCCGGTGCTGGGCGCAGTCTTCGCCCCGGCCCTCAACAAGATCTATTGGGGCGCCGTCGGTAAAGGCGCCTTTATGGCCGAAGTTGTCGAAGGAAAGATCGGCGAGGCCCGCCCGATCCATGTCCGTGCGCCAGAAGCCGGCTTGATCGCCGTTGGCAGTCGTTCGCATGGTGGTGCCGAGACGCAAACCTATCTCGAAGCCTTCACCGTCGCCGATTTTGTCGCCGCTGGGTCCTCCTTGAAATTTTGCCTGATCGCGGAAGGCGTGGCCGACATCTATCCGCGCATGGGCCGCACCATGGAGTGGGATACCGCGGCGGGTGACGCCGTTTTGCGCGCCGCCGGCGGACGGGTCGAGACGCTCGATGGTCAGCCGCTATCCTATGGCAAGAGATTTCAGGATACTGATGGCGACTATGCCAATCCACACTTTGTAGCGTTCGGTCACAGCAGCATCAGGAAATAGTTGGCTTCGGGGGATCACACACCAGCGTTTTAGACGCCTACAAGGCCATGCAATCGTCTCAGAGCCCCCCAAAGTGCGCTGAGACGATACTTCACGGCCCTCCGCCAGCCCCCCGGCCAAGCAGCACGAACCACGCAGTCTGCACGGAAGCCCTGTAAAAACAAGACTTTGCCGAACATAACCATCCGACATAGTAAAGCCTATCTTAAGATAACGGGCTTATCAACAGTAAGCGGTATCTTTGTATCGTTTTTTTGCGACCTAGACCTGCGCACCACGCCCCGGAATAGCGTTCAGCAGGCTTTGCAGGTGGTCGAGATAGGCATAGAAGGCATCGCGACCTTCAACCGTCAGCTTGGCGATGGTGCGCGGCTTGCCGGCCGCCATGGTCTTGTCGAGCTGGATATAACCGGCGTCTTCAAGCTTTTTCAGGTGCTGTGACAGGTTGCCATCGCTGATGCGGATTTCACCGCGCAGCGTGACAAAATCGGCTTTACCGACCGTCGACAGGAAGGCCAGTATGGCAAGTCTGGCGCGCCCATGGATCACTTCCTCCAGGCTGGCGTGGGCAAACAGGCTCATAGTTGGAACTCCTTAGGTTGGGCGCGTTTTTCGGCCCGCATTAAAATCAAACCGGGCACGACCATGAACAGAAGCGCCGCCGACGCCATCAGAACATAACGCGGCACCTCGCTGTTCAGGACGAACATGGCACTGGCCGTCAAAATCCATCCGGCAGCCACGCAAAGCAACCACGGTTGCCGGCTCGATGTGGCCATGACCGCCAGGACAAGGCTGAAAACAATGGCCAGAAAGGCCATGGTGATATGGGGCTCAGCAACGTGGGCCCATTCACTGCCGACCAGAAAGACAAAGATGCCAATGCCGGCAAAGGTCCACAGGGTCGATATGGCCTGAGCACGCCACGAACGGAAGATATGACGCTGCTTACCCACATGGACAATCATGAGTGCGCCGCCATAGCCGAGAACAAAAGTTGCCAGATTCACCGGCAGATCAAGCGGCAGGAAATGCGCCGCCATAAGCGCTTTCAGGCCATGCGCAAGGCTGAGGATAAGACCCCACCACGCCATAACCGAACCGCCCGAAATGGTAAGGGTGTCCCCGCGACTGACCAGTTCGCGTAACTGGCGCAGTTCATCTCCAAGGTAACCAACCTCCGCCATATCCAGTCGCGGCAGGATGCTGTCATGTATGGGGGTTATGCGCTCATCAGCCATGTCATGCTCCTTGTGCGGAACGATCCTAAAGCTTTATCTCGCCCACGCCAATCCCCCAAATGCGGCGGCCGCATCGGGGGATCACACACCCGGACTATGTGAGCCGTGCCTTGGCTTCTTCGGCGGCCTTTTTCACATCCTGCGCACGCGAGATCGGCGCCACCAGAATGCCGGAAGGGGTCGAGATGACCATGATATCGCTCAGACCAATAATGGCGACCACGGGACCACTGGAATGTACCAGATTGTTATGGGCGTCGATCAGGATCGCCTCGCCCTTCACGTGGTTGGCGCGCTCGTCCTTGTCACCCAGGCGCCAAAGCTCAGCGAAGCCGCCAACATCAGCCCAGCCGATATCACATGGCACGACAGCCGAGCGCGAGGTGTTTTCCATCACGGCGTAATCGACCGAGATTGATGGCACCTGAGCAAACGCTTCTTCATCGAGGTTGATGATCACGCCACCTTCGCTCGGCGTGCGCGCGCCTTTTTTATAGGCATCGACGCAGGCCGCAAGAACTTCGGGAGCATAAAGGCTCAATTCTTCCAGCATGACTTGCGGCGAAAACAGGAAGATGCCGGCGTTCCAGTCGTGGCGACCACCTTCGACATATTTTGTCGCGGTTTCCAGATTGGGCTTTTCCCAGAATTTTTCGATCTGGAAAATGCCCTCAGACAGCTTGGCACCACGTTCGATATAGCCAAAGCCTGTTTCAGGGTGGCTGGGCGTGATCCCAAAAGTGACAATGCGTTCGCGGGCCGTCTCTGACGCGCCCACAACCGCCGCATGGAAGGCGCCCGGCTTTGTGATGACGTGGTCAGCCGGCACCAGAAGCACCAGCGCGTCCGGCGCGAACTCCTGTCCGCTCAGCGCCGCCATGGCGGCGACCGCCGCAGTGTTACGACCGAAAGGTTCCAGAATGACGGCCTGAGGCGCCTTGTCGATCTGTGCAAGTTGCGTCGTGACCAAATCAAGGTGGCCACGTCCGCAGATAGCGACCGGGGCCAGATAATTATCACCCACCAGGCGCAGCGCCGTCTCCTGAATCATAGTCTTTTGGGTCGCGACCGCGTGGAATTGCTTCGGCGCTGCGGGCGTCGAGAGTGGCCATAGACGCGTGCCTGAACCGCCGGACATGATGACGGGAAGAATTTGTATCGACATTCATTTACCTTCGAATTGACGTAAGGGCAGCCCTGGAATGCACTCTTCCACCGTCTCGCCCCGAAAGGCGCATCGCGCAAACCGCGCCCCTTGGTTGCTTCGACCTTACATAGGCGTTTCACCTCTGGCTATACGGTCTGAATAAAAATTCGCTATGGAATTAGTGTTTAAGCGTTTGCACGGTCTTGTGAGCCCTTGGTGGACAATGCTACCAAGGCACATCCTCCTCCCTTAGAAGCGTAAACACACCATGCCCAATCTCTCCGACAATCTTTACGCCAAACAGCAAAGCCTGCACCAGTGGTTGTTCGACCACGCCCTGCCCCTGTGGTGGAATACGGGCGGCGACCTGGAAAAAGGTGGCTTCTATGAAAAGATAAATCTCGACGGCACACCTTGCGACATCGATCGCCGCACACGCGTTGCTGCGCGACAGGTGTTCTCTTATGCTCTAGCCAGCCGTATGGGTTATATGGGGCCGACGGACCCCGCGATCGATCAGGGGCTGAACTGGCTTTCCGGTCCGGCGCGTAACAAGGACACGGGCATGCTCTATGCCACGCTTAAGCCGGACGGTACGGTTGTGCGCGGAGAGTTCGATTTCTACGATCATGCCTTTGCCATGCTAGCCTACGCCTCGGCTTACCGCGTGCGACCCGAGCACAAGGCGCTCGAACGCGCCGCCGTGGCGATCCGCGACAAGATCGTCACCGACTTCTCACACCCCGAGCGTGGTTTCGAAGAGGCCAATCCGCGCACCCTGCCGCTCAAGGCCAATCCACACATGCATATGTTCGAGGCGTGTCTGGCCTGGATGGAAGCGGGCGGCGACGACAAATGGCGCGATATCGCCGCCATGATCGCCGATCTGTGCGTCGAGAAATTCCTCCACCCGGAAACGGGTTCGCTACGCGAATTCTTCGATGGTGACTGGAACGCGCTGGAAGGCGAGATGGGCCGGATCATCGAGCCCGGTCATCAGTTTGAGTGGGCGTGGCTGTTCCTGCGCTGGGCAGAAAAGACCGGTAACGATGCCTACCACAAGACGGCACAACGTCTGATCGACATTGCCGAGACCGCAGGGACAGATCCGATCCGCGATGTGACCTTTAATGAGCTCTGGGATGACTTCACGCCGAAGGACGCCAAGGCGCGTCTATGGCCACAGACCGAGCGCATGAAGGCGTATACCGCTCTGGCACACGCCGCACCTACGCCAGAGGAAAAGCACGCCGCCATCGCCAAGGCGATTGAAGCCAGCGCCGGGCTTGAAAAATATCTCAGCACGGAGATTGTCGGCCTCTATCGTGACCGCATGAAGGAAAATGGCGAGTTCGAGATCGAGCCGGCGCCCGCCAGCACGCTCTACCACATCATCTGCGCCATTGATGAGGTCAGTTCGCTAGACGTATGAGAGACGTGGGGAGCTTAGGGGCTCCCCTTTTTCCATCCGACGGATGCAAAACACCCTTTTCATGACAAGACGAACCGACTAGCTTCGCGCCACATATAAAAGCAAAGCTCGAGGAAAGCGTCATCAAGTCTCAAGTCCGGATCAGCCTGTTTGCGACGGGCCTGCTGGCCTTCGTCTTCACATCTGCCCTGGCACAAGGCCAGCCGTGGCTCGATCGCACGAAGACAGCCGAACAGCGCGCTGCCGCCGCGGTCTCAGCCATGACGCTGGAAGAAAAGCTCGGCCTCGTCATGGGCTATACCGACCCGGAGCAACTGGTGAAGGAGCCTGATGACGTGGTCTCGCCCGCCATCAAGGCCGATGTCGTAGCCCACCACATCAAGGGCTCCGCCGGTTATATCGCAGGCATCCCCCGCCTCGGTATTCCCGCTCAATGGCAAACGGACGCCTCGATCGGCGTACGCGTCGCAGGCATGGAACGCACCGCCCTGCCCTCGTCGCTGGCCACGGCGGCTTCATTTGACCCGATGATCACCGAGGCTGGCGGCGCTATGATCGCGACTGAAGCAAGAGCGTCTGGCTTCAACGTTTTCCTCGCCGGTGGCGGAAACCTGGCGCGCGAACCGCGCAACGGCCGCAATTTTGAATACACGGGTGAAGATCCGGTCCTGACCGGCGATATGACCGGGGGTCTGATCCGCGGCATTCAGTCGAAGCATATGGTTTCGACCATGAAGCATTGGGCGGTCAATGATCAGGAATCACAACGCACCACGGTCGACGTCAAGATCACCAAACAGGCCATGCGCCAGTCGGATTTGCTGGCGTTTGAGCTGGTCTACGATACGTCGAATCCTGGGTCTGTGATGTGCGCCTACAATCTCGTTAACGCAGACTGGGCGTGCGAGAACGACTATCTGCAGAACCAGGTGTTGAAACAGGGCTGGGGTTTCAAAGGCTATATCATGTCCGACTGGGGTGCCGTCCATTCGGCGGCCAAGGCGGCGGTCAATGGCCTCGACCAGTTCACCGGCTACCCGTGCTGCGGTCATCATGGCGCCTTCTTCTCGGAAAAATCGCTAAAGGCCGAGATCTCGGCGGGCACCATACCGATGTCACGCATCGATGACATGGCCGAACGTATTCTCTGGGCGCTGTTCGCCAAGGGCGTGGTCGATGATCCGGCAAAGGTCGGTCCGATCGATTTCAAGGCTAGTGCCGACGTGGCGCAAGCCGCCGCCGAGGCCTCTTTGGTCCTGCTGAAGAACGACGGCAATCTGCTGCCGCTCAACGCCAGATCAATCGCCATGATCGGCGGTCATGCCGACAAGGGCGTGCTGTCGGGCGGCGGGTCATCCGGCGTCACCCCTATAGGCGGCAGTGCGGTGCAAGGTGTCGCCCCCACCAGCTGGCCGGGCCCCGTGGTCTATCAGCCGTCCTCTCCGGTAAAGGCCTTGACGGCCGCAACGACGGCGAAGATCAGCTATGTCAGTGGCGAGACTATCGCGGAGGCTGTCGCCCTGGCGAAAAAGAGCGAGGTCGCCATCGTCTTTGTGACACAGTTTATGGGCGAAGGCATCGACAACCCGCTGGAACTCGATGGTAACCAGGATGCTTTGGTCGCGGCGGTTGCCAGGGCCAATCCAAAAACCATCGTGGTGGTTGAATCAGGGGGCGCTATTCTGATGCCGTGGCTCAAGGATGTGCCGGCGGTGCTGGAAGCCTTCTATCCCGGCGTCCGCGGCGGCGAAGCCATCGCCAACATCCTGACCGGAAAGGTCAATCCGTCCGGCCACCTGCCGATCACCTTCCCGGCCTCGAACGATCAACTGGCCCATCCCGAAATTTCGGGCTTCCATAAGGCCGACGGTATTCCCGTGTCGATCACCTATGATGAAGGCGCCGCCATCGGCTACAAGTGGTATGACCTGAAGGGTTACAAGCCGTTGTTCGCCTTCGGCCATGGCCTGAGCTACACCTCTTTTGAGGTGTCGGATCTGAAACCGGCCATCTCCGGCAAGGGCCTTACGGTGCATTTCTCGGTGAAGAACACCGGCAAGCTCAAAGGCGCCACCGCGGCGCAGGTCTATGTTGGCGGCGACAAGACGGCGGGCTGGGAAGCGCCTAAGCGCCTCGGCGCTTTCGCCAAGGTCGATCTGGCGCCCGGCGCCTCACATACGATCGAAGTCAGCATCGATCCGCGCGTTCTGGCCACCTATGACGAAGCCACCGATAGTTGGGTGATCAAGGCAGGTGCCTACCACGTCATGCTGGGTTTAAGTTCAGACACGCTTTCGCAGGCCACCAGCATCACCCTGCCGGAAAGCCGCTGGAGCGCGAATTGTCGTTAGCTTGGAGACGAATTGTGCAAAGCCGCATTTTGGCCCATAAATAACCTATTATGCAGTGAGCAGGCTTTGAAATTTTCCGTCAAATTTAGGTGCTCCGAATGGTATACGAGATCGAAGCAGAGGCAGCCATTGCCCTATCCCGATTTGGCCTCGGCGCTCATCGGGAGGGGTACAAAGTACTGGGTAAATTTCCGCGAAAAACGCTACTCGCAGAGATCGATCGCCGTGACCATCCCCCCGCAGAACTGGCTGCCCTGCCGTCCGGACCTCGCTTGCTTCAAGAGCTCATCCAATATGACAATCAAGTAAAGACACGCAACGCAGCGCCTAATAAAAACAATCTTCCTTCCCTACCACCCGATCCTTACCACGCTAGTTTTTTTAGCGAAATCGACGCACGCTTCAACAAGGTTATGTTGTCCGATGTTATTGGGTTTCGTGAACGCTTGGTTATGTTCTGGAGCAATCACTTTGCGATTTCCTATTTCAAGGCCAGCGAAACCTACACCAGTGTAGGAGCGTTTGAACGTGAAGCCATACGCCCCTACGTCTTTCGCAAGTTTAGCGACATGCTGACAGCTGTTGAGAGGCATCCGTGTATGCTGTTATATCTCGATAACACACGTTCATTGGGTCCAAACTCTAAAGCGGGTTTAGCCGTATCGCGGGGACTAAATGAAAATCTTGCCCGAGAAATCCTGGAATTGCACACCTTGGGCGTGGGTTCAGGCTATACCCAAGCTGACGTAACAGCGCTTTCGCGCGTTATTACCGGCTGGTCTTCTAACTCGGAGCCTGAAAAAGGTCCTGTCGGCGCATTCATTTTCCACGCTGTTCACCACGAACCCGGCACCCAAACCATACTTGGCAAATCTTATCCTGATAAAGGTATGACTCAGGGCATGGATGTGCTGAACGATCTTGCCATTCATCCTGCGACCGCGCGACATATCTCTTTTAAGCTCGCACGGCATTTCATTTCTGATAACCCTCCAATCAAAGTCGTCGCGCGACTAGAAAAAGCCTTTAACGATACGGGTGGTGATCTTGGGGCTCTCACTCGCGCGTTGATATTATCACCTGAAGCTTGGACACCCAAACGTGCCAAAATACGCATGCCTCAGGAATATTTGTCGGCTATTATGCGCCTCACCGGGCACAGGATAGCGCCACAGCAAATTTTGGATTTTTTGCGCATCATGGGGCAACCCAATTGGGGGGCTGACGCACCTAATGGCTTTTCCGATTTATCAAGCGTGTGGAGTTCACCTGCGGAAATGAGTGCCAGGCTAAGTGTCGCCAATTATATATCCTATCAGATAGCCGATATTCCTGATCCCGGCCTTCTTGTCGAAAGCGCTTTTGGTCCCATTTTGAGTGATACGACACGCCAAGCGATTACTCGCGCCGAAACGCGCCAACAAGCCCTTACTCTCTTGTTTATGTCTCCGGAATTTATGAGACGCTAATGACAAATCATAATATTAACAGGCGCGAGCTTATCGGCATGGGAGGCGCATTAGGGATATCTGTCGCCTTTGGCGCTGGGATCCCTGCGATTGGTCACGCCGCCGGTGCCCGTGATCCTAGGTTCATCACCCTGCTATTGCGTGGGGGACTGGATGGATTAAGTGCTGCCCCTCCCTTGTTTGATCCGGACTATCAACGACTAAGAGGCAACTTAGGTGTTGATGCGGATCACTGTATTCCAATCGCGGGGGGATTTGGTCTACACCCTTCGCTTGTTCATTTATCGCGACAATACAAGGCTGGGAACGCAGCCGTTGTTCACGCATGCGCTACACCCTATCGTGACAGATCTCATTTTGACGGTCAGGATGTTTTGGAATCAGGGGGGGCAGGGGTGGGGCGCGCGGATACTGGCTGGCTTAACAGGATGCTGTGTTCTCTGAAGATTGAGCAGAGTACAACAACAAAAGGCCTGGCAATTGGTCCTGTGACACCATTGATACTACGTGGACAGGCCGACGTGTTAGGCTGGTCTCCGACGCCACTCAACGCACCAGATCCTGAGCTGGCCGCACGCGTGCTTGGAATATACGAACATACTGATAAGGTTCTCGCTGCGACGCTCAGAGCGTCGATGGAGACGAGTAAAATTGTTGCCAATGTCGGTCATACGCCTTCGTCGACCGGCGGCGAAGATCCAAATGTTGCAATCGCCGCTGGCGCCGCACGCCTACTGGCTTCGAGCGATGGCCCCCGCATCGCAGCCCTATCATTTGAAGGATGGGACACACATGCGGGCGAAAAGGAGCGTATAACGAACTTGTTGACCAGTCTCGATAATGTCCTGAACGCTTTCGAAGATGGACTTGGCGGCGCTTGGCGAGATACAGTTATACTTGTCGCTACGGAATTCGGCAGGACGGCAGCCGTTAATGGCACGGATGGCACGGATCATGGCACCGCCACAACGGCACTTTTGACAGGCGGCGCGGTCAAGGGCGGACGTGTTATTGCCGAGTGGCCGGGATTAAAAAATTCTCAGCTCTATGAAGGCAGGGATTTGGCACCAACTCTCGATCTGCGCGCCGTCGCTAAGGGCATAATGACGGGTCTTTATGATATGACGTCACTGTCCATGTCTAAATTTGTATTTCCTGATTCATCATCTATTCTGCCCATGCCTGACTTGATCGTTTAGAAATAATACCATTTGAAACCGGATTGACCCTGAGGGCCGCTTGTGGGAACGTGGTGCACATCATAAAGCCACTATAAGCAGACAACCGGCGCGAGCGTGCCGGCAAGTCTGTCAGATATCTTTAGGATATCGTGCCTGAAAGAGCCTGCCCTCATGCGATCAGTCTTGATATGAACGCCACAGCAAAACTGCCCTGGGCGCACAGCGTCACGGATCTGTTCACCATCGGCATTGGACCATCGAGTTCGCACACGGTGGGGCCAATGCGCGCCGCAGTGCATTTCGCCGAGCAGGCGGTGGCGAAGGAAAACCCCACACGCGTCATCTGCCAGCTTTACGGATCGTTGGCCCTGACCGGCAAGGGCCACGCCACCGATACAGCAGTGCTAGTTGGGCTTTCCGGCTGCCTGCCCGATCGTGTTGATCCCGAAGCCATCGCGCCTCTGGTCACCGAGATACGTGCCACGCAGAGCCTCAAGCTCGCGGGCATCACGGATATCGTCTTTGATCCAGAGAGCGATCTGCAGTTCATGATGGGCGAGTTTCTGCCGGAGCACTCTAATGGCCTGCGTTTTGAGGCGCACTATGCTGAGGGCCCGCCTCTGATCGCCACCTATTTCTCGATCGGAGGCGGTGCTATTACCGGCGATACCGTCATCAATAACTCAAGCAATATCGCCCTGCCCTATGCTTATGGCTCAGGCGCTGACCTGCTGGCGATCTGCCGTAACGAAGGCCTTGCCATAGCCGAAGTGGTAGCAAGCAACGAACAGGCTTTCCGCACCGAGGCCGACACCCTTGAATTTATCGATTCCGTCCGTGCGGCCATGATGGCCAGTATCGAGCGCGGCTGCACCATGGACGGCACCTTACCCGGTGGCCTCAATGTCAAGCGCCGCGCCAAGGCGATGCGCGATACCCTGATCCAGCGTGGCCCACGCATAGATCCATCGCATATTTTCGAGTGGGTCAGTCTCTATGCTCTGGCGGTCAATGAGGAAAACGCCGCCGGCGGTCGCGTGGTGACCGCGCCCACCAATGGCGCGGCCGGCGTGCTCCCGGCCGTGATAAAATATTACGAAACCTTTGTGCCCGGCGCCACGGCGGAGGGCTCACGCATCTTGCTAATGACGGCCGCAGCCATCGGCTTTCTTTACAAGAATAATGCTTCGATCTCGGCGGCTGAGATGGGCTGCCAGGGCGAGGTCGGAGTCGCCTGTTCGATGGCGGCAGCCGGATTAAGCGCGGCGCTTGGCGGCACGCCCGGCCAGATCGAGAACGCGGCCGAAATCGGCATGGAGCATAATCTTGGCCTGACCTGTGATCCGATCGGCGGACTAGTCCAGGTGCCCTGCATCGAGCGCAACACCATGGGCGCCATTAAGGCGATCAATGCCACCTATCTCGCGCTCAATGGCGACGGCCAGCATATTGTTTCGCTCGATGCCGTGATCGAGACCATGCGCCAGACCGGCGAGGACATGCGCAGCAAGTACAAGGAAACCAGCCTCGGCGGATTGGCGGTTAATGTGGTGGAGTGTTGATCAAGTCGACATAGATTAGGATTGCTGAACTATTACGGCAGCCTTAAACGTTTGTGGCTCGCGCGATCGGTAGCTAGAAGATGCGCTCGATACATCCCGAAATCCCGACAACGGGCGAGAGAGACACGATGACGGTTACCCCTGAGCGTATGACCCACTTAAGACGACTGGAAGCCGAGTCGATCTTCATCATGCGCGAGGTCGCCGCCGAATTCAAAAATCCGGTCATGCTCTACTCAATTGGCAAGGATTCGTCGGTAATGCTGCACCTGGCCTTGAAAGCCTTCGCCCCGTCCAAGCCGCCCTTCCCGTTCATGCACGTCAACACGACCTGGAAATTCGGCGAAATGATCAGATTTCGCGACGAAACGGCTGCGCGTCTCGGTCTCAACCTCATCAGCCACACCAATGCCGAAGGCGTGGCCAACAATGTCAACCCGTTCGATCATGGCTCGAACGTCTTCACCAACATTATGAAGACCGACGCCTTAAAGCAGGCATTGACGGCGCACGGTTTTGACGCGGCCTTTGGCGGCGCTCGCCGCGATGAGGAGAAGAGCCGCGCCAAGGAGCGCATCTTTTCTTTTCGCACCGCCAATCATGGCTGGGACCCGAAGAACCAGCGCCCGGAGCTGTGGAACCTCTATAATGCGCGCGTAAAACCAGGCGAATCGATCCGCGTCTTCCCGTTGTCCAACTGGACCGAGCTGGATATCTGGCAATATATTCTGCTGGAGAAAATCCCTATCGTACCGCTCTATTTTGCCAAGAAGCGCCCGGTCGTGCAGCGAGGCGGCCAGTGGATCATGGTCGATGATGACCGCCTTCCGCTAAATCCTGGCGAGGTGCCGGAAATGAAATCCGTGCGTTTCCGCACGCTCGGCGATTATCCGCTGACCGCCGCGGTCGAATCCGAAGCCGATACTCTGGAAGCCATCGTTGCCGAAATGTTGGTGGCAAGAACATCCGAGCGCTCAGGTCGTCTGATCGACCACGACGAAGCCGGATCTATGGAAAAAAAGAAGCGCGAGGGCTATTTCTAAAATGAACGCAATCGCCATGGAAGAAGCGCTGGATACAAAGGCGCTCGTTGAATACCTCGCCAGCCACGAACAGAAGAGTCTGCTACGCTTTCTGACCTGCGGTTCGGTGGACGATGGTAAGTCGACCCTGATCGGCCGCCTGCTCTATGACACCAAGCTGATCTTTGAGGATCAACTGGCCAGCATCGAGAAAGATTCGAAAAAACACGGCACCGTCGGCGATGATATCGATCTGGCCTTGCTGGTCGACGGCTTGCAGGCCGAGCGAGAACAGGGTATCACGATTGATGTCGCCTATCGCTTCTTCACGACTGACAAACGCAAGTTCATAGTCGCCGATACTCCGGGCCACGAACAATATACCCGCAATATGGCCACTGGCGCCTCCAATTCGGACCTCGCCGTCATATTAATCGACGCACGCAAGGGCATACTCACCCAGACGCGCCGCCACTCGTTTATCGTGTCGTTGCTCCGCATCAAGCACGTCGTGCTTGCGGTCAACAAGATCGACCTGATGGAGTATTCACAGGACGTTTTCGAAAAGATCGTCGCCGACTATAAGGCCTTCGCCGCCGATTTCGGATTTAAGACCCTGCAAGCCATTCCGATGTCCGCACGCTATGGCGATAACGTCCTCACTCGCAGCGACAAGCTCGACTGGTACAAGGGTCCGACCCTAGTCGAGCATCTGGAAACCGTGCAGATCGAGCAGGACCAGAGCCAGAAACCCTTCCGCCTTCAGGTTCAATGGGTTAACCGCCCGGACCTCAATTTCCGTGGCTTTTCCGGCACCATTTCCTCAGGCACGGTCAAGCCGGGCGATGAAGTTTTGGTCGCCAAGTCTGGCAAATCATCCAAGGTCAAAGCCATCGTCACCTATGACGGCGATCTGGCCGTCGCATCAGCCGGTCAGGCCATAACCCTGACATTAGAAGACGAAATTGATATATCGCGCGGCGACGTGTTGACCGCCATCGACGCTCGCCCGGAAGTCTCGGATCAGTTTCAGGCGCGCCTTATCTGGATGAGCGAACAGGAATTGATCCCCGGCCGCACCGTTCTGGTCAAGATCGGCGCCCGCACCGTGTCGGCTTCGGTCACTGAGATCAAATACCAGACCGACGTCAACACGTTTGCGCACATCGCCGCCAAAACCCTTAAACTGAACGAAGTGGCTGTGGTCACGTTCGCGCTTCAGGAGCCCGTCGCCTTTGATCCGTATGCGGATAATCACGAGATGGGCGCTTTTATCGTTATTGATCGCGTGTCAAACCTGACGCTCGGCGCGGGCATGGTCGATCATGGCCTTAGGCGTGCCACCAATGTTCACTGGCAGGCGCTTGACGTTAACAAGGCGACCCGCGCAAGCGCCAAGGGCCAAAAACCCGTCGTGCTGTGGTTCACGGGCCTTTCAGGGGCCGGCAAATCGACCATCGCCAACCTGGTTGAAAAAAAGTTGCTCTCTCTCAGCCACCACACCTATCTTTTGGATGGCGACAATGTCCGTCATGGTCTGAACAAGGATTTGGGCTTTACCGATGCCGACCGCGTGGAAAACATTCGCCGTGTTGCTGAGGTGTCAAGGCTCATGGTTGATGCCGGTCTGATTACGCTCGTGTCGTTCATCTCTCCGTTCCGGGCCGAACGTCAAATGGCTCGCGAAATGCTGACCGCTGGCGAATTTATCGAAATTTATGTATCAACCTCCCTCGACGTGGTGGAAACACGCGACGTCAAAGGGTTGTACGCTAAGGCGCGAGCCGGCGAAATTAAGCATTTCACCGGTATCGACAGTCCCTATGAGGCTCCCGAAAATCCGGAACTGACACTCGATACTGAGCATCATAGCCCCGAACAAATGGCGGATAAGGTCGTAGCCTATATGTTCGACCAAGGCGTCTTGAGCGACGGCTCCGACTACATCATTTGATCACTCATTTCTTAGCGCGGCCTTCAATGCGATCTGTGGTCTGCCAGAGGTCGCGCGATCATTTTGATACCTATCCCCAATCTTTGGGTTGAATATTCGGTCCGCGATTAACTCGAAAACCTTTATCTCTCAAATAGCTCACAGACCTAAATCACAGGAAGAGCTATGCAGTTTGAGAGATTTGCCGTCGCCGGACCAGCGCTTATCCAGCCTAAACTAATCGGGGATTCGCGCGGCTATTTTATGGAGGCTTTCAAGGACGCCTGGTTTAGGGAGCACATTGAAGACGTGACGTTTGTCCAAGACAATCAGTCTCTGTCCGCGCAAGTCGGAACAATTCGTGGCCTACACTATCAGAAGTCCCCTGTCCCGCAGGGCAAACTTGTTCGGTGCCTGAAAGGCTCCATCTACGACGTCGCCGTCGATATACGCCCAGGATCAGCCACTTTTGGGCAGTGGGTCAGCGCGACTCTATCGGCCGAGAAAGGGGATCAGTTGTGGGTTCCTGAAGGGTTCGCCCATGGTTTCTGCACGCTTGAGCCCGACACGGTCGTCTTCTACAAGGTGACGAACCTTTATTCCCAGCCACATGATGCCGGCGTGGCCTTTGACGATCCTGATATTGGTATAACTTGGCCGATAGATATGTCGAAAGCCGTACTTTCTGAAAAAGATAAGGTGCAGCCTAAGCTTGCGTCTTTGCGGTAGGAGATTTATTGACGCTGGGCCCGGGTGGCTGCGCAGACCGAGACCGACGAGCTCAATCGGCCGGTGAATGCGCCAATTTTTTGAGGGACAAGTTTTAAATGCGTATTTTGGTCACAGGTGGCGCCGGTTTTATTGGGTCGGCGCTAGTGCGCTATCTAGTAGACGAAGTTGGAGCAGACGTTCTCAATCTCGATAAGTTGACCTATGCCGGGAATCTCGAATCGCTGGGGCCAATAGAAGGCGCCAACAATTATCACTTCGTCCAGGCCGATATCTGCGATTACCCGAAGATCAGCGAAATCATCGCTGGTTTCAAGCCTGACCACATTATGCATCTGGCGGCCGAAAGCCACGTTGACCGTTCGATCACGGGCGCGAAGGAGTTTGTCGAGACCAATGTGATGGGGACCTTCTCTATGTTGGAAGGCGCCCGTAATTACTGGAATTCGCTCGATGGCGAAGCAAAGACCAGCTTCCGCTTTCTTCACGTCTCGACAGATGAGGTTTATGGCTCATTGGGGGAAACAGGCCTGTTTGAGGAAACCACGCCCTACGATCCCTCTTCGCCCTATTCGGCCTCCAAGGCGGCGTCTGACCATCTGGCCAAAGCCTGGCACCGCACCTACGGCCTGCCGGTTGTGGTGTCCAACTGCTCCAACAACTACGGCCCGTATCACTTCCCGGAAAAGCTGATCCCTCTCAACATCATCAACGCCATGGAAGGTAAGGCTCTGACCGTCTACGGTGATGGTTCCAATATCCGCGACTGGCTTTATGTCGAGGACCACGCCCGCGCCCTGCACCTGATTTGCGCGAAGGGCCGTCTGGGCGAAACCTATAATGTCGGTGGTCGCAACGAGCGTAAAAATATCGACGTCGTGAAGCGGATCTGCGCCATCATGGATGGTTTGCGTCCACAAAACGCGCCCCACGAAAAGCTTATCACCTACGTCACCGATCGTCCCGGTCATGATCACCGTTACGCCATCGATGCTACTAAGCTTGAAGAAGAACTGGGCTGGAAGGCTCTGGAAAACTTCGACAGCGGTATCGAAAAGACGGTGCGCTGGTATCTCGACAATGAGATCTGGTGGCGCCCTCTGCGCGGCGAGGTCTACACGGGTGAGCGCCTTGGCGTTTTGAAAGGCTAAATTATGCGCATTCTTGTTACCGGAAAGAATGGTCAGGTCGATACGGCCCTACAGGTCCTCGGCGATCAGCTAGGGCTTGAGATCATCCGCATCGGGCGACCTGAGGTCGATCTCGCGCAAATTGCAACCCTCGAAGACACTGTCCGCAACGGCCGCCCGGACGCTATAATCTCTTCGGCAGCCTATACGGCTGTGGATAAAGCTGAGACGGAAGCTGAATTAGCGCAGTCAATCAATGGCGACGCGCCCGGCGAACTGGCCAGGCTGGCCAAAGAACTCAACATTCCTATCCTTCACCTGTCGACGGACTATGTATTCGCCGGTGACAAAGACGGCGTTTATAATGAGAATGACGCGCCCGCACCAGTAAGCGTTTATGGCAGGACCAAGCTGTCCGGTGAGGAGCAGATTGCCGCACAAACTGACAATTATGTCATCCTACGCACGGCCTGGGTTTATTCGCCCTATGGCAACAATTTCGTCAAAACCATGCTACGTCTGGGCGAAACGCGCGATCAGATCAATGTCGTCGCTGACCAGCATGGCTGCCCGACCTATGCGCCGGAAATTGCCCGTGTGGTGTTGGCCATTGCTCAGCAGGTGGCTATAGATGAAGATCCGACCTTGCGGGGTATCTTCCATCTGACAGGACAGGGCGAAACGACCTGGGCTGGGTTCGCCAAGGCGATCTTTGAAGGCTCAGGCAACAGAGGCGGTAAAAAGGTCCAGGTTCAACCAATTCCCAGCAGCGACTATCCAACACCGGCCAAACGCCCGACAAATTCCCGTCTCAGTGGCGAAAAGCTAGATAAAACCTATGGATTGGTGCTCGATCCATGGCGGATTTCGCTGGATTCCTGCCTTGACCACCTTATAACACTACAAAATCCAACGGAGGGTTAGCGATGAAGGGCATTATTCTTGCCGGAGGCAGCGGCTCGCGCCTGCACCCTATGACGATTGGCGTCTCGAAGCAGATGATGCCAGTTTACGACAAGCCGATGATCTATTATCCGCTGTCGACTCTGATGATGGCGGGAATACGCGATATCCTGATCATTTCCACGCCGCATGACCTGCCGCTCTTCCAAAAACTGCTCGGCTCCGGTGAGCAATGGGGCATCAACCTTAACTACGCCGAACAACCGACGCCAGACGGGCTGGCGCAAGCCTACATTATCGGCGCCGATTTCGTCGGCAAGGAACCTTCGTGCCTTATCCTCGGTGATAATATCTATTACGGTCCGTCCCTCTCGACCTTTCTTGAAGAGGCTGCCGGCATAACCGCTGGGGCCAGCGTCTTCGCATACCAGGTCTCGGACCCAGAGCGTTACGGCGTGGTCGAATTCGACGACAATTTCAAGGCGTTGTCAGTTGAAGAAAAGCCTCTAAAGCCCCGCTCGAACTGGGCTATTACCGGCCTCTATTTCTACGATCATCAGGTTGTAGATATCGCCGCCAATCTCAAGCCTTCATTGCGTGGTGAGTATGAAATCACTGATGTCAACCGAGCCTATCTTGAGCGTGGTGAACTGAGTGTGCAGCCGATCGGCCGGGGTTATGCTTGGCTCGATACAGGCACACCCGATAGTCTACTCGACGCTGCCGAATTTGTCCGCGTCCTGGAAAAGCGTCAAGGTTTCAAGATTGCCTGCCCGGAAGAAGTGGCGTGGCGAAGAGGTTTTATCGATGATCGCGCACTTGAGGCCCTTGCCGTCAAATTGGGCAAGAGCGATTATGGCCAATACTTGAAAAAATGCCTGAGCAACAGCTAGCCCTCCAGGCATTGTCTCCCGGCCGGACATTCCGAGCGGTACGTGGCTGGTATCGGTTCCGCGTTCTTACCCAATCCTCGGTCGCGGTCTTCACTCTGCAAGACCATCAACAACCGGCCTTCGTTGAAATTACTGCAACTTGGCAGAAGCCAGGCCATGCCAAGATCGCGGCCGGCGACTACGTCCTAACGCTGCGCAAGAGTGACGATAACGCAACCGTTTCGATTGAAAGGATGGACCATTTTGAACTCGTCGTATTTTTCGCCCGCGAGACCTTAAAACGGATAAAGCTGGGGACATCGCCGCTGGCCCTTCTGCGTCATGCGCGACGCGCCCTGAAGGCATCAGAGGATTATGGACAGGTCGCTGAGCTACCCGTATCGCAAGCGCTCTCGCATCACGCACCTCCTGGGAAATTGTCGCGCGCATACTTCGACCGGCTAAATTTACCTCAAGACATCGCATTGGCGATCCACCCTCGAATATATATCGACATTACCTCGCCGGGTGAATCTGCAATGCGTTCACTGGCTTTACAAACCTATGTTCATTTCACAGTCGACCCCGTATTGCGGAGCACATGTCAATACGTTCTGGCTTTGCCAGGTGATGCATGGTTGGGCGTAAACGCACTCGCCATCATGGCTGCCACGGGTTTGCAAACAGATGCCAAGGTTGTTTATGCAGATGTTTTCATCGGTGAGACACCCACGTTCAGTTTTGCATTTGACAAGCGCCTACATACGCACGCCGACATGCTCTCAGATCTTGTTATGGTCGCGCGTCCGCTCGACGATAATGACGGCGATCTCACGGGCCTTACCTGGCAAGATATATCCCGCATAAGCCTGCCACTTGCCCAATATAACCATCCATTCAATAGCCTTAACACTGGAAAACGTCAGATTGCTTGTAACTGCGCCCGTTCAGACGCAAGGGTGAGCTGCATCATTCCGACGCGCGATAGAGCTGGATTACTGGCAAACATTGCGCGAGGTCTTCTTGATGAAAGCGAGAGCGTAGAAGACATTATAGTGGTAGACAACGGATCGATTGAACCAGAAACACATACGCTTTTTGAGCGCTTGCGGTCGCGAGGCGTAAAAATAGTGCGCGACGATGGCGACTTCAACTTTTCCAGACTGTGTAATTTGGGAGCAGCTCACGCCGAAAGTCCAATTTTGGCGTTCATCAATAATGATATTGAGGTGGCACGCAGCGATTGGTTGAGCCAAATGGCACGGCAGGCCCTGCAACCCGATGTCGGCGCCGTTGGAACTCGCCTGTTATACAAGGATGGCAGCCTGCAGCACGGTGGCGTAGCTCTTGGCATGTTTGGGCACAGCGGCCATTTGTTTCGTCGTTGGCCCCGCGAAAGCTGGCAAACCATACCCAGTCTAATCTATGCCAGTTCCCGTTCCGCCGTCACCGGTGCTGTTCTCGTGATTGAGGCATCGAAGTTCCACCGGGTCGGGGGCTTCGACAGTCTTCATTTTCCCGTCACCCTGAACGACGTCGATCTCTGCCTTCGCCTGAATGAGGCTGGCTTTGGATGTGTTTATGAACCGGCTGGAGAAGCTTACCACCTCGAAGGTGTTTCTCGTGGAGATGACATGAGTTCCGAAAAGCAGGCGCGACGTAATGCTGAGCTTCGTCATTTTATCCGAAAATGGAATAAGGCTATTGAAGCGGAACTATGGTTCTCCCCAGCTTTGTCACGCACTCATGAAAACATCCGTATTCTTTAAACTGGGAGCTTAATGCTCATCATAAACATGGCGGATGAATTCTGACACATATTTATCCAATGAAGCCTGTCGACTTTTATTATGCGACAAATCCACGACGCGGTTTTCGCAATACCAGTTGAAAAAACCTTCATAAGTTACTCCATCTGCACCTGCATCTGAAATGCACCGTTCCCACATCACGTCGAGTGTTTCAGGTGACACATGACAGGTCACGCAGTCGTACGAGGCCGCTCCAAAGGTAAATATTGGCTTATTGTAAAGCATGGCCTCAAAGACCGCACCGCTGTTCACTGTAACTAGAAGCTTACAGTTAGGCAAAACCTTTTGCATAGGGGCTGAAGTTACGAATACAGTCTCGTCTGACAGGTTATCTATGAATGGACCTATATTTGATCGAGGGTTAATCAGAAGAACACGTAAGCCTTTCTTCCGAGCAAACGCAGCCACTGCGGCTATCGCATCGACCTGGTCAATATGGGAATGCGTTCGAACATTCTTACTGGTATCATCCTGTAACAGGAAACCAATGTCGTAGGTCTCAGACGCAGAGGTACCCTCCGTAGCCGCAAGCTTTGTAAATTCCCCAATGCCGAGTTTTTTCTGCGACCGGACAAATGTCTTGTATTTGCCATGGTAATCGACAGCTATTGACACTGGATATGAAGGTAAATTTATTCCTTCAGAATCTAGCCTGACCAACCAAGGAAGATAGTCATGATGACAGTTAATAACAGGTATAGCTAGGCCTGCCAATTGCGTATCGGTGCCTTGAGCTACTACGGCAAAGTCGCCACTCTTTCCGTTTAGATATTCTGCTGTAATCTGCCAATTGGGCAGTTCACTGATCTCCATCCTTATGCCGCGCCTTTCAAAACAATTCACCATGTAAACAGCAAACTCTTTCATTTTGAGTTTATCCGCCAAATCGCCGCCATCTATCGCCGGCGCCAGATCGGGCTCATGCGACTGAAGAGGCAAATCTAGACGTGGCAAAAACAAGGTCCCGGACTTCGGCAGGCTTGCCCGTAATTGTGGCCGCCCCTCATAAAACAGGTTGACCTTTCCGTCTGGGCTGTGCAGTGCGGCACGGTTAAGGACATGCTTAGCCGCCACTTTTTCTAGCGCCGAAGTCCCGAGTATCTTTTGAAGTGACGCAAAAGGTTCGAGGAACTCCTTGCTGTCTCCCTTTGCCGACCAAATGATGGAATTGAGCTTATAAAGCTGGAAATCAGCGTACTTTGATTTGATGCTGCCAATCCGTACCTGGCCGTTCAGTTCCAGCATCAACTGGTAGAGCGCCAGTTGATCTACGAACCAAACTGGCTCACCAGAAGAAAAATTTTCCCGCAGGCGTGTTGCCAGTGCCTCTGCAAATAGCCTCGCAGCGATCGTTGGAAAAAAGATGACGACCCCGGCAGCCACCTTCAGGTGCTCAGGTCGACCGTTGACCTCCTCATCACGTCGCACGAGGCCCACATCAGAATCAGGGCGACAAAAATTCATGTCAATCGGATTAATAAATACCAAATCTGCGTCTAAGCACAAAACAGGACATGCGCTGTCACGCATCAATTGAGATGCGATGATAAATCGAGCCGATGCAAAGTAGGCTCTTTGCGACGGCAAGCTCATGTCTTGCAAGTCGAGATTGACCTCGTAGGAAATGGAGACTGACGTCGAGGCGACGCTTTCCGCAAGGCGTTGGCAAAAATCTAAATCGCCTTTCTGGGGGTTGATGACGTGTAGGACGAAATCATACCCCGGGGAGAACAGATCCAGGCTCCGCAGCAAAGCCGGCAAATATTTTAGATAGAGACGATCACATGCGGTTAGAATAGTCAGAGGTGAAGTGAAAAGCTTCTCAGACTTAATGTGCCACATATGTTTAAATACCATGTTTGCCATCGTTACCTGTCACCCGCGATGACAATCGGTCGTATGATCGGAACATACGCTCGTTTTTATTAGTCGGCTTTTGCCTAATTTCCAAGCCCGGCATGGCTTGTAACAATCATCAATGCTGCAGATATAGCCGCCTAAAATCAACACATCTCTTATTCGTGTATATGTTGAAATTTCTAATTTTAAATATAATTGTCGAAATATGCTTAGATTACGACAAGCTAAGGAGCCAGATTACATTGAACAGACGAATCTTTATCGCACGCCCTCGATTGGATTGCTCCTTCAAGCCTGGTCCAATACCTGATAGTGTGACCGCGCCTTCCAGCCCGATATTAAAGCAGTTCGGCCAATTTATTGATGGCATCGAGCTCTACCACTATTCGGCAGGCGATGTCGTTACCACTGTTTGTAAACCGTTATGGCAATTTAGTTTCGATGAAATGGCGAACGCGTGTTTGCTTTATGATCGAGTATATTTTCCCCATAAGCTGAGAAGTCAGTTTCCAATCGGGGATAACGCCTTTTTCTACAAGAACGCACCCTTAAACGGCTATTTTACCGCCGACCCGGACGGTTGGGGCGCTTCTCTTTCGTTTTTGCCGCCTGCCCTTGAACGAGGCGAAAAGGCCAATCACACGTTCAACTTCCTGAAGGCAAAGATTACAGAAAATGAATCGATCTTCGCACAGCCCGCACAAGGCGCACCGCCTGCAAGCTCACCCTACGACCTATTTATATGTCAGCTTCCACATGACGAAACCATCAAATTTCACTCGCAGGTAAGCGTGGAGGATGCTTTGACAACAACATTGCTTTACGCGCGTGAAACTGGACGGACCCTCGTTGTAAAAGGCCATCCAGCCAATCCAAAATCAATGCTGCCCCTGCAAAAACTGACCCTGGCCAATGCCAATGCCAAATGGGTAGATCACATTTCCATCCACACCTGCTTCGCTGGTGCTGAAAGAGTATTCCTCGTCAACTCCGGCTCAGGTATGGAAGCCCTGCTTCATGACACGCTCGTGGTTCGCTTTGGACACGCTGAATACGATTGCGTCACTCCACAATCCGCACCTAACGTGGCAGACCTCACGCGAGTGGCCGAATGGCACCATGATCGGGAAGATTACGCTGCGTTTTTGCATGCCTATTTACAAAGATGCATAAAGCTAGGGGACGTGAAC
The DNA here is from genome assembly GCF_964186625.1 of Asticcacaulis sp. MM231. Taxonomy (NCBI): domain Bacteria; kingdom Pseudomonadati; phylum Pseudomonadota; class Alphaproteobacteria; order Caulobacterales; family Caulobacteraceae; genus Asticcacaulis; species Asticcacaulis sp. MM231. The sequence goes on from NZ_OZ075109.1 coordinate 26,331, forward strand.
AGTTATGCGCGCGTCTTGTCGTGAAGGGCCTTGACCTCTTCAAAAAAAGCAAGGTTAGCAGCACGACATTCCGCCAGCGCTTCGGGATAGGCACGCGTGAGTGCTGAAAAACGTTTCCATTCATCGGCGCGGCAAACGACCGGAAAATGCTTGAAACGATACATTTTCGACATATTGGGGATTGCAATGACGCGCTTGCCTAACAGAGTTGCCCAGTAGGCACCATGGTAAGAATTGGTAATCACAGTTTCGCCCGAGGCAAGAAAAGCCAGAACTGCGTCAATATCGTTGCCGTCATTGCTAAGACGAGGCGTGCCATTCAGCGGTATGGGGATACGCTTATGTTCATAAATGACCACTTCATGCTGTACGACGTAAGGCTTGTCCAACTGAGGCAACATACAGCTAGCACAGGGGACCCAACGATATTCGGTACCAAAATCCCGCACTCCCACAAGATCAAACGCTTTCAAATAATCCGGCAAGGCCCCCTCGAAGGGGTTAACGAAGCCACCTTTGCGATCGACATTTTCCGACTCACCGATGCCCCAGGCGACGAACTCATCAAAGCAGGGCGCGTGTCGGCAACGCGCTGCATATGACCATGAAACGTTTTAGCAATGAGCCCCCCCCCTCCCAACACGACATGTGACATCTCGGATCCTGAGTCAAAATCCAGAATATCGATGGTGGACGCTGCACCAAGTTGGAAATAGCGCATCGGTGAACAGTACCAATCGCCCACATTCGTTGCGTCCGTTCGAAATACTTGCATCAAACTCATGGTTATCCCCAATATCCCGCACGATAGAAAATATAAAGCCGTTGCCTAACATCTACTGCAACAATACCCACCAGGCCAAATCCCGATACCTCAGCCATGGCAACGAGTTGCGCTGACGTGAGCGCATTGAACCAGCCATGCAATAGACGATCCCGCCCCTCGTCAAGTTCCGAAGGATTGTAGGTCAGTATAAGTGTCGACCATCGTTGCGCAATCGAGACAAGCAGGGCTGACGGATCATGAATATATTCCAGAACCCCAAGCATGGTGACAACATCTGCCTCGACTGCCGGTAGTTCGCCGGCGTTCAGATCGCAGACGAGTGTACGATCGTCACGGGCGACCAAATCACTCGGTAAATAGATACAGCCGGCGGGCAAGGCTGTTTCTAAATCCATTTTACCGCATCCCAAGTCGAGTACCCTGTCGCCGGCACCGATCATGGCTGCAACGGTTTGCGCACGATCTCTCCAATTGCCATGAAAATTATCTGCGAGACTCCAACGCTTCACATCAGAACACCCGGCTTCGATAAGACTTTCCGTGCGCGCCCGTCTGGCACCCTTTTCAAGTTTGGAGTAAGGCTGGTCTAAATGGTCCTGTTTGCCTATTGCCTGCGGTTCGCGCATATAAATCCTGATCATCATCAAAGACCCTGGCGCATCCCATCGATACCGAGCCGATTGCTGTCTTCTGCGGTATTAGCCGAAACCTTCATAAAGCTCAAATCCTACAAACACCCTAAACTTCTGACGATGCGGTATTTTTCAATAATGCAGAGCAACAAACTTGTTGGACCCTGCTAATCAAGTCTGTTAGAAATGGTGAGACTGCATCACAGATGATACCGTCATGCGTAGACCCAATCATAGTTGACTCGAGTCAATTCCATGAACAATCCTTATGACAGCCTGCCGCAAAGGGCCTTCTGGAAGCCAGCGGTGGCGCAAAGAAGTTTGTTTGACATCGGCCCCATCTGGACGCCAAAGTTCAACATTCAGCCGGATGACAAAGTTGTGACCTTCGGCTCCTGCTTTGCCCAACATATCGGCAATGCATTGCTGACGAGAGGCTATGCGTGGACAAGCTATGAACTTCCGCCGGAAGGTCTTTCGGAGGTGAACCGCAAATATTTCAATTATAATGTTTTCTCGTGTCGAACGGGCAATATATACACCGCCTCGCTTCTCCTTCAATGGGTGCGTTGGGCGCTTGAGATCGAATCTGCACCTGCTATAGCCTGGGAACAGGATGGCCGCTTCTACGACCCCTTCAGACCAGCCATCGAGCCAAACGGGTTTGAGACAAGCGACGAGTTGCTGAAATCCAGAAACTACACAATATCCCAATTTTCCGCAGCGATCCGCGGCGCAGAATATTTCGTTTTCACCTTAGGATTGACGGAAAGCTGGAAAAACAAGACACATGGCTACGAGTACGCCATCTGCCCTGGTACCGTGGCCGGCGAATTCGACGAGAACGAGCATGTATTTGATAACCAACCTTATGAAGCTATCTTTGCATCACTCGTATCAGCGATGGACTTGATACGGGGAATCAATCCCAATCTGAAATTTATACTTACGGTATCGCCCGTACCACTTACAGCCACAAACTCGGGCAACCACGTTATGGTGGCCACGATGGAATCGAAATCCGTCCTTCGGGCCGTGGCTGGTCGTATCGCCGCCTTGAGAGCCGATAGTGACTACTTCCCTTCCTATGAAATTATAAACAGCCCAACTTCCAAGGGTACCTTTTTTGAGCCGAATATGCGCAGCGTGAACCCATATGGCGTCAATTTCGTCATGGACAATTTCTTTGACTGCTTGAAGCATAGCTTTGGTACGCCCATCTATTCACAAACAAATACACCAAAGTCTCAAACAAAGCCCGTGGAACAAGACGTAGTTTGTGAAGAAGAGCTTTTGGGCGCCTTTGGCGCCTGACAACCAGGCGCTCGCCAATTCAAGACAGTAAGAACATTTGCATGGAAAAAATTTGCGTCATCGGCAGCAGCTATATGGGGGCTGTTTATAAAGCTTATGAGTTGGATATGCAAAAGTCCGCTCAGGTAGAAATTGATTTTTTTGGCAACGGCCGAATGAGCTTTGGGCTGATTGACATTGTGGGCGGCGAGATAAAAAATGCTCGATTTCGCAACAGCAAAAACGCTGCTACGAGCGTCTATGATGCTTTTTTCATCTATGGCGATATGCTGACCCCGCACGACATGATTGCGACGGAAAAAAAACTCCGTCGCCATGCCTATTCGTCTCAGGTTGTCGCGTCAGTCAAATCAGACAAAATTAAAGGGACGCAGTCGTGGCAACTTTACAACAAAGTGAAAAACGTAACATCCAAGCCGGTGTATATACTGTCTTCTAACGTCATGCTCGAAACACCCGCGCTCACGAATGAGAAGCAATATCAATTTGGCGTTAACGCGCTTGAGGAAGTTTTGGGACCTAACACATATCATCCCTTTCCACGCACCATCTTTTCAGACTGCTTTCAACCTCAGGATATGTATTACAAAGCTTCGGTTTATCTTGATGGAAAGGCCGCAGACCCCAGTCGCCACGCCAATCACGACATGTGTCACATGAATGAGTTGGGGGGAAAACTTATTTTGGACAGCATGATCTCGCGTCTAGGGCAAAAAAAGCGGCCGTCGCTCTAAGCGACGACCGTTTCGTCGTTCAAACCAACTCGCCTGCCATTTCTCTGTGCAAATTCTCGACCTGTCTGTTGAACCGTCGCTCTCCGTTCAACATACCTTCAGGTTTGATGAAGAACATATATACCATCGCACGCTCGCCATACATGATTTGATGTGAAATCATGCGCAATTCACCGAACCAAATTTCTCCGGGCTCAAACGCTATTGTGTGCTTAGGCAGATGATCTTTGCACGCGTTGCGCGTGCCGCCCAAAACCTTGCCACAAATGTAATCATTGAGAAGATTTGGATCGCCACCAGCAAATTGCGACAGATTGTGATCCTTGTAGAGAGTACGCGCGTAATTTACGAAATTGTGACTGGCATTCCAAATACGTGGACGGTTATCGAGATTGCAGAAGATGCGAACTTGCTGAAAGTCGTCTTCGATCTGATGGTTATCCCAATGGATGTTTTCGAACAAGGTCTCCGTAATCCGAATGCTAGGTATCATCCGATAGTAGTAATAGTCTGGGAAACAGGTTGCAAATAGATCCAATGTGACTTTGTGCGCATCCTCCATGGCTTGGCTAGCTCGCATAAAGAGTGATTTGTCCGAGTTGCAAAGCACCTCAAAGACCGCTTTTGAAACCTTGTCATTAAAATCCAAGCCCGAAGCGTCGTTTCCCAACTCAGTTTTGCTGTAACCCTGAAAGAATGACAGTGATGTCATTTTCTTCAATTTACGCCGTAAACTCTCGTCTTCAATTTTGTGCATATGAGATGACATCTCAGAAAACACAGCTAGATCGATCGGCATCCTGTAATTTTTCAACAAAATGAGGTTGTTGGCTTCATACTCCTCTATAATGCCATGTGGTCTAGCCTTAATTTCATCCAAGGTAAATTCTAGAAAATAGTCTTGAACATCAGGATGTTTGATAATTTTTGCCACTTGCCACGATCTCCAGCACACGATAGATAAAAGCTCAATTTACCTTACGCCTGTTAGGGCTGCCAGTTCTTTTTTTACCAGCGACGTTTCGGCGCACACTGTAATGGCGGCGCCTTCAGTGGCCTTACTCACCACCTCCTGTGTGATAGGTGCCGGTTGCCTTACACTGGCATCAAAACACCACAGAGGCTCCATGAATCCGAACTTAAATTTTATCGATTTTGATAGGGCGCCCAAAAGCCACCTAAACAACGGCTATGTCGTGGAGCCGACAGAAATCATTCCGTCCATCCGCATTTTAGAAGACGTTTTTATTATTCCAGGGTACGACGCACTTTATACGGTAGCTGGGGATAGAATTTATGGAACCCGCCGCAGTTTCGTTCCGAACGACTTGCAATTCGCCGTCAGAACGCTTGAAAAATTCAATGCAAGCTACGCTGCCCACGCCCCAGAACATGTTGATATACCTAAAAACTACGACATTCGGGAAGACACAACTTACTACGGCGGCATTGCCTGGACACATTACGGGCATTTTATTATGGACGGCATGTCGCGATTTTGGGCGCTGGATTTATTCCCGTCTGACATGCCCATTATTTACACAGATTACCGCGCACCGAATTACATCAAACAGCCCTACATTGGTCCCGTGCTTCGAAGCTTAAATATTGCTGAGCGAATGTTTTCACCGAACACCCCAGTCCTCTTGAAGAAGGTCATTGTTCCCACAGCCAGCATTCAGAATGTTCATCGGATTTTCAATGTGCATTCCAAATCCCATGTCCAAGCCGCTCAGGCAATGCTTGCGGATAACAGCCCGAAATTCAAGGGTCGAAAAGTGTACCTCAGCCGATCTCGTTTAGCGCCCGGCCTAAGACACTCAGAACAAGAGGCGTTGCTCGAGCAAAAATTGTCGGCAAAGGGCTTCTCGATTGTTTATCCGGAGACCCTGAGCCTCCAAAAGCAGGTCGATATTTTCAACCATGCCGATGTCATTGCCGGAACCTGCGGATCAGCGTTCCATACCTCTTTATTCACGCAGAATCATTTTACGGGTAAAATTATTATACTCTCGTGGGAAAAAATAAACTTTCGTTACCTCATGGTCAACTCTATAAAAAAATATTCAATTACCTACATTAATTCATGCAAAATAGAAGGCGTACATGAAAATAGCAGAATATCTTCTCTGAATATAGATTACAATAAGTCATACGAGATGATAATGCAGACAATTACATAACTAACACAATATACTGAAAAATTAGATTTTACGGTCAATTAAAGACATGAAAATCATGTTTTCCGAAAGTGGACCAGATGCCTTTCACCCCGAAACTTATTGTGTGAGCTTGGCGCGCTTCATTTCGGAAAGGTATCCGAACGTAACGGAAACTTGCCTTTTGCCCACAGTACTCAAGAGCCAAACGCGTCGTTCCGTTTGAAAAACGATGGAAGGCGTACACCAATGGGATTGATTTCGTAACCTCCCCCTTGCCAACGGCACCTCCCAAATGGCAGACTATTGGACTATTGGACTATTGGACTATTGGACTATTGGACTATTGTGTTTGTGGACTTCGTTCACTTGGACGATCGAACACATTTCAACATGATAAATTCGTCCGTCCCGTGACGCTGGTCGCAGTCAACCTCACCAGTCATGATATGGCTGGACGCCTGAACAAGTGTGCGAACGGGGCGCATTCCTCTCGCCAAAATCGCAGCAAGCCATGTCGTGCCAGCCGCTGCGCGCATCGCTGCCAAAAAAATTTGCAGAAATATTTGACTTTCTCTCGAAATTTTATCTAAATCGGAATCAGCCTAAAAAGTCGGAATATTACAGAACCAAACTAACATATTAGGATTATACAACAAAAAGGCAGATTGGTTTGGAATGCTATTGCAATTTAATTTTCGTGTATTTAAGCCATCGACCTGCCTGTTTTCGGTCGATGAAAGCCACGCGCTGATCGGCCTGATCCATATCCACGATTGCCTGCGTGCGGGAGTTGCTTAAGTGAAAACCATCATACTGATCCCCGCGCGCTATGCTTCGACGCGCTATCCCGGCAAGCCGCTGGTCATGCTGACCGGCAAGGATGGCGTGCCGAAGTCGCTGATCCAGCGCTCCTGGGAAGCCGCCAAGGGCGTGGCCGATGTCGCCTCGGTCTATGTCTGCACCGATGACGATCGCATCAAGACGGCTGCCGAAGCCTTCGGCGCGCAGGTGATCATGACGGCGGAATCCTGCGCCAACGGCACCGAGCGCTGCGCCGACGCGCTGCAGCACCTGAGCGAATCCGCCGATCTCTATATCAATCTGCAGGGCGATGCGCCACTCACCCCGGCCTGGTTCGTCGAAGACCTGATCCGCGCCATGAAGGCCGATCCGTCGGTGCAGATGGCGACGCCGGTGCTGCGCTGCGATGCCCAGACCCACGCCAACTTCGTCGAGGATCGCCTCAATGGCCGCGTCGGCGGCACCACGGCGGTGTTCGACAAAAACCTCAACGCGCTCTACTTCTCCAAGGAAGTCATTCCCTATACCGGCAAGACGTTTGGCGAGGGCGATACGATCCCGGTCTTCCACCATGTCGGCGTCTATGGTTACCGCGAGCAGGCCCTGAAGAGCTATTCGAGCTGGCCGGTGGGGCCGCTGGAAACCTGGGAAGGCCTTGAGCAACTGCGCTTTCTGGAAAACGGCATGCCGATACGCTGTGTCGAGGTCGACGGCCGCGGTCGCGTGTTCTGGGAACTGAACAACCCCGTCGATGTCGCCCGCATTGAACAAGTCATCTAGGAGTACCCCATGTCGATCCAGCCGCAACACGTCAAAACCAAGGTTTTCGAAATTGGTGATTTCGGCCAGCCGAAGATTAAAATCGGCGGCGACGAACCGTTCGTGCTGATCGCCGGGCCGTGTCAGATCGAGAGCCTCGACCACGCCCTTATGATGGCCGAGAAGATCGCCGAGGCCTGCGCGCCGACCGGCACCAAGTTCATCTACAAGTCCAGTTACGACAAGGCCAACCGCTCCTCGATCGGTACGGCGCGCGGTATCGGCATGACGGAAGGCCTCGATATCCTGGCTGCCGTCCGCGACAAGTTCGGCTGTCCCGTCCTGACCGATGTGCACGACACCCACCAGTGCGAGCCGGTGGGAAAGCAGGTCGATGTCATCCAGATCCCGGCCTTCCTGTGCCGCCAGACCGATCTTTTGCTGGCCGCCGGCGCCACTGGCCGCACCATCAATGTCAAGAAGGGCCAGTTCCTGGCGCCCTGGGACATGAAGAACGTCGCCAACAAGATCGCCTCGACGGGCAATGAGCGGATCATCCTGTGTGATCGCGGCACCAGCTTCGGTTACAACACGCTGGTCAGCGATTTCCGCGGCCTGCCGATCATGGCCCAGACCGGTTACCCGGTGATGTTCGACGCCACCCATTCGGTGCAGCAGCCGGGTGGTCAGGGCACGACCTCAGGCGGCCAGCGCGAGTTCGCGCCGGTGCTGGCGCGCGCCGCCTGCGCCGTCGGTGTGTCGGCGGTGTTTATCGAAACCCACGAAGACCCCGATCATGCGCCGAGCGACGGCCCCAACATGATCTATATCGACAAGATGAAAGATCTGATCGGCACCCTTCGCGCATTCGATGATCTGGCTAAGGGGAAGTAAGAGCATTATAGGCTTACGAGTTTACTTATAATGCCTTGAAACAGCCGGCAAAAAATGTCCTATACGAGACAGATTAAGGCGTGAATTTGGCATCTGTGAAACAGGCGGCCATTTAATCACAGCACCATGTCATTAGCGTCATATCAACTTCTGGATTACAATGGCCAACACTAACTCCGCTGCAGAGAAGCCGCCCCAGAAACGCGCTGGGTCTTCGCTAATTAAAATTGCACGATGGCTACGGCATGGGGGTAAGGCCCCTTTATCGCCCGAAATGCAATTGGTTAAAAAATCCAGCCTTTTTAATGCAGCCTGGTACTTAAAGAGCTACGAAGATGTACAGAAGGCTAATGTAAATCCATTGCTGCACTATGTGCAAAATGGAGGTTTTGAATCCCGAAACCCTAGCCAATACTTTGATTCTGCTTGGTACCTTTCGGAGTATCGCGACATTAAAGCCGCCGGTTATAATCCTCTTGTCCACTTTTTACAATCAGGACATACTGAAGGACGCCTGCCCTTACCCCCTGAAGTTCTGGTTAATATCCGAAATAACAAGGTTTATGACGGGTTAGACATCAAACATGACTTAACAGAAGACATAGATTTCGCAGATGCCCTAAAGCGGTTACGCGAAAGTAGTCTTTTCGATCCCAAATGGTATGTTCTCAATAATCCGGACCTTGCAAACGCTGATATCGACCCAGCAAGACACTATCTTTCCAACGGAGCGTCCGAAGGTCGCAGTCCAAGTCCACGCTTTGATGCCGTCTGGTATACAACAGCCAACCCAAAAGCAGCAAAATCAGGGATAAACCCGCTTGTTCACTATTTGCGGTTTGGGCAGGCCGAGGGCTTTACGCCTACAATGCCCCAGAAGCCGCGCATAAAAACGAAATCTCCTAATCCGCAGGCTGTGGGGCTGCGTGGACCGAAAAGCAAACTAGACACTGCGCTTGATCCAGACGAGCAGTTAACCCAAGATATATTTCTGATCCGTGAAAGTGACCTTTTCAACGAAAAATGGTACCTAAAAACCTATACTTCGGTTGCGAAGTCGGGAACAGACGCTGCCTTTCATTACCTTCGGGTTGGCGGGTTTAACGGACACAATCCAAGTATTAACTTCGATTCGGACTACTATCTTAGCAAAACCAGTTCTCTGAGAAGTCTAGGTGTAAACCCTCTTGTCCACTACTTGCGCCAGGGGCGCATCCAAGGCTTGAAGCCCTTGGCAATAATGCAATTTGAGGAAGCCGAAGAACGCGACAGGTCTTCTATCGCAGTTGAGATGCCTTCCTCCAAACCCTGGCCGTTAGATGAGGAAGAGTCGCATCTATATATTGAGCGGCAACAAATTGGCGTCGCACCGTTACCCATGGGCGCTACAAAAAAAAGCGCCCAAGCCGCCTTCTCCCATATTCTTACCCCGGTGCTAGCCTTATGCTGTTTGAGTGGCGTCGAACGGCGAAAGAGTGCCAAATATAGGTATCAAAACAATGGTAAGCCAGTAACGGGAGCATTCGACGCGCCACTGGATTTGGGCAAATTGCACACCTTGGCAAACGGCGATTACCTTGGCCGCATAAAAATTACTGACGCATGGCTAGACACCGACTACGATCTGCGCCTTCGACTTGATGTCGGTGCTCAGGCCCTTGACGGTTTCGGCAATCCGATAGCGCTATTTATACGCGCTTACCAGTTCCATGCATCAGCCGAGGCGTCGCTCAATACAGTTGGCCAAAGCCATTTTCTGCCCGAGGGCATTGGCTTCTTTGATGTCGCTCTGGTTAATCCTTATATGCCGGTACTGTTCGTCGTCACAAATGACAGCGGCGCTATTGTCGACGCGATGTTTCTACCTTTTCCCGCCTTATGCCGAGGGGGGGCTTATCATGCCGAGCTCAGTCACAACACACTCAGCATGCATCCGTTCGAGCAACTCCAGCTTTATTCTGACAGCCTGATGCATGAATGGATTGGAGCCGATGATTTTGCCCCACCACTACAGATAGGAACGCTGCAAATTAACAGTCCTACCCTTACGGGGGCCGAGAGACTACTCGCACCTTCCTATCTGGCTTGGCTAAACCATGCTATGCATCTGCCTTGCGCACCCATATCGTTGGAAAACATCCAAGATGGTGATGTAGGGCAATATATTCGTGAAAGCCTGAGCATTGGAGACATATCCGAAGATACGATGGCGTGCATTGAGGCCCGAACACAATCCGGAACGCTCACTCTTACACTCTCTGGAAACGCATTACCAAGCCTGTGCGCGCTGACATCACGGCGGATGGAGATAATCAACGACAAAGCAACTGGCTCGTTTATTAGCTGCGATGGTATTTCTGGAAAAGCGCGTTGCGTCGTAAGCCTGCCAGCTCTGAACAGCGACCTACTGTCACTTTGCTCCAACGAAAATTCGACCTACCCCTATCTCACCCAATCTGCGCCATTAAGAATGGATGAACCTGTCGTTGATACATCCCGCGCAATTCCAGTCGCGCTGCATTTTCAGAGCGTCATGCCGATCAGTCAAATTTCACAGGCATTTCCCCACGTCGATGGAGCGTCAAGTTTATTTGGCCCGCCACTTTCATCGGAAGAGAAAGCAAGTATCAATATCTCGGTTATAGTCAGTTACAATGCTGGCGACGACCTTATTGCCTTCTCGGCAGCGCTACGAGCCCAAACGCTGAGCACAAAAATCCATGAAATCTCTTTCGTACGGAAATCGAAAAGCAGTCGAGACTCTTCGGTAGAAAAAGGTCTGGACGCATTTTTCGGCAATACGAGCCAATTAACAGGTCTAAATGCCGTTAATCTTGCCTTTGAGAAAACGGTGGCCAAGAGTGCAAATGCCTACGTCCTCCTATGCGATGCCTCAGTAATAATGACGCATAAGCGCACGCTTGAATGCCTTTATCATCTATCTAAGTTAGATAATGTGGCGACAAGCAGTTGCGTTATTATGCAAGAAAAAGTGGTCCGCAATGTGGACATCGTTAGCTTCGGGTCTGGCGGTTATTTCCCTTCACATCTGTCCTTAACGAACGCAGGCGGCGTTAGTTTTCGTCAACTTAATTGTCTTGAAGCTCTTCCAGACACGACATATCCTGTAGTTGCAAATACATTCCGCCTTACCTTAGTCAAAGCGGAAATTTGGCAAGAATTAAAGGGACTTGATACGCGACGTTTCCCTGGTCCATTTCAGGATCTGGATTTTTGCCTCCGTGCAGTTAAGGCCGGTTACCGCCACCTATGCACGTCGAGCGTACGGGCAATCATGACCTCAAGTCACGAAAGCTACACGGTCTCCGACGGAGCCGCGGAGAGCTTCCTGCCCGTTATGCAGTGGCAAGACGTTATTCGGTCCAGTACGATAATACGCGAGTTTCCCTGATGGATATTCTTGTTGTTGTACCGAACAAGGAGCATTTGAAAACGGCAGGCGTACGCATTCGATATGTTAGAATGCAGCATTCCCTTAAGGTCTTGGGGCATACCCTCAAGATAAAGCCTATCGCCAGTTTGATTGAACCAGATAAAATTACTGAGGACGTCATCCTGATCAGCAAGGTCTATGACGTTCGCGCCATGCTTCTTATGCGAGAATTGAAAGCTCGAAACAAACTTGTAGGCGTTGACTTTTTCGACAATTATTTTACCCATCCCGACGATGCACGTCTGGTGAGAATTCATGCTTGGGCGCTTGCCGTTACTGAAATAATGGACTTTGCTCTCTGTGCCACAGGTAAAATGAAATCGATACTGGAGGGTGGGCTTTTAAACGGTAAACCTTGCCATATTCTCAATGATCCTTATGAGACTTTTGACTCACAGCATGTGACGAACCGCCTTAATGCGAAAATGGAACGGTTGCGTTTGACCCGCACGCTTCACATGGCTTGGTTTGGAATTGGGCAAAATGCGTATTTCCCGGTTGGCCTGGCAGATCTACACGCTTTTAGGGATCATCTGAGCAGGTTCAGGAAGTGCGGATATCGGGTACATCTGACAGTGCTGAGCAATATGTCCGCGCAGAGCAGTCATATGTTCAACATGCTGTCCCAACTGAGCATTCCTTTCTCCGTTGAGGAATGGAGTGAGGACACTGAGCAAGCGCTTATCGAACGGTGTTTACTTTGTTTTCTACCTGTAAGCGCGCAGCCGTTCAGCACAGTTAAATCTCTGAATCGGGCTATATCGGCATTTTGCCATGGTGCTCAGGTTCTGTCAGTCGGCTTTCCCTTATATGCGCCCCTGGCGCCATTTATTTATCGCAGTGCGGACGCTTTTCTCTCTGATCTTGAAGCTGACAATCTGGCATTGCAGCCTAATACCGTCAAACAAATGGCTAGTCAGCTAGAGTTACTCGGAAATCCGGCGAAAGAAGCGGAGGCCTTATTCACTTTCCTAAATGCAATTCGCAGCGGTCTGGCGCGCGCGCCGAAAATCAGGCAAGAAACCTTAGCTGTTGTTCAGGGAAGACAGGCGCCGGATGATATTCGCAAATATGTCCAAGCGCTTGAGCATCTAGTAGTCGCCACCCCCTTCAGTCCGGGCACTTCGATCTATGATGTGCGAATTTCCTTAGATTTAGCCGAGCATAGCGAGCCGATCATCATACTATCGGGTAACGCAGAAAAAAATCTATTGCCTACTTACAAGGACAAACTCCAGGTTCTCAGTGCAGTTTACGGCGCTAATTTTCGCTTTCTGCCCTTGTCAATCGTCAGCAAGGATCGTGTGAATAAATGGCTACTTGGTATACGAAATGATAATCGTGCGAATGCCTTCGTCACCTACAACCTTGCGATGGAGGCTATGGCCAACATCTTGGAACAACTCTTCGGTGAGATTGGGATTTATTTTTCTGAGTGGGAAGCTCCTTTCCGAGTTGAGAGAGCAAGTGATTACACTCGTCCAAACAGATATTTGTCACCTCTCAAGCCAAAAACAGTTGGTAAAAGCAATTCTACGCGCGCGCGTACTACCAAAGTCAGCAAGATAAATATTACCGATGCGTAGAAAACATATCATTTTTCTTTTAAACCTCCTGCAGGACGTGAACATTATCCGCCCTTTGGCTGTACTTGCAAGTCGCGAACTGGATGTCAGCATCGAGTTTTTGGTAAGCTACAAGTTTTTACAGCGAGATAAGACACGGTCGTGGCAAAATGAAATTGCCCTTCTTTGCGCCAATACGGGCGCAAAGGTTTTCATTTTCAGTCACGAATATGAAGCCGAACAATTGTTGAGCGGGAAATCGGGCATCATATTCGCCGCAAGCGAATCGAGTTTGTCCGCGCACGCTGATACGCACAATATTTTTCGTCTGGCCCCTAAGGGCTTTTTGAAAATCACGCTACAGCACGGCTTCGAATGTGTAGGCTTTCTACAAAATCGCGAACACAACAAGGCACATGGCACTAATGTAACCTTCGCCGCAGATGTCGTTTGCGGCTGGTTTGGCCCGCGCTTTATGATGTCCATGGCGCTTTCTGAGCGCGCGAAGCTATATGTCTCTGGCCCGCCAAGTGTACTACAAGAACTATCGGGGGGCAAAAAGGAGGGCTTCGGGGGCCTTGTATGTGAAAATCTACATTCGGTCAGACTTAGCTCAAGCGGTGACTTTAAGGCATCCTTTATGGATATTTTTTCCCAATTCTGTGAAGTGAAAGCAGAAAAAAATGAGAAGGTATTCCTAAGGCCGCACCCAGGCGGTCAGTACGTGGTTAAAAACAATATCAAATTGCCCAACAATGTGGAACTTAATAACCGACCGATTTATAAGGTTAAGTTGAATCAATTTGATTTTGGAATATCTGCGCCATCGTCGATCATAATCGACATGATCCTTGCCAACATACCTGTTGGTGTCTGGCGGGATGTGGACGCGGTTATGGACACCAGCAACTACAGTGGTCTGACGCAGATTTCGACCTTAACTGAGTGGGTAAGTTTTGCCAATCAAGCCAGAAAAGATCCAGCAACGTACCTCAAACGTCAGAACAATTTTCTCGATAACATCGACATGCCGACACAACGGGAGGATGTTCAGTCCCGTTTTCTCCGACTGATGGCGGGGGGGACTGCCAATCCTGTACGTGTGCGTACATCGGCTAACAAACGCAGTGCGGCCCACATCCTGTTCGTCGCTATGGATGAGATCCCTACATACCAACTGTCCTTTCTCAAGCCCTTGAAGCCACTGATTGAATCGGGCGACATTGTCATTGAATTGTTAAAAGAAGAGACCCTTCAAAAGGCCGCTCTGGACGCGGATGCACTCGCTGAACGGATTTTTGAGCGCTTTAGTCCGGATATTTTGGTGTTCTGCCGTTACAGCGGCCCTGGATATGCTGCTTTGATAGAGGTTGCCCGGCAGCGCAATTGCCCTACTGTCTACCATGTCGACGATGACTTACTGAACATTCCAGTTGAGATTGGTCTAAAGAAGTTTAATTCGTACAACCGAATTGACCGCCTTGAAAGCATTAATTACCTGCTCGAAAAGGTAGACTTAGTTTATTGTTCGACGCCAGCCCTCAAACAGCGGTATCAAAGTTACGGGTTTGAAACCCCGATGGTCGCGGGCCAGATTTACTGCTCTGCCGAGGTCAAGAGACAACCTAAGAATAAGCCTCTGCAAAAAATTGGCTATATGGGCTTTGACCATGCCCACGATCTTGAACTTATCTTGCCCCCCTTGGTCACTTTCCTGAGAAACCATCCAGAAGTAACTTTTGAGCTATTTGGCTCTATACCTAAACCTGCTGAATTGAACGAGTTCGGTGAGCGTATCAAAGTCATAAAGCCAATTCGAGACTACGCCGTTTTCATGAAAACTTTCAGCGATCTAGGCTGGGACATCGGCCTTTGCCCGTTGCAGAAGTCTACGTTCAATGAGGTAAAAGCCAATACAAAATGGGTTGAATATAGCTCGATTGGCGCGGCTGTTATCGCCAGCGCCAATCTCATGTACGACGAAAGCTGTTCCGGGGATTGCGGGCTGTTAGCGGACAGCCCCGAAAGTTGGCTCTTGGCCCTAGAGCGCTTCTACCAGGACAATGCATACCGTACCCAAAGCGTCCTTCGCGCACAGGCTAAGCTAAAACGTGATTTCTCTGAAAGCCAATTACGCCAACAAATTTTTAGCGTATTTAAGCAAGTACAAAATAGGCGACTGAACACCGCCTATCAATGGCCAAGTGAAGAGGTGGTTGCAGAGAAACGCGGTCGCATCTTGCGCGAGCGAATCCTCGTAGCGGCCGACGCTGTTTCGGCAACCCAAGAGATCAGTTTCCGTCGTCCGTTAAGCAAGATGTTAGAAGACGGCCAAGTTAGTCTGACCATGATAGGAGATAGCCAAGCCTTGCGCGTTGAAGTGGCCTGCCGAGCCCTATGGAAT
Organism: Asticcacaulis sp. MM231; assembly: GCF_964186625.1. NCBI lineage: Bacteria > Pseudomonadati > Pseudomonadota > Alphaproteobacteria > Caulobacterales > Caulobacteraceae > Asticcacaulis > Asticcacaulis sp. MM231. Next base: position 41,837 of record NZ_OZ075109.1, read on the forward strand.
GAGATCAAACCAACCGTGCTCTTTCTGTCCCGTTTTGGTGATGTGTTGGAAACGCATCTCATTGAATTGGCCAGAGAAGACGGCATCCCCATCATTTTCCACATAGACGATAATTTATTGAGGGTCAGCCGGCAACTCGGTTATGGTAAGTTTAAGTTTTACAATGACCCCGCCCGTAAGGCCGCCTTGCGTGATGCTATCAACAGCTGTGACCTTTTGTATGCTTCGACAGAAACGCTTGGCCTTTCGCTGGCTAAGGAGGGCGTGACAGTTCCTATCGTCTGCGGAAAAATCTACTGCTCGATCGACGCCAATAAGATCGCGCGCTTCAAGCCTGCCGAAACGCCCGTGATTGGCTACATGGGCACAGGTGGGCATGCCGCAGATATGGCATCCATAATGCCGGCTATAGTGCGCACAATGATTGATAATCCCGATCTGCGTTTCGAGACATTCGGCACTATCGAACCCGATCCGCAGCTCCTGCAGTTCGGCGACCGGTTTAAACACCACAGACGAGCCGCGTCTTATGACGAGTTTATCGCTTTAATGGGAAAACTGGGCTGGTGGGCCGGTCTTGCCCCGCTCGAAGATCACAACTTCAACCTGTGCAAAGCCAATACAAAATGGGTTGAATACAGTCTTTCGGGTATCGCGACAATCGCGTCCGATTTACCCGTCTACCAATCTGCCTGTGATGGAAACGCTGGACTGCTTGCCGGAGATGAACAGTCATGGTACCGGGCTATGCGCAGGGTTTTGAAGGAAAAAGCACTGCGACGTGAGCTCGTGGATGAAGCTCAAACGAAACTAAAAGAACAATATACGCACCAAAAACTCACCGAACAGATTATGAGTATCATTCATCAGGCACGAAATGGATGCCCTAAGCTCTAACCAATTATACATTTAAGTTGCATTCTAAGGGTTGATCATGAACAAAAGTGTTTTCATCACAGGCGGCGCAGGTTTCATTGGCTCTCGCCTCGTGGAAAAACTCCAGCGTGAAAATTACGGTCGTTTCTTCGTTTACGATAACCTTCATCCGCAAGTGCATGGACCGGATGCAGTTTTTCCAAAATTCGGCAGTGATGTTACTTGCATCAAAGGCCAGATCGAAGATGCGGCGGCGCTCGAACAGGCTTTGCAAGATTGTGATCCAGACATTGTTATACATTTCGTCTCAGAGACTGGAACTGGCCAGTCGCTTGATGAACTCGATCGATACGTAGCCGCCAACGTTACAGGCACCTCGAACCTTTTGACAGCGATCGGCAACCTGCCTAAACGCCAGCGTGACTTTCTGCTTTCGTCCTCGCGTTCAATATACGGCGAAGGCCCCTACGCAGACGCGCAAGGACAGCGTTCGCGTCCACAGGCACGAAATGCCGATCGGATGAAATCAGGCGATTTTCGCGTTTTCGATCGTGCTGGAAACCCATTGACGGCCCTGCCCGCCGTGCCAGATACACGCGCTATCCCCTCGTCGGTATACGCGTCCACAAAGCTCATGCAGGAAAACCTGTTGCTGAATTGTGCCGAGGCGAAGAATCTGCGCCCTAAAATACTGCGTTTCCAGAACGTTTATGGACCTGGCCAGTCATTGCGCAATCCTTACACGGGCGTTTTATCCATCTTCGGCGCGCAAATCATGGCAGGCAAGACGCTGAATATTTTTGAAGATGGTGAAATGGTTCGCGACTTCGTCTTCGTCACGGATGTCGTCGATGCATGCGCTGCGGCCATAGCTACAGATCATGCAATCGATGCCCCCTTGAACATCGGTTCTGGGGAGGCAACAACAATTCTAGAAGCGGCCAAAATTCTGTTAAAAGAATTGGGAGGGGCTCCCGACAATTACAAAATTACCGGGGATTTCCGATTGGGAGACATTCGTCATGCCAGCACGGATATTGAGCCTACCAAGCAAGCCATTGACTGGATGCCAAAAGTCACACTTGAACAAGGGCTGCATCAATTGGCGGAGTGGACCAAAGCAGAACTAACAGTCTCCGTGTAACCGCGGCGTAGATTGTTTACATTTACCCTTAAGATCCAGCGCCGCTAGCGGCAAACCACAATTGGGATTAGCCATGACCATCGCCCCTGCTCGCTCAACCCATTTTGAGACAACCCTAAGCACAGGCCAGCAAGTGTTGCGCACAGAGGCGAATGCTCTATTGCTGATGGCTGACAATCTTGCCCAAAATTTCGTCGACGCCGTTGATCTGATCTACAATTCAACCGGACGAATTATTTTATCCGGAATGGGCAAATCGGGACATATTGCCCGTAAGATTGCAGCCACCCTGGCCTCTACAGGCACGCCTGCCTATTTCGTTCATCCTGCCGAGGCCAGTCATGGAGACCTCGGAATGATTACAACCAATGATATTTGTCTTGTTTTATCCAACTCCGGTGAAACGCCAGAACTTTCAGATATCATTGCTCACACACGTCGTTTCGCAATACCCTTGATCGGCATCGCGAGCCGCCCTGACAGTACGCTACTTAAATCCGCTGATGTTGCACTCTTGCTGCCAAATGCGCCTGAAGCCTGCACCATTGGTATGGCGCCGACAACATCCACAACTGCCACGCTGGCACTTGGCGATGCAATTGCTGTTGCCGTAATGGAACGACGGAATTTTAGAAAAGAAAATTTCCGCACCTTTCATCCAGGTGGTAAGCTTGGGGCACAGTTGCTCAAAGTCAGCGCTCTAATGCACAGCGACGAAGAACTGCCGCTTGTCTCTGACACTACATCGATAGCCGAAACCATCCTGACCATGACAGCCAAGACGTTCGGCGTCGCAGGCCTCGTGGACAAGGACGGCGCTCTCATCGGCATCATTACGGACGGCGACCTACGTCGTAACCTGACTGGTCTGATGGAAAAAACTGCAGGTGACGTCGCTTATCGGCAGCCACGTCATGTCAGAAGCGACATGCTTGCGGTCGAAGCCCTGGGTATGATGAATCAAAACAAAATCAATTGTCTATTTGTCACTGATGCTGCGAACAGGCCTATTGGTCTCCTGCGCATTCACGACTGTTTGCGAGCTGGAGTTGCATGAAAAACCGCAAAGGTTACCCATGCGCCTTGCGTATGAGTTTAAAACCGAACGCTCTACTTCAAGTTTTTATTTCATCTTCACTTGCCGGCACGAGCGAAGGGCCAAAAAAAGCAGCATCTTCTGCCGAAAATTTCAAGGTCTGACTGGCACTTAACTGCATATCGATAAAGCTAGGCGCCTCGGAATCCGACTGCGTCCTTGGTAAATAACGCTCTACCGCCTCGGTCAATATGAAATCCGGCTTGATAGCGGAGGCCACTTCTCTGTGCAAGAAGGGTGTACGACACAGGATGGTTTGCTCAAAAAAATACGTGAAAATATTGGGGAACAACAGAAGAAAGGAATTGCCGAAGCCCAAGAAACGGCCTCGTGCCCTTGGATTTTGGCTCACAATACCGATCAGCTTACCATTATTGCCCGCAAAACCGTTGGAATAAAGCGTTGCTGGAAAACTCACTTTCAAAGCTTCGAGCTTTTCGGAAGGCGGATTTTTCAGTTTGCGTCCAAGATCACCTTCGGCATGCATTGATTTTGTAACGATGGCGGGACCCAAATCGTTGAGACCGGCGTTTATCTCATCTCTGGAAAAGCCAAACCTTTGAAGCATAATCTCGAATGCTCGAAGTGCCCCATGAATGGTCCAGTGACTGTCGTATTTCTGATAGCTTCTCTTGTACTCATTTAGCGCAATTAATTCCGCTTTGGGGAAAATGAATGTCTTGTCGCGCGCAAAAACGATGTCGCCAGGTGTTTCATAAGCTTCAAACGGAAAGGACTTTCGCATAACAGTGTGCTTGTCCGGAGCCACCATATGGATATATCGCGACCCCAAGGTTGAAGCGAAGAGATGCCTTGCCTTTATATTTTCTAAAAAAGCCTCAATAGCGTGCTCACTAATGGTCCGTTCACCAGTCACATAGCTTAATGGCAAATGGTTACCGCTTGCTAAGTACAGCTCACCGTCCTTACCAATAAGGACCTCGTTAACGATTTCACCAACATTATAGTCCGACATTAATTCGTCCGCTCCCGTCCACAGCCGTGAAAAAGTCTATTGCGCCCTTTGGCAAATCACAACCAGCAAAGACCTTAGCGTCACCAATCAAGACAAATGGGACCTTGTGCCGGAAGCATGTCACGCTATAATCAAAGCTCAACTAAATTAGTAGCCCGACGGAAAATATGCGCAAAGTCTATATTGGATATGATAGCCGCGAGGATATAGCCTGGCAGGTCGCTCGCCATTCTATTCAGCGCCATTTGTCGGGCGAAATAGAAGTTTACCCGTTAAAGCAGCCTCATCTTCGCGAGCTGGGCCTTTACAGCCGCGCGTATGACAATATGTCTTCTACAGAGTTTTCTCTGACGCGATTTCTAACACCTTTTCTCGCCGCTCACGATGGCTGGACAATCTTTGTGGATTGCGATGTTTTGTTCACGCGCGACGTAAACGAGATTTTCGAGGGCCTCGACCGTACCAAGGCCTTATATTGTGTACAGCATGACTATACACCGGCCAACATGGTCAAGATGGACGGCAAAGAGCAAACTGTTTACCCCCGCAAGAACTGGTCGTCATTTATGATCTTTAATGGTGGGCACCCCGATGTGAAAAAACTCGTGCCAGAAGTGGTAAATGCGGCAAACCCCGCGTGGCTGCATCGCTTTGAATGGACGACGGATGACATGCTTGGTAAACTTCCTCTGGAATGGAACTTTCTTGAAGGGGAGTATCAAAAGCCGTTCAATCTGCCTGCGAATATCCACTTTACCAATGGCGGCCCTTGGTTTGAAAACTGGCAAGATGTCGACTTCGCCGATGAATGGCGCGCCGAGAGAGAGCTTTATCTTGCAACAATCTCCTCACCAGAGCCAGCTTAGACGTTCCGAACCTTTTATAGATGAAGATTGGGAGTCCTTAAACGCTCAATATGTCATCCCACCTCCCATAGATTTTAGCGAGTCATTGCATTCATGAATGCAGAACCTGCCATGAAACCCGAGAACAAACTTGCCCTTGTAATTGGTCAAAGCCATACCGAAGCTCTGAGTCAAGCACTTCACGATGCAACCACTAGCCATATCACCGTGATAAATTATAACCGGCCTGAGGGTGAGAACTTCCGCAAGGGTGTGTTCAACCCGTCAATGGTGGAGGGGATCAATCCATCCGTTGTCGTTTCGATGGTAAGTGGCAACTTTCATAACGTTCTTGGGCTTATCGAATATCCCATCCGCTTCAATTTTATGAATGAAACGGATGAAGAGAGCAGTGTTGCCGTAGATCGCGTCAACATCCCTTACAACGTCATGTATGATTACCTAAACACCGTTATGCGGCAGGGTTTTTTGAGAGTATTGTTACAAATACGCGAGCTGTATTCGGTTCCAGTTTATCATATTTGCTCGCCACCGCCACACCCAAACTCGGAGTTCATAGAAAATAACCCGGGCGGTTATTTTGCTGACAAGGTTCACCTAGGTGTCGCGCCCCCGCACTTGCGGCTTAAGCTCTACCAACTTCATACACGCGTATTTCGGGAATTTTGTGAAGAACACGCAATCGGTTTTATCCCACCTCCCGCTGAGACCCTTGACGGTAGTGGGTTTTTAGCAAAACCCTATTGGCGCCGGGACCCGACCCATGCAAATGAAGCCTATGGCGCGCTCGTGGCACAACAGATTGAAAATTTGATCGAGGTTTAGATGGCTCATCCATATACGAATAAACCCGATTATCAATTCTGGAAAAGAGCAGGCGGTATCGATAGCCTTTCGACTTTAGATCCTGTCACAAAGTGTTCATTTCGAATATCTAGAAACGAACCTGTGATTACGGCTGGTAGCTGCTTCGCCCAGCATGTCGCCAAGCGACTTAGCGAAAATGGCTTTAATTATTTTGTCTGCGAAAAGGCGCACTCGTTGATCCCGGACTCTGTAGCCTTGGCGAACAATTATGGAGTTTTTTCCGCCCGCTACGGCAATCTCTACACAGCCCGGCAGTTGAAGCAGCTTCTTCAACGAGCCTGGGGTAACCACGTACCTATCGAAAACACTTGGCAATTAGCCAATGGAAATTTTGTCGACCCCTTCCGGCCCCAGGTGCAGCCAGGCGGCTTCATAAGCGAAGCCGAACTAAACATAGATCGCGAACAGCATTTTGCAGCCATACGTCGCGGTATAAAAAAAATGTCTGTGTTTGTCTTTACCCTTGGTCTAACCGAAGCCTGGGCGGACAAGCGGGACGGTAGCGTCTTCCCTCTAGCGCCAGGTGTTGCCGGAGGCACTTACAATCCAGATATCCACGAATTCGTCAATTTTGACCTAAACGACACGCTCAATGATTTGCGGTGGTCGATCAAGTATTTGCGGCGCCGCAATCCGAACTGCAAGATCATCATCACCGTTTCCCCCGTACCCCTCAATGCGACCGCTGTTGATCGTCACGTTTTGGTATCGACCGTTTATTCAAAATCGGTTTTGCGGATTGCAGCCGAAGACGTGTGCAATACATTCGAATTTTGCGATTATTTCCCGTCTTATGAAATCATAACAGCGCCTCATGCTGGCGGCGTATATTTTGCGTCAGATAAACGATCGGTTACAGAGGCAGGTGTAGACCATGTCATGGGCCTTTTTCTCAAGCATTACGGAGACACAGACGGCGCAACGCATCAGCCAGAATCAGATGATGGTCGCGAAGCAGTAGAAAATCATCGAACCGCTATGGAAAATGTTGTCAGGGTGCTCTGCGACGAAGAAGCCATAGACAACACGTGACAACGAAACTGATCTCATAATCCCAACAATGGCTGCCTGCACGCAGTTAACTTATACAGCCACAGTATCCGAGCAGGACCTCAGCTATGACATACTCCAATTCGTCCCTATTGGCTTTTTTTTGGCGAATTTTTCGCGCGTTGTCGGCTCTCTTCAAAAACAATTTTGACTGGCGGTTTCGTGGTGTCAACCATCTCAGCCAGCACATTCATCTGAATAGGCATACATTCGACAGAGAATATTATTTTGCACATAATCCTGATATCCTTGAAAAGGGCGTCGACCCCTTTAAGCACTATATTTCACATGGAGTTTATGAGAACCGTCAGGCGAGGTTCTTTGATACGCAATGGTATATGAAACGATACCCCGACCTGCGCCGCGGACGAATCGACGCCTGGACCCATTTCCGCGAACTGGGTGACAAGGAAGGCCGCAGCGGACAATATATCAGCTTGACCACGACATTAGAGCGACCAAACCACAACAATTACAAGGAATGGATCAGTCATTACGATCGGCCGGGACGCGGCGATATAAAGTACATGAATAAGGCATCGGCCAAACTTCGACTGCAGACCTTTTGCGTCTGCATAATCGATGAAAATAATGACGAGACTGGGCTTGCCGCGACCTTGCGGTCTGTTACTGAGCAGATCCGGCCCGTCGACGAAGTTCGGGTTTTAAGCAGAAGTTTGCGTCAACCGTTGAAGAACGAAACACCTAATTTGCCGCACATTCATAACACGCCAATCACCGAAACAATTTCTACCGAACTCGATACGATTCTGGCCGAAACACGGGCCGATTATATGTTGATGGTGCGTGCTGGTGATTTGCTGGCATCTTCGGCTATTTTCTGGTTCGCGCGAGAGACGTCAATAGCGCCGTCTTTAGATGTCATTTATTCAGATGAAGACGTAATCGACCAAGAAGGCACCAGATCCGCCCCGAATTTTAAGCCCGAACCTAACAAGGAGCTTTTGCTTAGCCATAATATGATCGGTAATCTGACAGCTTTCAGTACACGTGTGCTACGCAAACTAAATGGGTTCCCAGACCTAGAAGTGCCTGCGCTAGAGTACGATCTCGCTTTAAAGGTAGTAGAACAAACTCCACCTGATCATATCCGCCATGTACCTCGTATACTGTATCATGCCCGGCTGAATTTGGCGCAAACCATAGCGCCTAATCCAAGCGCGACCGTAGTTAAGAACCATCTCGTACGGATGAACAAGCAGGCCACCGTAACAGAGGCACCCGAAGCACCAGGCCATAATCGTGTTCGATATGACCTGCCGGAACAATTGCCTCTTATTAGTATAATCATACCAACGCGTGATCGCGTGGATATCCTCAGAATATGTCTCAATTCTCTTTTTGAACTCACAACCTACCCGCGTCTGGAAGTGATTGTTGTCGATAACGGTAGTACGGATCAGGAAACGCTTGCCTACCTCGAACAGGTTCAGGGGGAGAACGGGGTAGTAATCCTTCGAGATGACAGTCCTTTCAATTTTTCTGCTCTAAACAACCGTGCCGTGCAGAAAGCGCATGGCGACTACGTATGTTTGATGAACAATGACATCGAGATTTTGACACCGGACTGGCTTGAAGAAATGCTGTCCTTTGCCCACCAGCCGGAAATCGGCTGTGTGGGCGCCCGCCTATGGTATCCGGACGATACAATACAACATGCCGGCGTACTGATTGGCTTTCATGGTGTCGCAGGGCACATGCACAAAGCTTTACCGCGTGGCGAGCCCGGTTATCAGAAGCGCGCGATCTTACATCAATCCGTAAGCGCGGTGACGGCCGCCTGTTTGCTGGTGCAAAAACACATCTACCAGACAGTCGGCGGGCTTGACGAAGAACTCGCTGTAGCTTTCAATGATGTTGATTTTTGTCTTAAGGTCCGAGCGGCCGGGTACCGGAATGTCTACACACCGTACGCAGAAATGGTCCATCATGAATCCGCTAGCCGTGGCACGTCCGCCAATCCGATAAACGCGGCCAGGGAATTGTCGGAAGTCAATATAATGAAAAAGCGCTGGACAGAGGAACTCAAGGTTGATCCGGCCTATAACCCAAACTTGACGCTTGTCATGGAAAATTTGTCGCTTGCCTGGCCTCCGCGCGTCACCAGCGTCGCACAGCTCAGAGTAGCCGCGCGATAATTTCGCTTAATCTGTACCGCTTCACGAAAAGGCTTGTAGCGCGATAATTTATTGGCTACGTGTGCTCGCCGAAGCCAAATTGGCTCGTCACTTCATTTGCTTCTCGGACCCCGCTCAGTCGTATGAATAAAGCTATTTCCGATCTAAAACGTGGCCTGAATCTTTACCATGTCTGGCTCTACCAAGCTTATTATAATCTAAGCGCAAAATACAAGCGAACCGTCTTCGGTTCGCTCTGGATCGCGGGTAACATGGTATTCACATCGGTCGCCATTTCATTGGTGTGGGGCGGATTGTGGGGTAAGACACTGGCAGAAGTTATGCCTTACGCCTTGGCAGGAAACTTGCTTGGAACAACTTGCTTGTTCGTTCTCTACGACGCCGGCGCTATTTTCGTCGGCTCAAGCGGCATGATAGTCAATCACGCCTATCCATTTACCTACTTCATCTTCGAAGGTGTGGCAGAAAAGCTAATGCTCTTTTTTCATAACCTTATCGTTTATTACGTTTTCATGTTGGTGTTGGGTGCCGCCGCCATACCAAACTGGTCCGTGATCCCAGGCTTCGTTCTTGTTGTTGTATGTATGTTGACGTGGGGCGGACTTGTCGGCATGCTATCCGCCCGTTTCCGTGATCTTCGCTTTTTGTTACCAAACATTGGGCACATTATGTTCTTTGTAACGCCAATTTACTGGCATTACGACATGCTTCAAAAAAATCAATGGGTTGCCGACATCAATCCTCTATACGCTTTGGTAACGATCGTGCGCGCGCCTCTTATGGGCGGAGCAGCAACCCCCCAGAACTGGACCATGGCCATAGCAACGACGGTTATTGGCGTTACACTCTTTGCTATATTCTTCTCGCTTTACCGCCGCCGCATTCCGTTCTGGGTTTAGGACGCCATTATCATGACTTCAATTGTTGACTTGCAAGGTGTTGAACTTGCGTACCCGATCTATTCGCTCCGCGCGCAATCTATTCGAAATGCTGTTGCCAACTTGGCAGTTGGTGGCAAACTTTTGAAGAACGGCCAAGACGTCATCCACGTCCGCGCTCTCAATGGAATAACCTTCAAGCTGGAGGACGGCGACCGACTGGGAATTATTGGCCATAACGGTGCCGGAAAAACAACCTTGCTCAAGGTCCTAGCTGGCGTGTACGAGCCTGATCGCGGCTACATCAATGTCAAGGGGAAAGTCTCATCCATGATCAATACCAGCCTGGGGATGGATCAATCCTTCACTGGCCGGGAAAACATCCTTAATATGGGGCGCATCCGTGGCTACACCGCGAAACAGATTTTAGCGCGAATGGATGAAATTATTGAGTTTACGGAACTCGGTTCTTTTATTGACCTTCCGGTAAAGACGTATTCTTCGGGCATGATTACCCGCCTCACCTTTGGTGTTGCGACAGCTTTGGATCCGGATATCCTCATCATGGACGAATGGATTGGCGCTGGCGACAAGTCTTTCTTTGACAAGGCCAGTTCACGCCTGAATTCGATCCTGACCCGATCCCGCGTGATCATCTTGGCGACGCACAACTTCGCTCTTATTAAGAAATTATGTAATAAGTTGTTGGTGCTTGAAGGTGGAAATCAGGTTTGGTTCGGACCATTGGCAGAATGGGACGAGCCCCACAACAAACCTAAGGCTGAGGTGGTTCTGCAGGCCAGAATTGAGGCTAAGATTGCTGCAAAAGCAGAAAAGCTCAGACTGGCTAAAAAAGCAGAAAAGCTTAGTCTAAAAGCCGCGAAGTTGACTTAAATTCGGTCCAAGCCGTCATGTGTTCACAATCGTGTTCAACTCGTCGATTTCGCGCTTTATCTCAATATAGTGCTTCAGTATCGCCTTGTCCTTAATCTCGTTACGGTTATGGCTCTGGAACGACTTGTCGTTATACCAATACTTTAACTCGGGTTTGTCGTCTCCCGCCCCGCCTTGTCCTCTCAATTTCTTTTTTTGATATTCCTCAGCCGTCTTGGTGTAATAGTGGTTAACCTGTGCCACGCTGAGCTCAACCACGTCCGACAATCCCCAACTAGACATTGAGAGTGGCTTACCGGACGGATGAGCCATATTGCCTGAAGTTGCGCACGCGTGCATGTGCACGAGTTCATTTAGAGCCGCTACCCGGCTGAAGCTTTTCAGGTGTCTGTTTACAACAAAGTTCGGCTCAGCAGCCATGATAAAGCGGATCATAACCGGTCGGCTGTCTGCCTTCTTATTGTTATTGTCACCAAACAAGCGCCAGTTGACTCCAATGGCAGTGACCTCGGGACGATCTGCAAAACTCGAAAGAAACATATTTACTGTGAGATGATGGTGAAGCACAAGAAACTCATCAGCATCGACGAAGAGGATCCACTCTGTCTCGGCTCGCTTTATTGCGTCTTGATAAGCGGTGATCTGTGGTGATTCGTTTTTCCCCAATGTCCAGGTCCGATGCGTAACTTTTCCCGCGGCAGCCAGCTTGCTCAGAATTTCATGGGAATTATCGTCGCTATTGTTTTCATAAATGACGATGTCATTGAACCCCAAAAAACGGTAATAGGCCAACCATTCTACAAGATACGGAGCTTCGTTTTTGGCGATGAGGCACACTGTGCTGGTCGTCTTGGCAGGTTTGAAGAAAAGCTTTTTAAACGTATTCAACACGATTTAGCCCGATACAAAATTAGATGAGGTTGAAATGTAAGTGCCAGTTAGCTGGGGCATATAATGTGGTCCCCGTTTTTTACGAGAGGTTCGCGCAGGTGTGATCCTAGAAAATCGGCACCGCCGCTTACCAGAATCCTTTATCCAGATGTGTCAGTATCTCGTTGATACTTCGCTTAGCTAGTAACCCGACATGAGCTCGGAGTTATCTTTAGCTGGTGTCGGTCATAAGCACAATGAATTGAAGTGGCAAGTCAAATTGCCGGAGACGTTACCAGAAGCTGCCGCCCTCCCCTTAAACCTTCACGGTAAGTCTCAGCGAGATCCAAGTAATGTTTTTTTGGATTTTGCATGCTATCGCGGGTAACTACGAAATCAATCGATATGGCGCGACGGCCATAATAAATCTGATGAGATACTTGGCGGCTATCGACTACCCACACATCGCCCGGTTCGAAATAAATAACGTGGCGCGGCGAGCCATCCCACCATTCATGCCCTTTGCCAAAAGCCGTATGATTGAGTTCACGCCAGAAGCGGTTTGTGCTCGTAGTCTCGATAACCTTTTGTGAAACTTTTCGGCCGAATTTTTCATAAACCTCATCGACTGTGTAACTCGTGTGCCAAATGCGTGGCTGGTTATCAAGGTTGATAAACATACGCGCGAAATGCTCAGGAAAAATTTCGCTATCCTTATAAGTGTCAAAATGCAGATTTTCATTTAAAGTCGTGTTCAAGCGCCAGACCGCACGCTTAATTGAATATTGGTAGCCGGCAAAAATACGATAATAGATCGGCATAACCTGACGGAAAAGTTCGGACATGTTTTTCCAAAGTAATTCATACAGTTCAGGAGGACCATTCGCCTTTTTTAAGGCACGTGCGATCAGCTCCGGCTGCGTCTCATGGTCGACGTAGCACAGCATTTTCTTAAAGCCTTCAAATTGTTCGGAAGGCACTTTCGCCCAGAAATCGAAGTCAATATTGAAGCGAAGATTAGGAAAATACAAAACTTTTCCGTCCTCATAGGGTTGAACAAACGACGGGATATTGGCAAGCGGTGTTTCGGCGGTAACTCCATCAGCAATATGAAAATAATCTTTCAAGTTCGGGTTTTTGAAGATATGCGCCATTGGTCATCCAAGCATGTGTGGTCTCTAGACTGAGGAGCTAACAAGCGTTCAATTTCATGTCAATCAAATGACGCCGGAAACAGTCTGTCATATGAGGGTCGCCAATCGACCATATAGAGTTACCTCTTATGTTTTATCATAAAACTTTCGCCGGATTTGCCACGGACCTGCGTTTAGAACGATAGTCACTATGAGGACCCTGATGTTGAAACCTGTCACCGCCGTCGCTACCGCCCTGTTTCTGGGAGCGATCGCCCTGTTTGGCTGCTCCAAAAAGGACGATGCCCCGAAGGGACCACGCGGTCCAACGACAGTGGGCTACGTCGTGGTCTCGACCCAGCCTTTCAACGTGACGCAGGAGCTTTCCGGTCGTACCTCAGCCTATCTCGTCTCGGATGTGCGCCCGCAGGTCGGCGGCATTGTCAAGGCGCGCCAGTTTACTGAGGGCAGTCTCGTCACCGCAGGCCAATCTCTTTATCAGATAGATCCGGCAACCTATCAGGCCGCACTTGCCAGTGCCCAGGCGCAGCAGGCCCAGGCCCAAGCCAACTATGATGCCGCCAAACAAAAGGCCGACCGCTACAGCCAGCTCATCGCCATCAAGGCCATAAGCCAGCAGGACTATGACGATGCCCAAACGACGATGAAAACCGCCGCGGCGACGCTTGCCCTTCAAAAAGCCGCCGTCCAGACAGCCAGCATTAATCTCAACTATACTCGCGTCACCTCGCCGATTTCCGGTCGAGTTGGCAAATCATCAGTCACGCCCGGCGCGCTCGTCACCGCCAACCAGACCGAAGCCCTGGCCACGGTGCAGGACCTATCGAAGGTCTATGTCGACATCACCCAGTCAGCCACCGACCTCTTGAAGCTCAAGCGCGCCTTGAAAAGCGGTGAATTGGGCGCCGCTGACCATGCCGATGTTAGTCTGACGCTTGATGACGGCTCGGCCTACCCGCATAGCGGCCGCCTTGAATTTTCCGATGTCAGCGTCGATGCCTCTACCGGCGCCGTCACCCTGCGCGCCATTTTCGCCAACCCCGAGGGCCTGCTGTTGCCGGGCATGTATGTCCGCGCCCGCATCGTCAAGGGCACGGTGGCGCAAGGTATCCTGATCCCACAGGCCTCGGTGGTTCTGGACGCCAAGGGCGGCGCCAGTGTGCTGCTGGCCGGCGATGACAACAAGGCGCACAAACAGGTCATCAAGCTCGGTCAGATGCAGGGCAGCCAGTGGCAGGTCATGGAAGGCCTGAAGGCCGGTGACAAGGTGATCGCCGAGGGCGCGATGAAGCTGAAGGACAAGGGTGATATCAATGCGAAGCCCGTCCAGGCCCCCGCGCCTGCTTCGGAGCAATAGATCATGCTGTCGCGCTTTTTTATCGTCCGGCCCATCTTTGCCTGGGTCATTGCTATCGTCATCATGCTGGCAGGTGCCCTAGCGATCTTCACCCTGCCGGTCGAGCAATACCCAAAAATCGCCCTGCCGCAGGTGACGGTCTCGGCCACCTATACAGGCGCCTCTGCCAAGGTGGTTGAGGACTCGGTGACGCAGGTGATCGAACAGGGCATGACCGGGCTCGACGGCCTGAAATACATGACCTCAACCTCTTCGACCGGCTCCGGATCGGTCACGCTGGTTTTCGAAGCCGGTACCGACCCCGACGTCGCGCAGGTTCAGGTCCAGAATCAGGCCAATTCTGTGCTGCGCCGATTGCCCACCGATGTTCAGACGCTTGGTTTGCGCGTCAACAAGGCCTCCGGCTCCACCCTGATGGCCATTTCACTCTATACCGACGATGAAAGCCTTTCCAATGCAGACCTCGGCGACTGGATCGCCTCCAACCTGAACGATCCGATCTCGCGCATTGAAGGCGTGGGCGATACGCGTGTGTTCGGTTCACAATACGCCATGCGCATATGGCTCAATGCCGACAAGCTGGCCAGTTTCAGCCTGACGCCTTCTGACGTTCTTGCCTCAGTCAGGGCACAGAATACGCAAGTGTCCGCCGGTAACCTCGGCTCTGACCCGGCCAAGCCAGATACTGCACTGACCGCGACCATCACGGCGCAATCCCAGCTCCAGACGGCGGCGCAGTTCGAGAACATCATCGTCAAGAACAACACGGCTGGTACGCCGGTTTATCTGCGTGACGTGGCGCGGGTCGAGCTTGGG
Organism: Asticcacaulis sp. MM231; assembly: GCF_964186625.1. Taxonomy (NCBI): domain Bacteria; kingdom Pseudomonadati; phylum Pseudomonadota; class Alphaproteobacteria; order Caulobacterales; family Caulobacteraceae; genus Asticcacaulis; species Asticcacaulis sp. MM231. The sequence goes on from NZ_OZ075109.1 coordinate 56,840, forward strand.
CCGCAATCCTACGGCAATATCGCCCGCCTGAACGGCCATACCGCATCGGGTATGCAGGTGACGCTTGCCACCGGCGCCAACGCGCTGAAAACGGCGGATCTGGTCAAGAAGAAGATCGCTGAGCTCGAACCCTCCTTCCCAGCCGGCGTCAAATACGCGATCCCCAATAACTCGACAGAATTCGTCAAGCTGGCGATCGAGGACGTGGTCAAGACACTGATCGAAGCGATCGTGCTGGTCTTCCTGATAATGTTCCTGTTCCTGCAAAACTGGCGTGCCACGCTCATACCCGCCATCGCCGTCCCGGTGGTTCTCTTAGGCACCTTCGGCATCCTGGCTGTCTTTGGCTACTCGATCAACACCCTGACCATGTTCGGTCTGGTGCTCGCCATCGGCCTTCTGGTTGATGACGCCATCGTCGTGGTCGAAAACGTCGAGCGCGTTATGCATGAAGAGGGCTTGGGGCCGCTCGAAGCTACGCAGAAATCGATGGATGAGATCACCGGCGCGCTGATCGGCGTGGCCTCGGTTCTGGCGGCGATGTTCGTGCCTATGGCCTTCTTTGGCGGCACGCAGGGCATCATCTATCGCCAGTTCTCGGTCACCCTCGTCTCGGCCATGGCCCTGTCGGTTATCGTGGCCCTGGTCCTGACCCCGCCTCTTTGCGCCACATTGCTGAAGGTGCCCAAAAAGGTCGAAGGCGCGCCCCCCCATGATCCCCACGCTCCCGAACAGGACGTCAAGGTCAAGGGCTTCCTGTCCGGCTTTAACCGCGGCTTCCAGGTCTTTTCCAACCGTTATCAGACATCGGTCAAGGGCATTATCCGCAAGCCCGGCCTGTTCATGGTGGTCTATGCAGGCATCATCGCGGCCGTGGTGGGTCTGGCCATGACCCTGCCGACGTCATTCCTGCCTGATGAAGATCAGGGCGCCTTGATGACGCAGGTGCAGTTGCCGGTCGGCTCCAAGACGGACAAGACCATTGCTGTGCTCAAGCAGGTGCAGGACGTCTATCAGAAAGACAAAGCCGTCAAATATGTCTTTACGATCGCCGGCTTCGGCGGCTCCGGCTCGGGTGAAAACCAGGGCATGTCATTCGTGCGCCTCAAAGATTTCAAGGAGCGTCACGACGACGATATGAAGGTGTTTGCGCTCGTTGAGCGCGTCAATAAGCAGTTCTCGCAGATCCACAGCGCGCGCGTCTTCCCGATGATCCCGCCGGCCGTGCGCGAACTGGGCAATTCGTCGGGCTTCGACCTCCAACTCAAGGATGTCGGCGGCGTCGGTCACGACACCCTGGCGGCGGCCAGTGACCAGCTTATCGGTATGTCGGCGAAAGATCCGCTTCTGAGCAATGTCCGCGCCAACATTCAGGACGACACCCCACAACTCAAGCTCGATATCGACAACGCCCGCGCCGGCGCTATGGGCGTTTCGGTAGCGGACATCAATTCCCTGCTGGGCACCGCGCTTGGCGGCACTTATGTCAATGACTTCATCGATCGCGGCCGTATCAAGCGCGTCTATGTTCAGGGCGATGCCGAATTCCGCAGCCAGCCCGAGGACATCAACCGCTGGTATCTGCGCAATTCCGCCGGCGAGATGGTGCCCTTCTCAACCTTTGGCGCCTCACGCTGGACCTTCGGGGCGCCGCAACTCCAGCGCTATAATGGCGCGGGCTCGATGGAGATTCAGGGCACTGCCGCTGCGGGCCAATCGAACGGCAAGGCCATGGACAAGATGGAAGAACTGGCCAAACAACTGCCGGCGGGCGTCGGATTTGAATGGACGGGTATCTCACTGCAGGAAAAGGAATCCGGTGCCCAGGCCCCTGCCCTCTATGCCCTGTCCATCCTCGTCGTCTTCTTGTTGCTGGCCGCGCTTTATGAAAGCTGGTCGATTCCCTTCGCCGTCATCCTCGTGGTGCCGCTCGGCGTCTTCGGCGCCCTGCTGGCCACCTGGTTCCGCGGCCTCGATAACGACATCTACTTCCAGGTCGGCCTTTTGGCCACCATGGGGCTTTCGGCCAAGAACGCCATCCTGATCGTCGAATTCGCCAAGTTGCTGCACGAAGAGGGCCGCACCCTGCTCGACGCCACGCTGGAAGCGGTGCGTATCCGCCTGCGCCCGATCATCATGACGTCGCTCGCCTTCACCTTCGGTATCCTGCCGCTGGCGCTCGCGAATTCCGCTGGCTCGGCCTCACAGCACGCCATCGGCACCGGCCTGATCGGCGGTGTTCTGTCGGCCACCTTCCTGGCCATCTTCTTCGTGCCGCTGTTCTTCGTGCTGGTTCAGAAGCTGTTCCGCATGGATAATCTGCCACAAGATATCGCCGCCAGACAGGCTGCCAAAGAGGCTAAACAATGAAGCATCTTGCCCTGATCGCGCTTGCGACATCCGCCCTGTCCGCCTGCACCCTGGCGCCTAAATACGTTCAACCGGCCTCGCCGGTGGCCGCCAACTGGCCAGTGGAAGCCTCCACGACGTCCGATGTGCAGCTTAAATGGCGCGACCTCTTTAGCGATACGCGCCTGCAATCGGCGATATCGCTTGCGTTAGAGGAAAACCGCGACCTGCGTATCGCTGCGCTGAACATCGACAAGGCGCGCGCTACCTACGGCATTACCCGCTCGTCCTTGTTGCCGGACATCAGCGCGACCTTAAGCCAAAGCCGCAACGAGAGCAATGAGAGCTACAGCGCCGATCTGGGACTGGCCAGTTATGAGGTCGATCTGTTCGGTCGTGTCCGCTCGCTGAAGGACGCAGCTCTGGAAAGCTTCTTCGCCGAGCGTGAAAACCGTAACGCCGTCCAGATCAGCCTGATTGCCTCGGTGGCGACAAGCTGGCTCAACCTGGCCGCCGATCAGGACGCCCTTGACCTTGCCCGCCAGACCTATGCGGCGCGACAGGACACGCTAGCGATCGCGCAAGGGCGCGCGCGTATCGGTGTGCTGAGCGATCTAGATCTGGCCCAGATCGAGGTTTTGGCCGAGACTGCCCGCGCCGACGTCGCACGCCTGCAAACCGTGGTCGATCAGGATAAGGCCGCACTTACCCTGCTGGTTGGCGCACCCCTCACCCCTGACCTGCTCCCGAATGGCCTGAAGGATGGTCTCGTCGCAGCTTCCCTGCCGGTTGGGCTGCCGTCGGACGTGCTGCTCGATCGCCCTGATGTACTGACCGCCGAACACGATCTGAAATCGGCCAACGCCAATATCGGCGCCGCCCGCGCCGCCTTCTTTCCACGCATCAGCCTGACCGGCTCCACGGGCTCGTCCAGTTCCGATCTCGACGGCCTGTTTAAGTCCGGCAATGGCACCTGGAGCTTTGTGCCGTCGATCTCGGTGCCGATCTTCGCCGGCGGCGCCAATCGCGCTGGCCTGCAAAGCGCCACCGCCAGCCGCGATATCGCCGTCGCCGCTTATGAGAAAGCCATCCAGACGGCCTTTTCCGAAGTCAGCGACGCCCTGGCTGTGCGGGCACGCATCGATGAACGCCTGAGCGCACAGACGGCCGCCACCGTCGCCGCCCAGCGCAGCCTCACCTTGTCGCAGGCGCGCTACGACAATGGTGTCGACAGCTACCTGACCCTGCTCGATGCCCAGCGCACGCTCTATACCACGCAACAAAGCCTGATCAGCCTGCAAGCCCTCCGCGCCACCAATCTGGTCGCGCTCTACAAGTCCGTGGGCGACGATCAGAGTTTGCAATAGGCGGCCAGTCGCGCTTAGACTGGCAGCATGAATTGCCAATTCGTCCTCATCGCGACTTTCTGCCTTGCTGGCTGCTCAGGCCCAAAAGAACCTGAGCGCGTGCTCGTCCAGACGCAATCCGGGCCGGTGGCGGGCGTGGTGGATCAGGACATCTTCGCCTTCAAGGGCATTCCCTATGCGGCCGCGCCATGGACGAAAAACCGCGACGGCAAGACATTTGGTCCCGATTGCGGTGATACACCCGATTGCCTGACGCTGAATGTCTGGGCGCCAGCCGGCAAGACCGGGGCGCAGGTCGTGGTCTCGGATCGCGGCAATGCGTCAGATATCGATAAGATCGCAGCCGGCCATTTGAAACGCGGTCACGTCTTCGTCTCGATCAATACGCGCTCTCTGTCGCGCCATGCCGACGAACAAGCGGCGATCAACTGGATTTCCGCCAATATCGCCGAATTCGGCGGCGACCCTCACCACATGACGGACGAATAGCCCTATGTTCAAAGCCCTCCCCCTCCTCGCTCTTCTGTTCACCGTGGCGCCGGCGCACGCTGCCAAGCGCGATGCGGACGAACAAACCCATTGCCGCGCTGTGGGCCAGACCCTCACGCGTCTCGGCAAGGCGGAAGCCGAGGTCGCCGCGCTCCTGAAAAACAAGCTGGGCGCCAACGCCTCTGACAAGGACAAAGCAACCGTGGCACAATACCAGGCGCTGGCCGATTCGACTCTGGCCCTGGGGCAATCTCTGGAGGCCACGTTCTCCCGAGCAGCCCCGCCTTCGGCCGTGGACCTGAAAGCGCTGGAAGGCGCTGGTATGGACAGCCTGACCGAGGCGGCGCAAGCCTGTACGCAATGACCGTACTTACAGACGTGCATACACAGAATTTTGACGTTTAAGCGCTAGGCTCGTCGAAAATCCGATAACGAGGCGGGCCATGGAACTGAAAATCACCAAGATCGGCAATTCACTGGGCGTTATTCTTCCCAAGGAGCTGCTCACGCGCCTCCGGCTCGACAAGGGTGATCCCCTGTTCATCACCGAAACGCCGAACGGTTATCGCATCGCGCCCTACGATCCGGTCTTCGCCGAACAGATGCAGCAGGCCCGGGAGCTGATGAAAAAGCGCCGCAATGTTCTGCACGAACTGAGCAAGTAGATGCCCTTTATCCTGATCAGAGACGGCGTCATCGAGGCCCTTCAGGCCGAGATCGCCACCCAGCATGGCGCCGGCCAGGGTGATAACCTGGGCTTACGCGAGCTCAGCATGATGAAGATGATGCACGCCCGCGTGAAGGCGCTCAACGAAAGTTCGGCCACCGATCTGGCCAGCCTCGCCGCCTGCTATGGCTATGCCCTGGCGCACGATCAGTTATTCTTCGACGCCAACCTGCCGACCGCCCTGACGACGATCGAGCTGTTCCTGTCACTCAATGGCTATGGCCTGAGCGCCGACGACACAACCTGCTTCCTGGGTCTCATGGTCGTGGCCAATGGCGAACTCAGCGCCGAAAGCTTTGCGAGCTGGATCCGCAGCCATATCACGCCGCTAACGCGCGAAGATTAATTCATTTATTGAATCAACCTGATACGTTTGAGCGAATTTCTCTGCGACCTTCTTAAACCGCCTTGCCCTGCTACCGATTGATGTTGGCGCATGGCAACTCACTGGCTGGTAATGCCTGCTCGAAATCCTTGTGATATGGGCTCACCTCATAGTTCGGTCTTACCGAACGGTAAGTTTTCTGACGTTCGCCGTAGACATTCTACGAATTCTTCCCGATCGGTAAGAATTCGCATTGACACGTGACCGAGACAAACATATCTTACCGATCGGGAAGTTACGAAAATGATCAGCAATGCAGAAAACTTTGGAACTATGGTTGCCCAGGCACGACGGGCCTTAGGCCTAACTCAGCGAGATTTGGCATTGGCAATTAACACAGGCGAACGGTTCATCGTCGATCTCGAAGCCGGCAAGCCTACCGCACAACTCGGCAAAGCACTGGCCGCCGCAAAGGCTGTAGGCATCCGCTTAGTCGATGCCGCAGACACTTCAGAAAGCCGGCAGCAACGGTCGATGCTATGATCATGATTCCTCTCTTCAACGAACAAACGCAAGTCGGTTCGATCAAGAGAGCCGACGACGGGCCGCAAATCCGCTACACGAACGCATGGCGGGCCTCGACCAAGGCATTCCCAATTTCACTCAGCATGCCGCTTAGTGCCGAGGATTGGGATACAAACGTTTCAGTGCCATGGCTCATGAACCTGTTGCCAGAAGGCGAACCCCTCAGAGCCATGACCCAGGCACTTGGCGTCGCACGAGAGGACATTCTGGGGCTTATCTTAGAGACCGGCCGTGATCTCGCTGGCGCGCTCACCATTGGTCAACAACCACCCCAAAACCATCCCGATCTGATCCTGATCAGCACACCTGACGCGTTAGAACGCATCATTAATGAGATGCCGGCCAAACCTTTTCTTGTTGGTGAAGACGGCGTCTCGATGAGTCTGGCCGGTGCCCAGGAAAAGCTGCCGCTGACGATGAGAGACGGAAACCTCGCTATACCGATCAACGGTGCCGCATCGACGCACATTCTCAAGCCTGACAACCCAAGACTACCCGGAAGCGTGCAGAACGAAGCGCTTTGCATGGTGCTCGCGCGACGCTGTGGATTGCCAACGGCAGACGTCATCACCGGCATAGCCGGCGAGCGAAGTTATCTGTTGGTCACACGATACGATCGCTTCGACGACAATGGTCGCACGCGTCGACTTCACCAAGAAGATTTCTGCCAAGCTCTCGGCCGACCTCCGGCCGCCAAATACGAGCATGACGGTACCGGACAACGTGGCCCTTCCCTTGCGGACATGTTCAATCTCGTCCGCGCTCACATGACGGCGCTCGACCTTACGCGCTTCCTCGATGCGGCAATCTTCAATATCGCAGTGGGCAATGTGGATTCGCACGCGAAAAATTACTCAATTCTGCTTAAGCCAACCCGTAGCGAGCTCGCGCCGTTATATGACCTGATGTCAGGCCTCACTTGGCTCAACATTACTCAGAACCATGCACAAGATGTAGGAGGGCAGCGCCGCGGTCGGCATATTTACGCGCGCCATTGGCGTCGCTTGGCTGAATCTGCAGGCCTTTCCGGGACGGCCACAGTCCGCAGAGTCAGCCGCGTGACGGAACGCATACTCAGAGAATTGCCCGCAGCCATAAACGAAGTCGCCGCAATGCCGGCAGGCTCAACCCTGCTCGATGTGTTTGCAGACGCTATCGCCGAACGCACGCGCCTGATCCGAGAGAATGCCTTACGCCCCGATGGCGATGATACTGTCGGTGAGACCGCGGCGAACCTCCAGGACGAGATGCGCATCAACGGATCGTATGGATAAACAGCGCAAAGCCTCCGGCTGTCGGCGCCACGGCTCTCCTGCTCCCCTACCCCGCCATAGCTGAACTGATGTGCTGATCAGGTCGTCAAGCCGAAGTCAACGGGTACTGTCATGCTGATGCGCTCGCCCGCTACGTCCACGGGCGGTTTCGGCAGAGGCTGCGCGGCGGCCAGCATATCCAGCGCCGCCTGATCCAGCGCCGCCACGCCGGAAGATTTCGTCACCCGCGCTGTCAGCACACATCCCTGCCGGTCGATCACGAAGGTCAGTTGCACCACGCCGACCTGGTGCCGACGTCGCGCCTGAGGTGGATAGATCTTGAATGTCTCCAGATGCAGCCGAACGCGCGCCGCGTAGCTGGTTGCGTGTTTCGGCCCACCGCCTACGCTCTGACTTTGCGCCGGGCTCTGGGTTGGCGCCGGCCGGTTGGCAGGCGTCGGCTTGGCGGGGCCGTCAGCTTCAGACTGCGTCGTTGACGGATTCGCGGCAAGATTCGGGGCCGGGATCGGTGAAGACCCGCTGTCAGGCGAACGGGTTTGCTGTGGCGTAGACGCTTGCACAGCTTGTTCCATCGCCTCATTGAGCGCAGGCGCAGGCGGCGCCGTGGAAGGCAACGCAACCACCGCTACAGAGGACCCAGGCGGTGGCTGTGACGTGGCTGGCGCACCCTGCGTCGGCGCCGCCACCGTTTCCAGGGATACCCACAGCGTATCATCCACCAAGGGCGCCGCGGGTTTTGGGACGGTCAGGACAAGCAAGGCCAGAAGGGCTCCGTTGATCAAAACGGAGCCCCCGGTCGCCCATATGACATGCTTAGGCGAGGCCATAGGTCTAGAACGTCTTGCCGACCGTGAGACGGACTGTCTGGCCTGCCGCCGGCAGGTAGCTCAGGTGCGGTTTGTAATAGTGGTCAAAGATATTGTCCCAGTTCAGACGCACATCGATACCTTCGAGCACGCCGGTGGCGGGCCGCCAGGTCAGAAACAGATTGTGGATGTCATAGGCATCGGTGGTCGAACTGACGGCGCCCGTCGTTGCAGAATAAGAATTCTGCCGGCCGGCGAATTCGCCACGCCAACCCAGCGACAGATTCCGCGATGGCAGGACCCAGCCCGCCGTCAGGTTCAGTTGCTCAGCCGGGATGGTGTTGAAGGCGATACCGGTCAGCTTGTTATAGCCATTGACGGTCGAATAAGCCGCGCGGGTATAGAACTGACCGGCGGCATATTCGGCTTCCAGTTCTGCCCCGGCATAACGTGCCTCGCCGACATTGGTATAGGCCGAAGACGTGGTCGTGGTGCGCGTGATCAGATTGGTGATATCGTTCTGATAAACGGTTAGCTTGAGGTTTAGCGCATCACGGCTGGCAAACAGACCGCGCTGGACATAGGAGGCCCCGATTTCTTTATTTTCTGAAACTTCCGGCTCCAGGTTGAGACTGATGCTCTGCGTGCTGCCGCGCGTATAGATTTCGTCAAGAATCGGGAGGCGTTCGGTGTGCGACAAGGAGCCGAACACATTGATGCGCGAGGTGACGGCATAAAGCACCGCCAGCTTGGGTGACCAGGCGTCAAGATCGACATCGGATGGCGTACCGGTCGCCCCGACGACGTAGGTGCCGGCACCAGGCTTCAGGCTGGACCTGTCGTAGCGGACGCCGGGAATAAGCGTCAATTTCTCGCCAATCAGGATTTCATCCTGCACATAGAGACTGGCGCGATTTATGTCACCTTCCGGGTGGGTCGTCGCGCCATGGGTGACTGTACCGGTCAGGCTATAGCGCGGATTACGGCGCTCCTGGTCATAGGTTTGCACACCCACGGTCAGGAAGTGATCGAGCGGCCCGGTCTTGAAGGTCGAGACGTTTTCGATCTTTGCCTGGACGGTCCGATAAATATATTGCGAGCTATAGCCAAGCGAGCCAGGCGAGAACTCGTTATCGGTCTGGTCAGTGGCCAATTCATCAAAGGCGATCTGCGCTTTCAAATCGAGCCAGTCATTCCCGACGAAGCTATTGTCATAGCCGATGACATAGTTGGTGTCCTCGGTCTGGCGGCGCACCATGCTGGTAAAGGCGGCAGCCTGCTGATCGTACATCTGGAAGGAATCACTGCGCCATTTTTGCGCCGACGCCCAAAGGCTGTGCTGTCGGTCACCGCCGATATAGTAGCGCGTTTTGATGAGAACTGAGTCACCGGACGCCTGCGACGGTGACACCGTATTGCCATTGCCGTCCTGATAGTCCTCCGAACTGCGGCTATTGGCCATGATCAGCAGGTCGAGATTTTGCGTTGGCCTGAAGGCAGCCATCAGCGAGGCTAGCGTGCCATCGCCATTACTGACATAACCCGCCTTGGTGCGCAGGGCAAAGCGATCATCGCCCTTCAGGAAGTCAGAAGCATCCTTGGTCGTGAAATTGACGGTGCCGGCGAGTGCGCCCGTACCATAGATCGTCGAGGAAGACGGACCTCTAAGCACCTCGACGCGCTTGTAGAGCTCCGGATCGGTGAACAGGCTGCCCATGCGATAGCCTTCGAAGAACTTGGTCACGCCGTCGATGGTAAAGACGACCCGGCTATCTGATTCCGACAGCGCCGTGCCCATGCCGCGGATATTGAGGCCCTGCCCCAGTGACGACACACCGCCGGCGGCATCCACACCGGCGACACTTTCGAGCAAATCGCCGACCGTGCCCGCCTGAGCGTTATCAATATCCTCCTGGTCGAGTACCGTTACAGATTGGGGCGTATCGATGGCAACCTTATCCTTACCGGCAGAAACCACGATCTTGCCCAAGGAGAGTTGCGCGGCGGCATCTTCCGTCACGGCTTGTTGTTCTGTTGTGTGGCTGGCGCTTTGAGCGAAGGCCTGATTGGTAAGCAGACCTACGGTCAAAGCCGTCGTCGCCATTAGGCGTCTATGTTTAAAAAGGGACATCCCAACTCCTCAAATTCTAAAAAAACATTTTACCGGCGTCACCGGCAGCTATATGAGAATAATTCTCATTCACTATGATCGACACAATGTCAACCTATTGCAAACAAGAATCATTCGCATTACTAAGGTTTGGCATTTAAGCCACAGACCGGAAAGGTTCACACATCATGCAGCGTCATCTGAGGATAAGCCTGCTCACAATTTCAGTTGCCAGCGTGCTCACCACGCCCGCCCTCGCGCATTCGCCCTATTTGAAACCCAACACCTTTACCGCGGAGAGCAAGCGCACGCATGTGACGGTGGAGGCCGCGTTTGCCGAAGGGGATTTGCGACCGGACGTCGCCATGAAGTCCGATGCTTTCCACGCGGTCGCCCCCGATGGCCAGATCTTCCCCCTCCCCCCTGCAGCCACGCTCTCGGATGCCACCTTCCTGGAAGTGCCACTAACACAGAACGGCACCTGGCTGATTACCTCTGGTGTGCGCCAGGGCCGTGTGGCCAAGGCAGCGCTCAAGGATGGCCAGATCCGCTTCTTAGAGGGCGGTGCCGCGCCCGGTGCCGGCGAGACCGCGATCGATGTGCGCAGCGTGACCCGTGCCGACGTCTATGTCAGTCGCGGCACACCGGCCCTAAAAGACATCACAACTGAACCGGGCGTCGAAATTCATCCCGTAACCGCGCCGTATGACGCCTATGCCGGCGAGCCGTTCAAACTGTCCGTGCGCGAAGGCGGTAAGGGCCTTGCGGCGGCAGACGTCACCGTCACGGCCGACGGCGAAACCTATAACGGCAAGTCTGCGCCTGTCGAACTGAAGACCGATGCATTAGGGCAAGCCAGCTTCACGCCATCAAAAGCCGGTCTCTACCTGATCCAGACACGGGTGCGTCGCGCATCTCCCGACACGCCTGGCCTGTGGCTCAGCAACACTGCCACCCTTACCCTCGAAGTCCTCCCCCAATAAGGCCCAAAAACAAGGTATGAACATGAAAACCTCCCTTTCCATACTCGCGCTCGCCCTGCCACTCGTGATGGCATCTCCCCTGGCCCACGCCGCTTCACACTCCATAACCACCTTCATCGAGGAGCAGGATTTGAATGGTGACGGCAAGGTCTCGCTGGCTGAACTGAAGGCCGGCCGCCAGATCGGCTTCATGAAGGCCGATCTCGACGAAAACGGCACGCTCATTGAAGTGGAATATGTCGGTGAATATGAAGGCCGACTGATGCTGAAACTCAGCAAGATCGCCGATCCGGAAAAACGTAAAGAAGAGCAACAGCGCCAGATGCGCCAGGCCAAGGTGCGCTTTAACGTACTCGACTCCGACAAGAGCGGCGCTATCGACATGACGGAATATATGGCCTCGGGCGTGAAAATGTTCGAGCGTCAGGACCGTGACAAGGATGGCTTCGTCACCGACAAGGACCGCATCCTGCTTGAGGCTGACACAAAGCAGGGCAAGGGTGACGATTTCATCGCGCCTTAACACTCGCCAACCTAGCGCTTTAGCCGCGGTCAGGCGTCCGCTCGTCATATGAAACGCGTATGTGACGAGCGGATACCGCGCGCTGGCGCCTCCAATAATGCCCTTTCAAAGGGCTTTTCGACGTTCCTTACGCTGACAACGCTTGCGATTATGATCGTGTGTTCATGGCAATGGCACGGCGCTACCCGGTTGGGAGACATGTGGACACAGCGACGCGCCCACGCCCCCTACTCCGGCCTTAGATCTGCCTATGCCAGTGGCCTGTTCTGCATTTTATGCCGCCCGCTCTTGATATCAGGAGCGCTGTGGATTCGTGGACACCTTGACACGTAGCCCCCTCCCCTCCCCTGCCAATGCCTGTTGTAGAATGGATTAAACTGTGTCCCGGTCTGACCGGGTACGGCTGAGTACGGCCTGAACGTCTTTTGCCTTTCCCTGCCTTAATCTGTCCACGGCTACCGGCCTCACAAGCTCGACAAGAAGCCTTCAGTTTATAAAATATTTACCAATTTCGCCGAATCATGCGCGTGGTACTGTCCACACGTGCCCCCGTCGTCAAGATGAAATGTTGTAAAGACAAAAATTTGTCTACCCAACACGCCAACAAGACGGGCTGTCGTCACGATGAAGTGTTGCTTTTTCGTGATGTCGGGAAGCACACACACCCTCACGCCGTCGCGTGGAAGTGTTTGGGTTTCAACCTGTCCCGACAAGGGCATGCGGACAGAGCCACAAGACACGGATTTCGGGTGTCCATTTTTCAACGCGCCCGATCCTCCGCTCATCCACGTGTTGCCCGATCCACATGTCGGGCTGTAGTATAGAGGACGCCGCGTCATGTCGTCTCGCCCACGCGCTGAAAATTCGACACCCCGACCTGTGGACAGGTCGGCTCTGTCCACGCCCCCGCACGTCCGCGCAACGCTCCACACAGCCACGTGGCCGCACCCCTACACCACGTCACGCGCACCTGCCGACACACCCGCACCCGGACCCGTCGGCGCGTCCACATACCAAACCGTCCGCACGTCCAGTTATCCAAAGGCTTACACATGAAAACCCTGGCCATAGTCTCCCAGAAGGGCGGCGTGGGTAAAACCACCATTGCTGTGCATATTGCCGTCGCGGCCGCCCGCGCCGGTTACAGCGTCGCCATCATCGACCTGGATCCCCAGGCCACCGCTGCCCAATGGGCAGACTGGCGCGGGGCAGGGGAGGGAGATCACGATCCCAACCCGGTCGTCGTCGCCGCCCCTCATGCGCGACTGGCGCCCACTCTCAAAGAAGCCGAGAAGATGGGGGTCGATCTCGTTATTCTTGATTCGCCGCCGGCGGCGGACAGCGCCGCCGTCGCCGCCGCAAGGCAGGCCGATTACGTGCTTATCCCGACCCGCGCCTCGGCCTTCGACCTGCACGCCATCAAGACCACCGCCGAACTGGTGCGCGTTGCGCAAAAGCCTTCGGCCGTGCTGCTCAACGCCGTACCGGCCCGCGCCAACAGCCTGATCGACGAGGTCGCCTCAGTCATCCACAGCCTGCAACTGAATATTGCACCGGTGTGCCTGGTTGATCGCGCCGCCTTGCGCCACGCCGTCATCAACGGCCAGACCGCCAGCGAATACGAGCCGCTCGGCAAGGCTGCCGAGGAGGTCCGCGAGCTCTACAAGTGGGTGTGTGGACGCCTGGACATGCCCGCATATCCAAAAGCCGACAAAAAAGCCCTCAAGATTTTCAAAGAAAAACAACCCTTTAAAGGTGCCGCATGAGTAAATCCGCTTCCCGCCCCTCGCTCGCTGACCGACTAGCCGCCGTGGCCGGTCCGCAAATCTCGCCGTCCGCCGTTATCGAGAAGGAAGCCGGGCAGGCTGTCAAGGTCCAGGCGCCAAAGATATCAAAAGCGGCCGTTCGCGACCCCGAACCGGCACCAGCCCCCGTGTCGAGCGTCACCAAGGCGCGCGTCGGCAAGACCATGATCGCCGGCTATTTCACACCGCAGATGGCCCGCGCCGTCAAGATGCTGGCGGTAGAGCGTGACACCACGGTCCAGGCCTTGATAGGGGAGGGGCTTGATGCCGTTCTGCACAAACACGGCAAGCATCCGATGGGTGAACGCTAACCGGTGCGCGAGATTCGACTCTGCTAAGGGAATCATGAAACGGTAAAAGACCATGTCCAAACGCCGCGATCCCAATGCCGAGTTAGATCTCTTTATACCCTTGCTCCACGATGTGGCGCTTAAGGATCAGCGCGAGACCATGGAGCGGCCGTTTTTCTCGCTGCAAAAGCGTAAAAGGCTGAAACCGATCGAGTACAAGAGCCCCGACGGTGAGGTCTGGGTCAAGGTGGAAGCCATGCCGGCCTATGGCATGGCTACCATCTGGGACGCCGATATCATAATCTGGGCGGCTTCGGCGCTGAACCGTATGAAGGCCCAAGGTGTGAACGATCTGCCGCGCACACTGAAAACCACCACCTATGACCTTTTGCGCGCCATCAAGCGCGATACCGGCGGCAAGAGCTATGCCGAACTGCAGGCGGCACTGCAACGGCTGGAAACCACCTCCATCCGGACGTCCCTACGCGCACCGACACGGCGTCAGGAGGCGCAATTCGGCTGGCTCGACGGCTGGACGCTCGAGATCGACCCGGAAACCGGCCAGCCGCGCGGCATGACCCTGACCCTGTCCAACTGGGTCTATGAGGGCATTACCGGCGAACGCTCGCTCCTGACCATGCATCAGGACTATTTCCTGCTCACCGGCGGGCTGGAGCGCGCGCTTTACCGCATCGCCCGCAAACATGCCGGCGTGCAGCCCGAGGGCTGGGTGTGCAGGATCGAGGTTTTGCATAACAAGACGGGCTCTGACAGCCCGCCCAAGGAATTTAATCGCATGTTGCGCAAGGTGGTCGAACGCAACCAGATGCCGGAATACGATATTTCCTTCACCAAGACGCAGGATGGCTCGCCCGCGGTGTTTATTATCTCGCGTTTGGCCCAGCTTGACGACCAGGTGGGTGGAGAATTGGCCCTGCTGAACGCTCAGGATCAGGATATCGCCGTATCTGCCCCTAAAAAGACAGGTAAACGGGCCTGAATCCTTCATTCCCAAGGGTTTGACGGGGATAAGCACGGGGTATCGCACACCCGAAAGCCCGATAACCCTTTGCACACAAGGGAAGGGCAGGGGGCCTTATTCCGGGAATCATCGGGGTATCACACACCAAATGAAGGTTAACGAAGAATTAACACGTCCCTTAAGGTGCGCCAGACCAGCCAAACGAGTTGCCAAATAGGCACATTCAGGCCTTCGGGGGATTACACACCCTCTGAAACGGACGAGCGACGGGATTGGGTTCCTCGCAAACAGAATTATCACCGTCATCGGGGGATCGCACACCGGCATCTCCACCCATTTTAGGCCGGGGCCTGTGGGTAAACTTGTGGATAAATGGCATTTGAGAAACCGGCGCTGGCTTATTCCACGGGGGAACGCCCACTAAAGCCTCGGGGGATGACACACACTTGAAACGGGGTTTCACCCACTGAAGCACGGGGTATCTCACACCAGAGATCCCCATAAGCCATTAAATAATAACAAAAAAAAGGCTTTCTGATTCGGCTTAACTTACTTAAGGTCTCTTATAAGACTCTCTTTAACCCTGAAAGGATCGGGTTACCGTGGACAGGGCGGGTCTCTGGCCTTTGAGGGGCCAGACCCGCCTCAATCTGAAAGCGGTGTGCGGACGTCTGATTACATTTGACTCTGCCAAGCTTCCCGACCTAGTGTTTACACGCACCCTAAGACGGGTGTGTGATAAAGGGCGGACGTGGGGGCGTTCGCCAAAGATGGGGGATATCGCATTTTGACGCAGGCCGGGGCAAAAGACAGCGCCTTACAGGTGTCTGGACAGGTTGCCAGCCAGGCCGCCACCTCTGCGCCCCCGAATGCGCCGCTGGACCTCGCCGAAGCCAAAAAACTAATCGGGCAGGTCAACAGCCAGCACGATCTCCAGACCACCTTCAGCGCCATGCCCAAGCCCGATCTGAAAGCCCTGGCGTTCTGGAAGAGGGTCATGGATTCGATCGGACACTTTTTCGAGGGCGTCGCCAAGGTCTTCGCGCCGCTTGGCCCTTTTATGCCCTATATCCTGGGTGCCCTGGCCATCGCTCTGATCGCATTTCTGTTATCACCGGTCGTGCGTTTAATGATCAGCACACGCTTCCAGCGGTTGTTCCAGCGTGACCATCTGCGTGCCGATGCCCCGTGGCGCCCCACACGTGAGGCTGTGGTGGCCTTGCTGGCAGATATTGATGCCCTGGCCGCCCGGGGTGACTATGAGGAAGCTGTGCACCTCCTGCTGGCCCGCTCGGTAGCCGATATCAACGCTTTCCGCCCCAACATGGTGCGCAAACACTATTCCGCCCGTGATATCAGCTCACACCCGCTGTTGCCGGACGCGGCACGACCGGCCTTTGTCGAGATCGTGCGGTGGGTGGAAATGAGTTATTTCGCCGGTATTCCGGCTGGCAAAGCCGGTTTTGACGCCTGCCGCGCAGCCTATGTCGCCTTTGTCGCCGCCGAGGGGATCGCCTAATGCCCCGCAAGCCGAAATCCCACACACCCAAAAAGACATTAGGCGAGCGCCTGGGGCATGCGTCCGGCTGGCTGCCGGCTGTGGCGGCGTTTCTCATCCTCTGCCTGTTCGCCGCGGCCGGTGCTGCGCTATTTGATGTCAATTCTATTCCCAAGACTGGTCAAAAAGCCAATGTCACGGGCTTGTCAGCGCAGGGCACAGCGGGCCTTGGCCGTTTGCTGGAGGCGAGGGGGCATGAGGTCGTCGTCAACCGCCTGGAAGATGGCCCGCTCATCGACCACGCGGCCCTGGAGATCATAACCCTTGATGATGATGGCGGTACGCTCACCTATGCCTACCATTTCGATGAGGAGGACGCATCCTCGGCCTCCGAAGAGACCAGCAGTGCCAGTGAAAGCGATGAGGAGAACTACGGCGCGGTTCAGATCCCTGATCCGAAGCGCTCGAAACATGTGCTGAGCGCGCCGCTCGGCAAGGTCGTGCTGATTGTGGCCCCGAAATGGAACGCTGGCCGCGATCCGCGCAATCGGTACTGGGATCGCGGACCGTCGCTGGTGGCGAAGTCCAACGTGACCGAGAGCCTTGGTTTCCTGTCGCCGATGCACGAGGTCAAGGCACCCGAGGACGACAAGGAAGCCGCTTTGAAAATGGCTGCGTCTCCACCTGGCACTAAAACCGTGCGCAATGGCGACATGCTGGTGACCTTCGATGACATGGCCTACGTGGTCAACCGCGACAGCCGCCTTGTGGTCACGCCGGCCGAGCCAAGCGGTGATACAAACTCAGACGCCATCGCCAATGAACTCAACAAGCTGACGCCGACCAGTGAACCCATGAAGCATCTGTGGGCCTTTACGCCTGCGCTGGGAGACAGCGCCTTCAAAACGCCGCTGACCGTGGGCGCCATCACAGCCCTGCAATCGATCACCGGCCCCAATCTCCAGCCGGTTCTGGTGGGCCCCAATGGCGAGGCCGTGCTGTCGCGCTTGATCGTGACAGGGGGGCGGGCCCAGCCGAAGGTGCCGGTCTATCTGCTCAGCGACCCTGACCTGCTTAACAATCAGATCCTGTCGGATCCGCAAAAAGTCCTGAGCGCGCTCACCCTGATCGATACCATAAGCCCGAAAGCTACCAAGCCAGGCCGGGTGATCTTCAATCTGACCTTCAACGGCCTGTCGCTCGATCATGACCTGTTGCATGTCCTCAGCCGCCCGCCCTTCATCGGTGTGCCCTTATGCCTTCTGATCGCGGGCCTTGGCCTCATGTGGGCAGCCTTCGCACGCTTCGGACCGGCGCGGGAAGCGCCCGCTGGCGCGCCGCTTGGTCGTGGCGTGAAAATTCTCGCCGATAATGCCGCGCGGCTGATGGCGATCACCCTGAAAGAGGTGAAGCTTGGCCCGGCCTATGCCGATCTGGTGCGCGATCTGGTCATCAAGGACAAGGGCTACCGTGCAGGCATCAGCACCGAAAGCCCGGATGCGCTGGCCGACCGCATCGGCCGAACCCACTTAACCGCCGACACCTTTACCGACCTGAAAACCCGCGCCGGCAAGGTCATGACGGTGCACCAGCTTATCGATATTACGCTCAAACTCCACGCCTGGAAGACGGAGATACAACGTGCTCATACCTGATATTCAAGCCCTGGCCGAGCGCCTGCGCGCCGAGATCGCCAAGGTCATCATCGGCCAGAAGGATACGGTCGACCTGTTGCTGACGGCGCTTTTTTCCGGCGGCCATATCCTGCTCGAAGGCCCGCCGGGCACGGCCAAGACCTTGCTGGCCAAGGTGTTTTGCCAGTCCTTGAGCCTCAAATTTGGCCGCATCCAGTTCACGCCGGACATGCTGCCGGGTGATGTTCTGGGCTCCAATCTCTTCAACTTCCAGACATCCAGCTTCACACTGACCAAGGGACCTATTTTCTGCGACCTGCTGCTTGCCGATGAAATCAACCGCACGCCGCCGAAAACACAGGCCGCCTTGCTGGAAGCCATGCAGGAGCGTTCGGTGACGCTCGACGGAGTGCGCCATGACCTCGGTTCGCACTTCACCGTCATCGCCACGCAGAACCCGATCGAACAACAAGGCACCTATCCGCTGCCGGAAGCCCAGCTTGACCGCTTTCTGTTCAAGCACGTGCTGGGTTATCCTTCGCTTGAGGAAGAAAAGCGCATTGTCGATACCTCCGGCAATGCGGCCGCCAGCGATCCGGCAACCGCCGGCGTCGGGGCGGTCTTAAGCGCAGCTTCGCTGGCCGAGGCCATTCGTGTGGTCTCGACCGTGAAGCTCAATGACGCCAATCTGAACTACATCGTGGCCCTGATCCGCGCCACCCGTGAGACGCCGCAGCTTTCGGTCGGGGCTAGTCCACGAGCCGGCGCCCTGCTCGCGCGCGCCGCCCGTGCGCGCGCTGTGCTGGATGGTCGTGACTATGTGCTGCCCGATGACATCAAGGCGCTCTACCCGGCCTCTATGCGTCACCGCGTTCTGTTGTCGCCATCGGCCGAGATCGAGGGCGAGAGCGTCGATCGGGTGTTGCAGGATCTGCTTGAGCGTATTGAGATCCCGCGCTGATGAACATCTATCCCACCCCCCGTCTTCTGGTGCTGTTAGCCTTAAGCGTACTGGTCGCGCTTGGTGTCGGCATCTTTGCGCCGGGTGTGTGGGCGTGGGTGCCGCTGGTGGCTGGGCTGTGCTTTGTCGCTGCCCTGCTCGATGGCGTGTTTGCGCCGGTAGGGGAGGGCCTGACCTTCCAGATGTCAGCGCCCGAGACACTCGGCGTTGGGCGCACTGTGGAGGTGCCCTTCTCCGTTCGTTTCACGCGCTGGCGGCAGCCGGGCATCATCGAATTGCGGCTGGGTCTGGGACGGGTTCTGGCGGCTTCGGAGTATCCGCGCAGACTGGTACGCCAGGACGGCGCCTTTACCGGCACCTTGAGCCTGAAAGCCACGGCGCGCGGACGCGGTGAGATTGACGCCGCCTTTGTGCGCTGGCAGGGCTTCGCCGGCCTGGTCTATGTCCAGAAAAAGCTGGTGCTCGATCATGAGATCGTCGTCACGCCGGATATTCACGGCGTCGAGCAGGACGCCGCCGATCTGTTTTCCCTCGATAACATCTATGGTGTGCGGGTTCAGAACCAGCTTTACAACGGCTCGGAATACCATGCGCTGCGCGAATACGATGCCAGCCAGGATCACCGCCGTATCGATTGGCGGTCCTCGGCGCGTCACATGAAACTGTTCAGCCGCGAATATCAGGCCGAGCGCAACCACCATATCGTTCTGGCCTACGATACCGGCCGTCTGATGGGCGAACCGCTGGCTGGCCTGAAACGCCTCGATCGCGCCATCTATGCCGGCCTGTTGCTCGGCTATACAGCCCTTAAAATCGGCGACAATGTCCGCACCTTCGCCTTTGCGTCCAAGCCCTACCATGTGGCGCCGGCCGTGACCGGCATCCATGGTTTCAACGCGCTCAAATATCAGTTGTCGGCGCTGGAAGACACGCCGGAGGAATCCAATCACACCCTGGCCCTGGCCGATCTTAACGCCAAGGTGGCGCGGCGTTCGCTGGTTATCCTGTTCAGCGATTTCATCGATGAGATCAGCGCCGACCTGATGGTGGAAAGTCTCAATCGCCTGTCGAAGAAGCATCTGGTGCTGTTCGTCGCTTTCAGGGACGAGGTGGTGGAGGACCTGATGACACGTCCACCTGTCGAACCTGAGGACGTGACACGGGCGGTGTTCGCCAAGCGCCTGTCAGACCAGCGCGAGCGGGTGTTTGCGCAGCTACGCCGTCAGGGCGTCGAGGTGTTAGAAACCCCGACGGAACTGTTGGCGACGTCGATTGTCAGTAAATATCTTGCGCTTAAACGCGCCGATCGCCTGTAGGGAGCCGCAAAGAATGACCGATGAGCCAATCCCGCACACCGCCGCACCGAAGCCCGTTTTGCGTCTGAAGAGCCAGAAATTCCGTGAGGCCCGTCAGGGTGACTGGCGTTCGCTTTCCCGCCAACTCGACAAGGTCGAGAAGCGCGGTCTTGGCAGTTTCTCCATCGATGAACTGCTCAATCTGCCAGTGCTCTACCGTTCGGCCATGTCGTCCTTGTCGATGGCGCAGTCGATCTCGCTCGACCGCAACATGATCACCTATCTGCAGGCCCTGTGCGTGCGCGCCTATGTGTACATCTATGGGCCTCAAACCCGCCTCAAGGACGTGCTGAAGGGCTTCTTCATCCAAGCCTGGCCGTCGGCCGTGCGTCAGTTGGCGCGTGAGATCGCTCTGACCTTTACGATCTTTGTCACAGGTATTCTTGCCGGTTGGCTATTATGCAGCAACGATTCAAGCTGGTATGGGCTGCTTTTGCCGGGAGAGCAGGGGAGCCGCGATGTTGGCTCTTCGGCGGCGGAGCTGCGCAAGACCATTGGCGATGGCGGTGATCATGCCCTCTCGCCGTTTGCCGTCTTTCTGATGACCCACAATGTCGGGGTCGCTATCTCGACCTTCGCGCTTGGCGCCTTTTTCGGCCTGCCGACCTTCGCGCTCATCCTCTATACCGGCATCACTATGGGCGCCATGGTCTGGTTGTTCTCGCAGAAGGGCATGGGCGTCGAATTTACCGCCTGGCTGACGATCCATGGCACTACAGAACTTTTCGCCATCATCATAGCGGGGGCCTGTGGCTTCCATATCGCGCGGCGCCTGATGTTCCCGGGTGACGCGAGCCGTCGCACAGCGCTGGCCGAAGCTGGCCTGCTGACCGGTACGGCCATGATCGGCGTTGCCATCATGCTGACCATTGCGGGATGCCTGGAAGGCATCGGTCGCCAGACGATAACCGACACCCTTGTGCGCTTCGCCATCGGCCTCGTCATGCTGACCATCTGGTGCTTCTACTTCACCGGTGTCGGACGCAACAAGGCTACGAGCGACCGCTTTGGCAAGAGCGGGGACGCCTGATGGCTAAGCGCGAAAAACGCGACCTGATCAGCGATGCGCCCTACGGCGAATTTGGCCGTACCGCCAGCGAAATCCTGACGCCTGAAGGCGTGATTCTGCCCTTTATCAACGCTACCTTCGGCGAGCGGGTAGGGGCTCTGGTCATCGACATCGTGATCATGATCGTCATGCCGGTATTTGTCTTTATCGTCTGGATCATCCTGCCGCTGGAGCACGTCTTCGAGGATAACAAGAACAAGGCGCTGGTCTCCTTCCTGCAGATCATCGCCCTGTTCTTCCTGTTCTTTTTACGCTCCGGCTATTTCATCTTTTTCGAGATGGGCGCGCGGGCCGCCACGCCGGGCAAACGCGTCATGAAGTTGCGCGTTATTTCCCAGGATGGCGGCCGATTGACCCCGGCAGCGGTCTTTACACGCAACGCCATGCGCGAGGTTGAGCTTTACCTACCGGTACCCCTGGTCTTTGTCATGGCGGCCGGCAGCCAAAGCCTCGGGGCATGGCTGGCGGGCCTGTGGGCGCTGGGTATGCTTTTGCTGCCTCTCTTTAACAAGCAGCACGCGCGACTGGGTGATTTCCTGGCAGGCACCCGCGTTGTGCATATGCCCAAGGCGTCGCTCAGCTATGATCTGGCCGATCTCGAAAGCGATCGTGGGCTAGGCATCAGCTTTACGCCGGAGCAACTGGCCTATGGCGAAATGGAGCTGAGTGTGCTGGAACAGGTCTTGCGTGAGCGTAAATCTACGGTCATGCGGGCGGTGGCGCAGAAGATCAAGGCGCGCATCGGCTGGGTCGATCCCCAAAACGATGCGCCAAACGACGAGACCTTTCTGCGCGCCTACTATGGCGCGTTGCGGGCCCATCTGGAAAGCCGGATGCTGCTCGGCAAACGCCGCAAGGATAAAAATGCCGCGCCGGTATAACTCAGGCCAATGACAAAACGTGATCTGTCACAATCTGTAGCTATTTTTAGCTTGCCTTGAGGCGATCAATTGGGTTTGGGTCATGCTGCGGGTGCGAAAATAGTTTGCGACGAGAATAGGGTTTGGCTCGATGAAGATAACGATGATTGGTTCGGGCTATGTCGGCCTGGTTTCGGGTGTGTGCTTTGCCGAATTCGGTCACGACGTCGTGTGTATGGATCTGAATGCCGATAAGATCGAAGGTCTGAAAAAGGGTGTTATCCCGATCTTCGAGCCAGGCCTTGAAGAAATGACGCTGGATAACGTCAAGGCCGGCCGCCTGACCTTCACGACCGATATCAAAGGCGCCGTCGCTGGGTCTGACGTTGTCTTTATCGGCGTCGGTACACCCACCAACAAGGAAACCGGCCACGCCGATCTGAAGTACGTCTATGCCGCCGCGCGAGATATCGCCCAAGCGGTCGAGGGCTTCACCATTGTTGTCACCAAGTCGACCGTGCCGGTCGGTACCGGTGATGAGGTCGAACGTATCATCCGCGAAACCAACCCGAACGCTGATGTCGCCGTGGTGTCAAATCCGGAATTCCTCCGCGAAGGCGCGGCGATCAAGGACTTCATGATCCCGAACCGCATTGTCGTCGGTATCGAGGATGAACGCGCCCGACCGGTCATGACCGAGGTCTACCGCCCGCTGTTTATCAACCAGTCGCCGTTGATGTTCACCACGCGCCGCACCTCTGAACTGATCAAGTATGCCGCCAACGCCTTCCTGGCCATGAAGATCACCTACATCAACGAAATGGCCGATCTGTGCGAAGCTGTGGGCGCCAATGTGCAGGAAGTGGCGCGCGGCATCGGTCTCGATAACCGTATTGGCACCAAGTTCCTTCATGCCGGCCCAGGCTATGGCGGTTCGTGCTTCCCGAAAGACACTCTGGCCCTGGTCAAGACGGCGCAGGATTTCGGTGCGCCGATCAAGCTGATCGAGGCCACTGTGGAAGTCAATGACGCGCGCAAGTCGAAGATGACGCAGAAGGTGATCAAGGCGCTGGGCGGCGAGGTCAAGGGCAAGACGGTGGCTGTGCTTGGCCTGACCTTCAAGCCGGAAACCGATGACATGCGCAACTCGCCATCCATCACCATCATAGAAGAACTGGTCGCTTCAGGTGCTACGATCCGGGCTTTCGACCCTGAGGGCATGGACAACGCCAAGTCGGTTCTTCCGCAAGAGGTTATCTATTGCGAAGGCCCCTATGATGCCACAGCCGGTGCTGATGCCGTCGTGGTCGTGACCGAATGGAATGAATTCCGCGCGCTCGATCTCAAACGCATCAAGTCGGTGGCCAAGGGCGCCGTGCTCGTTGACCTGCGCAATATTTACCGCAAGGATGAGGTGGCGCGCCACGGCTTCACCTATAGCTCTATCGGTCGCCCGGCCGAGGATATTATCTAGTTATTCAAAGACGGACGCGGTTTGTTCAGGCCCGCGTTTGTCCTTACTTTCGCGCAAGGTGACGTAGATCGCGGCGTAAAGCACGTTGCCGAACACGCCCATGATGTCGCTGGCGGCTGTCGTCAGCGGGGTCAGGATGGTATCGGGCAGCAAGGACATCCGCATCGAACCTGCCACCATGCCGGTGAGTATGGCGACCAAGATACCGCTCACCAGAGCAATCAGGAAGATCGAGCCGCGGTGGTAGCGCGTCAGGAACAATGAGCGCTTAAGCGCACCGATGACGCCGAGATGGCGCTCACCGACATAGCATGGGATAACCACGCTCAGGCCCAGGCTAAGGATGATGCCGGGGATGATGAGGGCGATGAAACCGAGCCCGATCCACAAGGCGCTCAAGATCGAAATAGCGAGGATGGGCAGGGCGTTGTGCAGGGCGCTGGCGATAATCTGGCTGATACGAGGCTTTTTGCCGACGGCACGCAGAATGGCGACTTCGGTAACCATCGAAATATTGATCAGGTACAAAAACACGCTTAGCAGGCCAACCACGAGGCCAACCCAGGACGAGGTTATAGAGGTGAAGACGTTATTATACGCATCGTCGATACCCGCATAGATATTGCCGATAAAACTCAGGGCCAGATCGGGCAGGACATAGCTCAGCAGGCCGAGCAGGAAGATCAGTGGAAAATTTTCGCTCAGCAGTTTGAAAAACCGATTGATAGCGACTGAAAACGAAAAGGTCATGTCATTCCCCGATGATATGTCCCCGGATGCCGTGTCGCACGGTAGGACGCTCTTGACACCGTGCCAAGCTATTTCGTCTTGCCGCGCTTCAAAGGTGCGGTGGAGGCGCGCAGAACAATATCGTGCGGCAGGATCTGATGCGGGGCCGGATCGGGCCAGGAATTACCGTTGAGGGATGGGCCGCCCAGCGGTGACAGGCGGGTGAATAAAAGATCGCCGGCGGCGGCGCCCAGTCTTTCGACCGGCTGTCGAACCGTGGTCAAGGAAGGCCACAACATTTCCGAGGTTGAGATGTCGTCGAAACCAACGATGGAACAGTCGTCGGGCAGTTTCAGCCCCAATTCGTGTGCAACGGTGATGACGGCGGCCGCCATTTCATCATTACTGGCGAATATGGCGGTTGGACGGTCCGAACGGTCGAGCAAACGTTGTGCGCCCGGCATGGCGGCATGATAGCGGAACCCGCCATCTTCGATCAGACTAGGGTCTATGGTCAGGCCCGCCTCGTGCATCGCCTGCTCAAAGCCGGCGAAACGCAGGAGGGTGGCGGAATGGTTTGGCAGGCCGCGGACAAAGCCGATGCGACTATGGCCAAAGGCCAGAAGGTGCTGCGTCAGTTGGTAGGCGGCGCGTTTTTCGTCAATCTTGACCGAGGGCAGGTGGCGCAGTTCGGTCACGGGGGCTACGCGCACATAGGGCACGCCGGCATCATCGAGCACGCCCAGGACAATTTCGTTGTCGGTTAGGGGGGCGGTCAGCACAGCGCCGTCGAGCTTGAGGCGGCGAACCAGATCCTTGGTGCGGCGCTCG
The DNA here is from genome assembly GCF_964186625.1 of Asticcacaulis sp. MM231. Lineage (NCBI taxonomy): Bacteria > Pseudomonadati > Pseudomonadota > Alphaproteobacteria > Caulobacterales > Caulobacteraceae > Asticcacaulis > Asticcacaulis sp. MM231. Next base: position 81,866 of record NZ_OZ075109.1, read on the forward strand.
ATATCGGGGCTTTGATAGTCCAGTTCCTCGACGACCAGATGATAACCGAAATAGTGGCAACGGCTGAGCAGGCCGATCTGAACATCACTGGTGTAGGCCCCGCCGGGATCGCCGTAGAGCTGGGCCACGACATAGGATTTTTCCGGCGTCAGGCTACGCATGCCGCGCGCCGATTCATTGGCCTCAAAGCCCAGCTCGTTGACGGCTTGTCTGACCCGTTCGCGCATGGCGGCCGAGACATGCGGCTCGTCATTTATAACGCGCGATACGGTCTTGATGGACACGCCGGCGCGGGCCGCGACATCTATAATGGTGGGTTTACGGTCGGAACTGTCGGCCATGATGTCTTTGTCTGAATGGGTTTGTGTAAGGCTAACACGCGCAAGAACTGGCTGCAATAGGTGGGTGTCGAGGTAAGGCGCTGATATTGATAAGAAAATTCTCCTCTGAGAGCTGCGGATTAGATTGCGGAAGACAAAATTGTCTTGAATGGCGAAGAATATTGTCAAGATAGAAGGACAATAATTCCAGGACAAAGTGTAAACTACATCATAAAATTATATCAAAACATTAAATAAAACAAACATATGGCGTGTTTGTGTGGTGTTAACTGGTTGTGACAAGGTTGTCATAATTTATTGACGTTTGTTTGAAATTTGTTTAGTCTGGAAACGTCGCAAAACATCCCGAGCAAGACGGGACGCGGTCTTGCGATCTGCCTCGAAATGTATTTGGGGATAGGGTGTCGCCACGGAACAACAGTCGTGACGACAACTCAAAGCGCCTCCTGAGTTCCCGAGACTCAGGAGGCATTTTCTTCAGGGTTTCTGATAAACGCGCACGTAATCGATCTTGAACTGCCACGGCATGGTCGTGTCATCAACGCCGGTCTTGCCGCCGAAATCACCGCCGACCGCGAGGTTGAGTATCAGCATGTGGGCACGGTTGAAGGGCCAACTGGCCGTGTCGCCCTTGCCATCATTGCGGAATTCAAAGAAGAAGCGGCCATCTATGCCTTCCTTGATGACGTCGGGTGTCCACAGGAGACTGTAGGTATGCCATTGGCCGCAGACCGCCGGCATGGCCTTCAATATGCCCTTTTGCGTGCCCTTGACGTGGTTGTAGGCGCCAGTGTGAACGGTGTGATAGATGACGTCCTTGTCCCATCCCACATATTCCATGATGTCGATCTCGCCGTCGTCGGGCCAGCGCATGTTATCCATGGCGGGCAACTGCCAGATGGCCGGCCAGGTGCCGAGGCCGCATGGCAGTTGCGCCCGCACCTCGACATAGCCGTAGGTGTAGGTGGTCTTCGACAACAGACGGGCGGAGCTATAATGCTGGCCGCCCCAGTCGGCCTTATCCTTCAGGTCTTCCCTGCGGGCTTCTATGATCAGATGGCCGTCTTCGATGCGTGAATTTTCCGGCCGCGCGTCGGCATAATATTGCGCTTCGTGATTGGCCCATCCGCGCTTATTGGCCTGGGTGTCGTAGCGCCACAGCTTTGCATCCGGCAGGCCAGGCGTCGTGAATTCATCCGACCAGGTGAGCTTGTAGCCTGAGGGCACGCCGCTTGCTTGATCGATGGTCAGGGTGTCGGCCGCCGGCTTCACGGACGGATCGGCGTAAGCGACCATGGGCAGGATGAGGGCTGCGAGGGGGATCAGTTTTACGAAGGACAGCATACGGTTAACTCCCTGAAAGCGTTCGGTTTGGTGTTGCGCACCATGCCTTTGTGGCTTGATCAGGAGGCTATCAGATTATGTTTATGCAAACCAGACTACAATGGCGCCAGTCAGGAGCAGCAGTGCTACGCTGAGATAGCGATAGTTCTGATACCATTTGACCGTTTTCAGATGCTCTGTTTCCGCCTTCCAGACGTCTTTTGCAAACATCATGTGCCCGACGACGGCTGGGTCGGGCGGCGGTGCGGTGAGGCTGCCGAGAAATAGTGCCACCAGGGAAATCGCGAAAATGACGATAGCAGCGACGAGGAAATGCAAGGGTATGGCGTGGAAGACCTCGACGCCGAAGAACAGCACAAAACTGGATATCGTCCCGACCACGAGGGCTGCGCCGGCGCCTGGCACATTGGCGCGCTTGATGAACAGGCCGGCGATGAAGACCGCAGCGATCGGTGGCACGAAGTAGCACAGGATGGCTTGCAGATAGGACCACAGGTCGCCGAAATGGACGATCTGCGGCGCCCAGACGATCGAGATGGCCATCAGCACAACGGTCGTCACCTGTCCGGTGCGGATCAGCGCCATCTCACTCATGCCGGGGCGCAGCTTGCGGATAAAGTCCATGGTCAGGAGGGTGGAGGTCGAGTTGTAGATACCCGACAGATTGGCCAAAATCGAGATCAGACAGGCGGCGAGGATCAGCCCTACCAGTCCGGGTGGCATCACCCCGAAAACGATATGCGAGAAGACCTGATCGGGATTGTCGAGTTTTGGAAACAAAAGCACGGCCGCAGCACCCGGTATAATGACAAGAAACAGATTGGTCAGTTTCATGGCGCCGCCCATCAGGGACCCCCAACGCCCATGATCGAGCGACTTGGCCGCCAGAACGCGCTGCACCATGATCTGGTTGGCGCACCAGAAATAAAAGCCTATCAGGGGCACGCCGGTCAGGAGGCCCGTCCACGGCATTGAGGGATCACTGGCCGGCATGATCAGCTTCAGGTGTGTGGGATCTAGCGTCTGCATCACATGGGTCCAGCCGCCGGTAACGCTGCCGCCGCCCACGGCCTTGAAGGTAAAGAAGGCAAGGCTGGCGCAGGTGATCACAAGGATCAGACCCTGCACGGACTCGACCATGATGACAGCGCGCAAGCCCCCCGCAATGAGGAAGGCACCCGCCAGTACGGCCAGTAGGGCGCACACCTGCCAAAGCGGCCAGTCGGGGAACATGATCTGGAACAGAACCGCTCCGGCGAACAGGCCGCCGGCGGCGTCCAGAAAAACGCCGAGCGCGACACCGAGTCCCGACACATAGGTCCGGACGAACTTGCCGTATCTTAGTTCGAGAAATTCCGGCACGGTGAAGACCTGCGATCTTATATAGGTCGGCAACACGAAGGCGCAGAAGATGGTGAGCACGATCGCCGCCATCCATTCGTAATTATAGACCGCAATGCCATGGGCGTAGGCCGAGCCGGTCAGGCCAACGAGGGAAGTGGCGGAAATGGTTGAGGCATAGAGCGCAAAGCCGATCCTGGGCCATGAGGCCGAATTGCCAGCGAGGAAGTGATCGCGCGCCACCTGCATGCGTTTGCGATCGCGCAGTCCCACCAGGATCAGCCCGCCGATATAGGCGCAGAAGATGCCGACATCGAGCCAGGTAAGATGGATCGCCAAGGGCATGATGCCTCTTTCCCCCTATTTTTGCGCCAGCCTAACGGATTTCGTCCTAGGCGCAAGTGTCGTCAGCATCGCGATGATATCGCTTGAAACTGTCAGGCCACGCTCTATGGTCACGGGCCTGTCTTTTGTGGAGTGTATCCTGTGAGCTTTATCGCTGCCCTTGTCGTATCTGCCGCGCTTTCCGGCGATGTTGCCATCCTGCATAAATATGACGGTTTGTCCCTGTCGCCCGACGGCAAGACCCTCGCCACCTTCGACTCAGCCGCACCCGTGGGCTCCGTGGCATCGGTGCATTCCGTGCTGACCCTGCGTGATACGGCCGGCAAGATTATCGCCACCAACGATCCTTGTGCCGAGTGCAAGTATGACGCCCTGGCCTGGTCGCCGGACAGCCTGGCCCTGGCCTTTCTGGCGGCTGATCGCAAGTCCGGCGTGACCACGCTCTATGTGCTGGAGGGTAAGACCGCGCGCATTGTGACCACGATCAAGGGCAATGCCGGACGGCCGCGCTGGTCACCCGATGGCAAGACCCTGGCGGTTCTGGCAACGGTCGGCGCACGCAAGGAAACCGGCGCGACGCAAGCGGGTGCCGCCCTGGTGGGTGAAATCGGTGTGGCGGGCGCGATTGATGAACAGCGCATCGCCACCGTGCCGGCGGCCGGGGGCGACTTAAGTTTTGTCTCGCCCGCCGATACCTGGGTCTATGAATATAGCTGGCTGCCGGATGGCACCGGTTTTGTCGGCACGGCCGCCAAGGGCGATGGCGACAACAACTGGTGGACGGCGAAACTGGAAGCCTTCGGACGCGACGGCTCGGAACGGGTGATCGCTGCGCCGAAGCTGCAGATGAACATGCCAAAGGTCTCACCCGATGGTCAGAACGTCCTCTTTATCGGCGGCCTGATGAGCGATTTTGGCGTGGTGGGTGGCGACGTCTACAGCATACCTTTGACAGGCGGAGAATTGCGCAACCTGACGCCGGATTATAAGGCCAGTTTCACCAGCCTGAGTGTGACGAAAAGCGGCGTACTGGCGACCCTGATCACCGGCGGCGATACCGGCGTTGCGCGCATCGACCCGGTCAGGGGTGGCGTGACCGTACTGTCGAGCGGCCCGGTGTCCTCCAGCGCCGGCGAGGGGCGCATGGCGTTCGATACCGCGGGCACCACAGCCGCCGCCGTGGTGGAAAGCTTCACCCAGGCGCCGCGCATCGCTTTTGGCAAGCCGGGGGATCTGAAGCCGGTGACCTCCGACAATGACGCGGTGACGGTCTCGTTCTCGGCCAAGAGCGTCACCTGGACGCATGACGGTTACGAGGTGCAAGGCTGGCTGCTCGCCCCGGCCGATGTGGAAAAGGGCAAGACCTATCCGATGGTCACCCTCGTCCATGGCGGCCCGGCCTCGGCGGTGACGCCGCGCTTTTCGGCGTCCGGTTCGATGTATGAACTGCTCAAAGGCGGCTACTATATCTTCCAGCCCAATCCACGCGGCTCCTTCGGGCAGGGCCAGGCCTTTACCCGCGCCAATGTGCGTGATTTCGGCGGGGCGGATCTGGGCGATATTCTGGCAGGCATCAACGCGGTAGAGAGAATAGCGCCGGTCGATGACAAGCGCCTGGGTGTCTTTGGCCACTCCTACGGCGGCTTTATGACCATGTGGACCGTGACGCATTCCAAGCGCTTTAAGGCGGCCGTGGCCGGCGCCGGCATCGCCAACTGGATCAGCTATTACGGCCAGAACGGCATCGACCAGTGGATGATCCCCTTCTTCGGCGCCTCGGCCTATGACGATCCGGCGATCTACGACAAGCTGTCGCCGATCCGCTACATCAAGACCGCGGTGACACCGACCTTCATCTATGTCGGTGAGCGCGATGTCGAATGTCCGCCGGCACAATCGATGGAGATGTGGCACGGATTGAAGGCGCAGGGCGTGCCGACCTCACTGGTTATCTATGAAGGCGAGGGGCATGGCATCCGCAAGCCGGAACATATCCGCGATCTGAACAACCGCATCACCGGCTGGTTCGATACCTATCTGAAATAGCCCCGAAATAGTCTTGTATCAGGCCGTGCCTAGCCTACATGACAGCCATGGATAAGTTCGGCCCGCTACCGCCTGATCATGTGCCCGACCTGCTGACGACGGGTCTGAAGGTCGTGTTTTGCGGCACGGCGCTGGGTCGCGTCTCGGCGGAGAAGCGCGCCTATTACGCCAATCCGGGCAACTTTTTCTGGCGCGCCCTGCACGAGGCGGGTTTGACGCCGCACCGGATCAGGCCGCAGGACTATGCCTTATTGCTCGATTACGGCATCGGCCTGACGGATCTGTGCAAGGCGCATTTTGGCAATGACAACCAGTTGCCGCAGGGTGCGCTCGACGCGGCGGCCCTGCGCGCCAAGATCGAGCTGTACCAGCCGGACGTCCTTGCCTTCACCAGCAAGACCGGCGCAAGTGTCTTTCTCAATCGCCCGACCGGCCGCATCACGCTCGGTTTCCAGCCGGAGCAGATCGGCCGCACGCGCCTCTGCGTACTGCCGTCGCCCTCAGGTCAGGCGCGCGTCTATTGGAACGCCCAGGCGTGGCAGGATCTGGCGGCGGAGCTCTGATGCGCCTTTGGTGTGTGATCCCCCGATGCTCTTGCTCTTGTGCGCCGATCATGTCTTCTGACGCTTCGAACTAACAAAGGACGTACCACATGACGCTTGACGCTTCCACGTTTGCGATGGCCGGACGCTTCGCCCCCCTGACACGCGACGAGGCGGCGCTGCTTTTGGATGCTTGCGCCGGTTATGGTCAGGTGGTGATACGCATTACAGGCGCGGATTGCGCGCCTTCGACGCAAACGCCGTGGTCCGCAGGCGAACGAGAAGCCATGATCCGTGCGGCTCTGGGCCCGTTAACTGAGCGTGTGACGTTCCAGCATGTCCGCGACTATCGCTATCGCCCTGATCTGGCGTCAAAAGCCATGGTCGAAACCTTACCGGTTGAAAGCCTGCCGGATGTCGCAGCACCTATCCGCGCGGCTTTTCTGCGCGAAGGGCCTGCCGGTGTGCGGGATCTGGTGCCGGAGGCTGTGCTGGCCTGGCTGCAGGCGTTTGCATCAACGCCCGCTTTTGAGCACCTGCACGCCGAGCAGGTCTATATCGACGACTATCGCAAGAGCTGGGCGGTCGCGCCCTATCCACCGATCTTCGTGATGGTGGATGCGGTGATTGAACATGGCGAGCATGTTCTTCTGGTCAAACGCGGTGGCCAGCCGGGCAGGGGGCAATGGGCCTTGCCGGGTGGTTTTGTCGATGACAATGAAACCCTGCTGGATGCGGCCCTGCGGGAGGTCGTTGAGGAAACCGGCCTTGATCTCGCGCCGGGAACTGTTTCCAAGCATTTGCTTGGCAATCATGTCTTTGATGATCCGAAGCGTTCGGCGCGCGGCCGCACCATCACCCACGCCTTTCATTTCCGCTTCTCAGAGGGAGAGGTTCCCAAGGTAGAGGCTGCAGACGATGCTGCACAAGCCCTTTGGGTGCCCATTTACAAACTCGAAAGCCTGCGCGATCAGCTCTTCGAGGATCACGGCGATATTCTTGATTATTTCGGCCTTATAGCCAGCGATGGCGGTATGCGCGGCGACTAGATATATTTCGCCACGAAATCGGCATGGCGCATCTGAGCCGCGGCGGTGCGTGCCATGATATCGCGCAGGGAGTTGAGCGCCTTCACCACATTTTCCAGCGGCAGGGCGTCGGCTAGCGGATCGTACGCGGTGGGCATGATGCCCTGTCCCATCATGACCGCCAGCCAGTTCGGCAGCTTGAAGAGCTCCTGCTCCGTGACAAACACCCGGCCACTTGCGGCAAAAAGCGCCATACGGTGCTTCAGGCTGTCGGAGACAGTGTTGTGTTTGTTGTAAGACCAGAAAGGTGTGTCATCGCGTTCCGTCGCTTTGTAGTGCAGGACGAGAAAATCACGGACGTCTTCGTAATCGAAGGCTGTCTGCTGGTTGAAAGTCTCGATCAGTTCCGGTTCGAAGCCCATATCGGGTAGGCACTTAATCAGCTTGGTGACGCCTTTCTGGATAAGATGGATCGAGGTCGATTCCAGCGGCTCCAGGAAGCCGGCCGATAGACCAATAGCGACGACATTCTTTTTCCAGGCTTTGGCGCGCCGGCCGGTCTGGAAACGAATGAGGCGCGGATCGGCCAGGGCCTTGCCATCAAGATGGCGCATAAGCATGTCGGTGGCGTCATCATCGCTGACGAATCCGGAGGAAAAGACATAGCCGTTGCCGGTGCGGTGCTGCAAAGGAATGCGCCATTGCCAGCCTGCGTCGCGTGCGGTTGAGCGCGTATACGGGGTGAGGTCACCGACGCCTTCGCACGGCACGGCCACGGCGCGATCGCAGGGTAGAAGACTTGACCAGTCGATATAGCCGGTCTTGAGTGTCTTCTCGATCAATAGGCCGGCAAAGCCGGTGCAGTCGATAAAGTAATCACCGGCCACCTCACGGCTATCGCTTAGACTGACGCCTGTGACGAAGCCGGTTTCAGGATGCTGGCCGACATGAGTGATCCGGCCTTCGATGCGCGTGACGCCGCGTGCCTCGGCATAATCCCGCAGATATCTGGCATAGAGTGAGGCATCGAAATGATAAGCATGGCGGACGGTCGAGAGCGCGCTGGCCGGATCGCTGGAGGGGGGGGCGAAGCGGTTGTCACGCGCCAGCAGGGCGCTCAGGCAATAATCGTCAAGGTCACCGCCATGCCCGGCAGCGCGCGCTTTAAGCCAATAGTGGTGAAAATCGCACGCATCGAGCGGATGACCATAGATGCCAAACGGGTGGAAATAGCGGTGGCCTTTGCGTGTCCAGTCGACGAACTCGATGGCGAGCTTGAAGGTGGCCTGCGTGCGGCGCATGAAGTCGCGCTCATCGATGCCGAGAAGTTGATTGAAAATAGCAAGTGGCGGGATGCTGGCCTCGCCAACGCCTATGGTGCCGATTTCATCGGATTCGATCAGGGTGATGCGCGTGCTCGTCTTGCCGAGAAAGCGCGACAGGCCCGCCGCCGTCATCCAGCCGGCCGTACCGCCACCGACAATGACAATGTGACCGAGGGGCTCAGCCATGCACGGCGTTGAGAAAATTATCGGACGGGCAATGCTGGGCGATGAACTGGGCGTGCGTCGGCAATTGCGCCACGACCTGCCGTATGCCGTCGCGTCGCTTCTGCACCAAAGCGCGTAGTTCGGCTTCGGATATGCGGTCGGCCAGTGGATCGTAGGCCTCAGGGATCATACCCTGGCCATTATAGATGGATATCCATGACGGTTCGGCGAAATGGTCGTATTTGCGCAGGATGACCTCACCGCGTCGGCGGTAGAGTTCCATCTTGTAGGACAGATCGTCCGGGATTGGCATGTCGGCGCAGTAACGCCACAGCGCTTCATCGCGACGGTTGAGACGGTAGTGCAGCACGATGAAATCGCGAACCTTTTCATAGGCGTCGAGCGTGCGGGCATTGTATTCATCACGCAGGAAAGGATCGATATCGCGGGATGGAAACAGTTCCAGCAGGCGGATGATGCCGAGCTGTATAAAGTTGATGGAGGTTGATTCCAAAGGTTCCAGAAAACCGGAAGAGAGCCCGACGCAGATGCAGTTCTTATCCCAGAACCTGTTGCGATGGCCGGTGACGAACCGGATCAGCGTGGGGTCTTTGAGCGCGGGCGCGTCGAGATTGTTCAGCAGAATGTCGCGGGCGGTATCATCGTCCATAAAGCGACTGGAATAGACGTGGCCGTTACCGGTGCGGTGCTGGAGCGGAATGCGCCATTGCCAGCCCGCCGCATGAGCGGTTGAGCGCGTGTACGGGATCAACTCCGTATTCTTTAGCCCTACCGCTGAGTTACTTGTGGGCTTTGATGTCGGCACGGCCCATGCGCGGTCCACCGGCAGGTAGTCCGACCAGTCAGTATAGCCTGCTTTGAGCGCGCCTTCGATCAGCAGGCCGCGAAAGCCGGTACAATCGACGAAGAGATCCGCGGTTTCCATGCTGCCGTCGTCAAGCGTGAGGCTCTCGATCGAACCGTCCTCGCTGCACAGATTGACTGCACTGATCTTCGCGTTACGACGTTTCACACCGCGCGCCTCGCAATGGCTACGCAGGAATTTGGCATAAAGCGATGCGTCGAAATGAAAGGCGTAGCTGTAATCGTGCATCGGCGAGCGCGGATCCGGATTGGGCGGAAAGAACTTGCCGGCATAGGCCATCTGGGTCGCCAAGCTGTAGGCTTCCAACGGTGTGTGATCCCCCGAGGCCCGGAGCTTGCGCCAGATCTGGTGCGCGGCGAGCCCTTCGTGCATGGCGCCGTAGTCACCGAAGGGGTGGAAATAGCGGTTGCCCTTGTGCCCCCAGTCACGGAATTCGATGCCGAGCTTGAAGGTGGCCTCGGTGGCGCGGATGAATTCGGCCTCATTCACGCCGATATGATCGTTGAAAACGCGCATGGTCGGTATGGTGGCTTCGCCGACGCCAATGATGCCGATATCCTCGGATTCGATCAGCAGGATTTCGACCGTTTTGCCGAGGCCCGCCGTCAGCGCCGCCGCGGACATCCAGCCGGCGGTGCCGCCGCCTGCAATGATGATCTTCCGGATAGGTTCGGCCATGTTCGTCTCCCGCAGGGCCGTTATAGTCGCTTGGTCCTTACATAAAAAGCCCCTTCCGATGGGTACAGGAAGGGGCCAGGTCAGGAGAAGCCGTCCGGGGAGGACGAAACCGGCTGGACGAGGACCGGTTTCGTTACATCGATGCGTTTAGTACGTGGCGCGCAGCACGACGGAGATACGACGGTCCGTCTTGATGGCCGAATACCATTGGGTTTCCAGCGGGTTGGTCAGATCGCTGGATACCAGTTGCTTGGTGGTGGAGTGACCCAGATTCACTGCCTGGACGCCGATCTTGTAATTCGCATTGATCGTATAGAAGATTGAGCCATCGAGCTGACCATAGTCGTCAGACCACAGCGGACGATTTACGTTGGCTGCCGACGTGGTGTAGAGGTATTTGGAACGCCAGTTGTAGGCCAGGCGAGCCGAGATACCGTACTTTTCATACATGAGCGCCGCATTGTAGCTGTCCGGCGACATGCCTTCCAACGGCAGGGCGTTGAGTGCGCTGCCATCGGTTGCGCCGGAGTTACGGCCACCCGACGAGTTGATATGGGTGTAGTTCGCCTGGACGCCCAGGCCATTGAACGGCGCGGGAAGGAAATCGTAGAACTGCTGGTAAGCGACTTCGAAGCCCTCGGCCTTACCTTCGACACTTCCGTTGAAGCGGCGCGCCACTTCAAAGTCAAGGGTGATGCCGTTGTTGGTGTAGGTTTCAGTTTGGGTACCGTTGTAGATGTAGTTCGACAGGTCCTTCTTGAACAGATCCACCGTGAAGCTGCCGGTGGGCGAGAAATACCATTCGGCCGTGAGGTCATATTGATTGGCTTCAATCGGCTTAAGATCGGGATTGCCACCCGAACCTGTCAGTTGGTAATCCGTCAGTTCCCCGGCAGTTGTCAGCGTGAAGCTGGAACTGAGAGCTGTATAGGGGCTCAACCAGGCGAGATCAGGACGAACCATGCCTTTGGATGCAGCAAAGCGGAATTGAAGCTGGTCGCTCCATTTCAGGCGCACATTCAGGCTCGGCAGCGTGTTCGTATATTTATGGCTCCCGCCGTAGGACTGGAAGAAGGGATTGCCATTGCCACCCGTGAAGGTGAAGACATCATTGTAAACATCGCAGTTGGTCACGCAGGGCTGGGCCGTGGTCGGCACCGCCATGTAAATGTAGCTTTCACCGTCAGATTTGGTCTCTACGACGCGAACACCGAAGTTACCATCCAGGATATGACCGTTCACTTCTCCGCCAAATTTGGCTGTGATATAGCCGGCCGTTGTTTTTTCGTTTTGCGAATTAAGACCATTACCGTTTGTACCGCCGGTGAAGTCCTGGAGCGGACTCCAGCCCCAGCCCGAGGTGTTCGCGGAAGCCAGCATGGCAGCGGTTGCAGCCGTGCCTTGATTGACGACGGAGGCGTCCGGGAACACCACTGTGCCTGGAACAGGCACGTCGCCATTCATGAAGTTGCTGAAATCGCGTATGTCATAGGTACCTGAACCCGTATCGGTTGCATACTCGGTATTGCCGGCATTGCCCCAGTATTGGGCAGACAGGAAGCCCCAGTTGTAAGTCGATTGGCGGGTAATGTAGTCCTTGTCCGTTGTGCGGACGCCGAACTTGAAGCTTTTGAGCCAGCCTGCATCGATCTCGTAGTCGCCGTCGATACGGGCGGCGATTTCCTTGCCTTGGTTCTTTTCGATATGATCCATCGCAGCCGACCACCAGTAGGTCGACGGATCGGCAGTGGTGTTGGGCGATGAAATGCCGATCACCGGTAGGTCACCGCTGATATCGATTGACGCGTCTACCTTGTTGGCAATTTGCAAAAACGCCGTGTTCGAGAGCACATTGGCGGTGGAGCGAACATACTGCACGTCGCCCGCAAGTGTCAGCTTGTCATTCACATTCCAACGGCCGTGCAGCGAAACATCGGTCGTTTCATTATGGTCTTCGCCGTAACGTGTATTCGACGTGATGCCCGCATTTTTGACCGTACCGCTTTTGAAGACGCCGTTGGAGTCATATTGGTAGGTAGCCATGGAATCTGCCGACGAAAATTCGCTGCTGTCGTTATAGAAACCAACATTGTATTCGGTGTTCTTCGGCTCGGCTTTGGCATTCAGCACCGAAAGGGTGAATTCCAGATCATCGCTCGGGCGCCATTGCAAAGCGCCATTGATGGCGGTGCGCTTTTGGTTCCATTCGATGGTGCGCCAGCCCATTGTATTCGGTATCAACTTGTCGCCAACCTGATTGTAACGATCAACGGCGATGACATTGGTCATATTGCCTTCGCTGACCAGCGAATAATTAAGCAGTGCGCCGATTTCACCGATCGATGTATCCCAGCGGTTCGAATAGATGGCGCTGGCGGAATAGTGGTTCTTCTTTTGCAGATCGCCTTCGGTCGCGTCGACAGAGAATGCCATGATAGGTTTCTTCTGGTCAAAAGGCAGGCGTGTGCGCAGGTTAACCGTGCCACCTATGCCGCCTTCGATCATGTCAGCCGATGCGTTTTTGTAAACGTCCACGCCGGCGAGCAGGTCGGCGGAGACGTCACCCCAGGACAGGCCGCGACCGTTCTTGGCCGAGAAAATATCTCGTCCGTTGGTTTCAGAACGCACCCATTGCAGGCCGCGGATTTCGACGCCACCGGCTTCAGCCGTCATGCGGATCGGATCATTGGCTTCAGCCGCGCGCTGGATGGTGACGCCGGAAATGCGTTGCAAAGCGTCGGCGACCGAACGGTCGGGCAGGGCGCCGATATCGACGGCGGTGACCGAGTTGACGATGACGTCCAAATCTTTTTTGATCTTTTGCGAGCTCTTGAGCTGGGCGCGTTGGCCGGTGACAACCACGATCGTTTCGTCGGCCGCAGGGGCGGGTGCCGCGGCATCCTGCGCGTGAGCCATGCCGCTAAGCGACAGAACGGCCAGAACGGCCATGGAAGCGGTGCCTGTGAGCAGGCCCGATTTTTTCGTAGAGGTTATCATAACATCTCCCTGGTGATCCTTGGCGGCCGCCCTTATTAGGTACGATCGCCGACTAAACAACATGCAGAGGCAGGGAAAGGATGCGTCGCGTTGACTCCGCGTGCATATGAAGCAGTATTTAAATGTAAAACCTTAATTCGGCCTGTTTAGGCCGGCATCAAGCGTTCGCCAATCCTGAATTCTTTCCCAACTTTTGCAGACACGATACTCGCCGGCGGCTTTCGCTATGGTAGCGATCACAGCCCTGGGTTCGCGTTCGTTGACAACGTTATCATACAGTCGGAAAAGTAAAAGTTCTTATTCCGGTTTGTCATATAATTGATGGTGTGTTGCCAAAAATGACACACAAACCCTTGAAATAACACAAACTATTTTAAGTGTGATAAATTGAAGTTTATAAATTTCAAATTTGAAACTCATTTCACACACGTAACATATCCGTGCTAATTGATATCGGTAAATCTACTATAGGAAATTTAATATAAATATTCACCTTAAAGTATTTTGCATGTGAATGCGCTTTCAGCATTTTGAGCATCAGAACACCGCCCTTCGAAAGGTCCGTCTGTGACATAAATGCGCGTATCGCCGTTATTTCGCCGGTGAGGCGATACAGATGACGCCTCATGCGTTGCGCATTGGTTAATATTTGTTAACTCTAGGGCGGGGACGCCAAAATGGCATCCGGTTCTACGGGGGTAGACGTGGGCTCGTTATTACCTGACTCGGTCGATGTGGCGGCGGGGCTGGTCTTTGTGTACCTGCTGATGAGCCTGCTCACCACGGTCGTGCGCGAGGCGATCGAAGGTCTGTGCAAGCGACGTGCTGTCAATCTCGAAAAGGGTTTGATCGAGATCCTGTGCGATCACCCGCCCGAACATGCCACCAGTAAGACAGCCAAGGTGGGGCCGGATTTCACCGGCTACGAGATGCTGAAAAATTTCTACGATCACCCGCTCACCATGTCGCTCTATCGTGGGCGCTACACCGCGCCCAACAAGCGCACACTGTTCGGTGGTCGCCACCTGCCATCCTACATCCCGAGCGGTCACTTCGCGTTCGTCGTGCTTGACATGCTGGCCAGTCGCGGCGGTCAGCAGACCGAAGGCCGTCTAGATCCGCAGGCCATCCTGACCGCCTCGCGTGACCTGCCCAATGCCCGCCTGGCCAAGATGGTTCAGTTCGCCGTCAGCAATTCGGGGGGGATATCGACAAGGCGCGGCTGTTCATGGAGAACTGGTACAATGCCACGATGGACCGCGTGTCAGGCTGGTATCGCCATGAAACCCAGACCCTGATCTTCTGGCTGGCGCTCGTCGTCTGTGTCGTGCTCAATGTCAACACGGTGGTTATCGCCCAGAGCCTTTATCTCAGCCCGTCCCTGCGCAAAGCGGTCGAGGCGTCGTCGCAGCAATATTACACCACGCACTCGACGCTTGAGACCTCGGCGATGACGCTGGAGTCATCGAAAAACCCCTTGAGCGCCCTCGACCTGCCGCTGGGCTGGAACGACACGACGATCGACACCATGAATCACCTTTTCCGCTTTTGTAGTCCGAAAGCTTCGGGCGGTTGTCCGGAGCCGGTCAAGGTGACGAAGATGCCGAAGTGGGCCGGCACGACCTGGGATAACCTGCCGACCAAGCTCAGCCAGTCATGGCAGAATATCTCTGAGCGCACGGTTAATCTCTACAGAGGCACGCCGTCACTCGGTGACAATGCCCTGTTCAACATCCTGCCCTTGATCTCACTCTTTATGGGCTGGCTCATGACCGCCTTTGCCGTCACACTGGGCGCGCCGTTCTGGTTCGATATCCTGTCCAAGCTGATGACCGTGCGCTCGACGCTCAAGCCCAAGGATGGTGGTGGCGGTGTGACCGGCTTTGATGGTCTGGGCGCGCTGGCCACGGCCTTCGCTCCGGCGCCGGCCGCAACGCAAACAATGGCGCAGCTTGACTATCAGCCGGCACTGGTGGCTTCCTCGGGCGCCACAGCGACACCCGACGATGGCGACCTGGCCTATCTCAAGGCGCTCGATCCCGCCATGCGCCCGCGCGACGCTTGAAACAGGGCAGGGGGTCATGACCATCATCACGCCCGAACGGTTGCAAGCGCTGGCCCCGTCCATCCGTATAGATCGGGCTGCGGCCTATGCACCAGCGCTGGAAGCTGCGCTGGCCATGGGCGAGATTACGACGCGCCTGCGGCTGGTGCATTTCCTGGCGCAACTGGCGCATGAGAGCGGCGGGTTTCGGGCCTTGGTGGAGAACCTCAACTACAGTCCCGAAGTGCTGCTGGCCGTGTTCCGTGCCCGTGTGCAGACGCTGGCCAAAGCGCAGGAACTGGTGGCGGCGGGCAAGGATGTGATCGCCGAGTTCGTCTACGGCAATCGTCCGGCGCTCGGTAATATCAATCCGGGTGATGGCGCGAAGTTCATCGGACGCGGCTTTATCATGATCACCGGCCGCGCCAACTACACCACCTATGCGGCGCTGATCGGCCAGCCTCTGCTCGATCAGCCAGCGCTGCTGGAAAACCCGGTTTATGCCGCACAAGGCGCGGCAGCCTTCTGGAAGCAGAATGGGCTGAATACCCTGGCCGATGCCGATGACATTGAGGGCATTACCCGTATCGTCAATGGCGGCGTCAATGGTCTGGCCGATCGTCAACAATGGCTGGCGCGCGCCAAGATGGCCTTTCCGGCCCTGGCGCCGGCCGAGCCCGCCAACAGCTTCAGTCAGTATTTCACGCTCGATGAATTGACTCATACCGAGCATCGCACCATCGACAACACGCCGCCGCCCGAGATCGTGACGACCCTGAAAGCGACCGCGCAGCAGATGGATCACGTGCGAACCCTACTCGGCAAGCCGATCCGTGTGAACAGTGGCTATCGCTCGCCTTCGCTCAATGCGGCGGTAGGCGGTGCGCCGACCTCTGCCCATATGGCTGGCTATGCGGTCGATTTCGTCTGTCCGGGGTTCGGCACGCCGCGACAGATCTGTCAGAAGATCGTGGCGAGCGACATTAGGTACGATCAGTTGATACAGGAAGGTACCTGGGTGCACATCTCGTTTGATCCGCGCTTACGCATGAAACAGATGACCGCCACCTTTACGGCGAACGGAACGGTCTATTCGGACGGCGTATCTTAGGCAAAGTTCGTGTCGATGGTGACGCCCTGTTTCAGCGTCTTGGTGACGGGGGTGCGTTCGGTTACCTGCGCCAGGCGTTCAAGCTGCTCAGGACTTAAATCCCCATCCAGCTTGACCGTGCGTTCGATGATCTCCTTGTCGCCGTCGCGGTAAAAATGCAGCGCCACATCGATGCTGCGTAAGGTCCAGCCCTTTCGGTCAGCATACATCCGAAGCGTAATGGCGGTACACGAGGCGAGGGCCGACAGCAGGAAGTCGTAGGGTGCCAGTCCCACATCCTTGCCGCCATTGCTGTAGGGCTCATCGGCGAGCAGGGTGCGACCTGAGACCTTGATGGTGGTGGCGTAAGCATCGCCGGTGGAAATATGGGCAGTCGCGCGGGCCATTGTGGATATCCTGTGGATAAAGGGCGCGGCCCTTTTCGACCGCGCCCCGGGAGATTTAAGCCTTGCCATGATGGCTGTCGAGATCAAAACAGGCCGGGCCTCTGATGACGGGTCTTCCCCCTTGAGAGGGGCGCCCCGTCACAATTAACCGTGCAGCTTGATGGCCGTTTCGGCGATCTTCTGGCCCTGATAACGCGCGCCGGTCAGCTCATTCTCGGTCGGCTGACGCGAACCGTCGCCGCCGGTGATGGTGGAGGCGCCATAGGGGCTGCCGCCGGTCACTTCATCCAGCGTCATCTGACCGGCGTGGCCATAGTCCATGCCGACCACGACCATACCGAAGTGCAGCAAAGAGGTGATGATCGAGAACAGGGTGGTTTCCTGACCGCCGTGTTGCGTGGCGGTCGAGGTGAAGGCGCCGCCGACCTTGCCATGGAGCGCACCGCGCGCCCACAGGCCACCGGCCTGGTCGAGGAAGGCGGCCATTTGCGAAGCGAGGCGACCAAAACGCGTGCCGACGCCGATGATGATGGCGTCATAGTTTTCCAGATCGGCGATGGTGGCGATCGGCGCTTCCTGATCGAGCTTGAAGTGCGCGGCCTTGGCCACCGCTTCTGGCGCGGTTTCGGGCACGCGCTTGATGTCGACCAGGGCGCCGGCGGCGCGGGCGCCTTCGGCCACCGCCTTGGCCATGGTTTCGATGTGACCGTAGGATGAATAGTAGAGAACAAGAACCTTAGCCATGATGATATTCCTTGAGGTTGAGGGGAGGGGTTTAAAAGGTGTCGATGTTAAAAAGCGAGAGGGAAAAGGCTCCAGAACCACTCTATGGTTCTGGCAAGGCCGAGTGCCCGCCCGAGCTCATGCGAGGAGCCTGCGTGGCCTATGAGTGCATCAGATAATCTGTCCCATGCGGCCGGCGTAGTAGTCGCGGACGGTGCGTTCCATCTCATCGATGGTGTTCATGACAAAGGGGCCATGACGGACAATGGGCGCATCGAGCGGATCGCCGCCGACGATCAGGATTTCACTGTCCTGATCGGCCTGCAGGGAGACTGTATCGCCCGCGCCGAAGCGCACCAGGTCGCCAGGCTCGACCGTCTGGCCGGGCAGCATGGCTGCACCGGTCATGGTGTAGAGCGCCAGTTCCTGAGCAGCGTGGGTATCTAAAGTCATCGATCCGCCGGCTTTCAAAGACACATGGATGACCACGGGGTTGCCATGGCTAGTCAGCGGGCCGGTGACATCACCGACGTGACCAGCGACGATACGAGCGTGCGCCTTGTCGCCTTTGATCAGTGGAATGTCGCTGGCGACGAAATGCCGATAGGCCGGATCGTCGTGCTTTTTACCCTTGGGCATGTTGAGCCAGAGCTGAATGCCATGGTTGCGGCCACCTGTGCGACGGATCTCGGCGTCGGGGCCTTCGTCATGGACGATGCCGCGGCCGGCGCGCATCCACTGGACTTCTCCGGGCTGCATCACGCTGGTATTGCCCAGACTGTCCTTATGGATGCTGCGGCCTTCCAGCAGCAGGGTCAGGGTTTCAATGCCGGCGTGCGGATGGGCCGAGGCGCCCTTGGCTTCACCAGGCAGGAACGCGATGGGACCGAAATGATCGAGGAAGATGAAGGGACCGACCGCCTCATAAGCCTTGGCAGGAATAGCACGGCGTACTTCAAAGCCGTCGCCTTCCAGGGTTCGGAAAGCGGTATGCGTGCTGGTGATAGAGCGCTCTCTGGTTTGGGTCAGGGTATCCATCGGGGCAATCTCCTTGAAAAGGTGTCTGCGTGGTGTGTCGATGAGTGATATTTAAAACAATTGCGCTGACCTGAAAATCAGTATAATTTAGAATGAACATTTCAGAAATTTAGATATGTCAAATCCCGGCACGCCAACACTCGATCAATTGCAGGTGCTGCTCTGTGTCGTGGAAACGGGCAGTTTCGCTGCCGCCGCCCGTCGGCTGAACCGCGCCACCTCGGCGATAAGTTACGCCATCGATCATCTCGAACTCCAGCTCGGTCTGCCTGTGTTCGATCGCGTCGGCACGCGCAAGCCCGAACTGACCGAGGCCGGCAAGGCGGTGCTGGCCGAGGCGCGCACGGTGACGCACGGCGTTGATATGATGCGTGCCCGCGTGAAGGGTTTGCTCGAAGGTCTGGAGGCGGAGGTCTCCATCGCGGTCGATGTCATGCTGCCGACAGCGCGCCTGGTCGATGCCTTGCAGGCGTTTCAGGTCTCCTTCCCGACCATCCCTTTGCGTCTCCATGTCGAGGCACTGGGCGCCATCACCCAACTGGTGCTGGAGAAAACGGCGGTTATCGGTATCAGCGGTCCGCTCAACACCTCGCTCGAAGGGCTGGATCGCCGCCATATCGGCGCGGTGCGTCTGGTGCCGGTGGCGGCGCCCTTTCACCCCCTGGCGCGGCACGGCAAAAAATCACCTGGAGATGCGCGCAATCATATCCAGCTTGTCCTGACCGATCGTTCCAATGTGACGGCGGGTCAGGACTTTGGCGTCATCGGCGTCAAGACCTGGCGGCTGGCCGATCTTGGGTCAAAGCATGCCCTGCTGCTGGCGGGTGTCGGCTGGGGCTCGATGCCGGAGGCTATGGTGCGCGGCGATATCGAAGCCGGCCGGCTGGTGCCGCTCGACCTGCCCGACTGGCACGTCAATACCTATGATATGCACGCCATTTATCGCACCGACACCCCGCCGGGGCCGGCGGCGCAATGGCTGATCGAACGCTTCGCCGGGCAAGCCTAACGGATCGCGGTCCACGGGCGGCTGAGCAGGGTGGCGCGGAATAGGTGTGGACGCGCGCCCGTGTGCGGAATTCCCAAAAGCCACTTTCGTTCATGACTTAGGTCTCGGGAAATTGCCCCTTGTCAAGATACTGTTGCAGTTCAGCTATTCGTGCGCTCGGCAGATCCAGATCGATAGCAATTGACCGCCAATTTGCAATGGCCTCCGAGACTTCGATCTATTTCTGCTGAGGCCTCGCGCTCGGTAATTGACGTAATCCTAGCGATTTCCAGCATATGCTTTTGACCAGGATTTCGTCCTTCATTGGCAATAGTCGTGCAATGCTCGCCGCCGGGACCGCTGGAAAGCGTCAGGTCATAAGCAGGCGATAATTTCCAAATTCCCTCCCAATTCATAAGGAGTGCATGATTTTTAGCGTGATCGTCTCTGTTGTGTGCAAGCACATTGAAGACCATCCGGCGGTACATGCGCAGGACCTCTTGATGGTCGCGTGTCATCATGTGAACCACCTTTAGGACGTCCTTATAATCGAGGGATGGGGTACGATGATCGGCATGGACCAGTCCCGAGACAGTGTGCATATGGAGGCGACCATTTTCGTTCCGGTCAAAACGGCGTGTTGCGAAAAGTCGCTTACCCTTTGCCGTTTCAATAAGGCGGGTTTCAGCCATGTCGACGCCCGCGGCACGGGCTATACGTGCATAGGCTTCTTCCTCCGCCCCTATCTCTTGGGGGTCGTTTGAGCTTCTGAACTTGACTAACCATGGCTCGTAGCCCGCCGGCAAGGGTTGGCCATAGTCAATCACGATGTGTTTTCGGTCCTTTGATAACCCAACCATGATCTTCGGCCGAGCGCCGGCCGAGCCGCCTTGAGCTCCTTGCAGGGTTTCAATCTCAGTGATGCTCAATTCTTCTTGAATTCTCGAAATTTCTTCGGCGAACCAGTCCATATCCGTAGATGGGTCAAGCCCTTTGGGCGAAGGCAATTCCGGCTGGTAGCTTAATGCGCCCATGCCCGTAGCGCCAACTGCGGCAAGGCGGTCTATGGGTGTTAAAGCATGATGGTCTATGCCGTGCTTTTGGAGGCGCCGGTCAAGGAGAAGGCGCCCCCAACCGTCTGGCAGGCTGTCGTTAAATATGCCGTGCAGACCTTCGAACGGTTCGCGCTTGGCGGGTTGTGCGCCTGACTTGGCAGGCAGGTAGAATGGCGAAACCGTATAGGGGTCGTTTAGATAGCCGCCGTCGAATTCGAAAAAGGCGCACCGCTCCTGATGGCTCCAGGCCATTTCACCTAAGCAACGTGACGCGCCTTCGATGTCGAGCGTTACCTTCAGTCGGCTGACGGGTTTGTACTTCATGGTTTGCGCACGCGCTGGCGAATGGGACGAGCAATTACATCATCAAGGCTCTTAGGCGGTCGGGCAGGGAAGAGGTTTTGAAATTCGTCTTCCGCGTCTAGGGCGAAGGCGATTTTGACTACAGATTCGAACGCTCCCTTGCCTTGGTCCTCTATTAGGCGAAGAGACGCATATGGAACGCCGGAACGGGATGCCAATTCTCTTTGGGTTAGGTTGGCATCTATGCGGCGCCGTTTTAGGCGTTGCGCAACACCCTGTAAAATTTCGTGCACTGAGATTAATTTAAATGATTGCATGTTGGCAATTATATATCGTTTTGGCGTTAAGTGCTATTATAATAAAAATAATGATTTCAAAACACCCGTGGTTTATGCTCCATTTGATAATTGCCAACTAAATGGCGCTTAAGTCGCGATTGTGTTATTAAATGTTAATTTATTAGCGCATTTTGGCCGAGGGTTGCCCTTATCGTCCATAGTGCCTCTATGGCGCTCAGCCGAAATTGCCTTCGCGAATATGCCGGTTCAGTCGAACTGACGGATTCGCGAAAGGGCAGTCTAGGCGAATATAACCATGTCCCACTAGATTTTCACGATTTGAGAAGTGGCTACGGCTACTCGCCAATCTTAAACATACCATATGCCTGCGCGACGCCTGAGCGCCTTAGATAATTTGTCCCATGCGGAGGGCGTAGTGCTCACGGATGGTGCATTCCATCTCATTGATTGTGTTCATGACGAAGGGGGCATGACGCATGGTCGGGGCGTCGAGCAGGTCACCGCCTACGATCAGGGTTTCGTTGTCCCGATTGGTCCGCAGGAAGCTGTATCGGCGGCGCCAAAGCGCACCAGATCGCCGCGCGCTATCGTCTGACCGGGCAGAATGGTTGCGCTGGTCATCGTGTAGAGTCCCAGTTCCTGCGTGGCCTGAGTATACAACTTGATCGCGCGGCAGGCGTCTATCCAGCCGGTCAAGCCTAACGGATCGCCGTCCAGGGGCGGCTGAGCAGGGTGGCGCAGGTGATCAGGCCGACCAGCGAATAGGTCTGCGGGAAATTGCCCCATAGTTCGCCGGTATCGACCTTGACGTCTTCGGACAGCAGGCCCGAATGAGTGCGCCGCGCCAGCATGGCCTCGAAGAGGTCGCGCGCCTCCTCGACACGCCCCTGCATATAGAGCGCTTCGATGTACCAGAAGGTGCAGAAGTTGAACGCCGTCTCCGGTTCGCCGAAATCATCGGGCTCGACGTAGCGATAGAGATTATCGCCCTTGCGCAACTGGCGCTCAACCTCGGCGAAGGTGGCGACGCAGCGCGGATCATCGGCCGGCAGGAAGCCCAGTTCGAACAGTTGCAGCAGGCTGGCGTCGACCTCATCGCCACCAAACGAACCGGTGAAGATGCCAAGCGTCTCGTTCCACGCCTTTTCCTCGATGGCCTTGCGGATGATCTTCGCGCGGTGGGTCCAGTGTTCGCTGCGTTCGGTGAGGCCAAGCGAGGCCGCCGCATTGCCCAGCCGGTCACAGGCCGCCCAGCACAGAAGTGCCGAATAGGTATGGACGCGCGCCCGTGTGCGGAATTCCCACAGACCGGCGTCGGGCTGATCATAGACGGTGAAGGCGCGCTCGCCCACGCGCTCCATGGCGGCAAAATCGCTTTCGGTGCCCAGCCGCAAAAAGCGTTCGTCGAAGAAGGCCTGGGTCAACGGCAGGATCATCTGGCCATAGACGTCGTGCTGGTGATGCTCAAAGGCCTGGTTGCCGACACGCACCGGCCCCATGCCATGATAGCCCTGCATGTCAGGGGCGATCCGCTCGACCAGATCGGCCTCAAGCCCAACGCTGTAAAGGGGTTGCACATGTCCACCGGCGGACATGTCCACAAGATTACGCAGATAAACCAGGTAGGATTCCAGCATGTCGGCGGCGCCCAGCCGGTTCAGTGCACGCACCACATAATAGGCATCGCGTATCCAGCAGTAGCGGTAATCCCAGTTGCGCTGCGATCCCGGCGCTTCGGGAATGGAGGTGGTCATGGCCGCGACGATGGCGCCGGTCTCTTCATAGGCGCACAGCTTGAGCGTGATAGCCGCGCGGATGACGGCGGTTTGCCACTCCAGCGGCAGGGAGAGGGTGCGCACCCAGCCCTGCCAGTAGGCGGTCGTGGCGTGCAGCATATGCTCGGAATCAGCCAGCACGTCGTTGGGGTAGGGCTCGTCCGGACCGAGATGGAAGGCCAGGGGCTTCTCGAGCCGGAAGATATGGGCGTTGCGGACATAGGTCAGGGGGGCGTTGGTGGTCAGGCGCATATCGACCGGCCCGCATTCATAGCGGATATGGCTGGAGCCGGCGGTCTCACGCGCCAGATCCCGCCCCCAGTTACCCGTCGGCGTCAGGCGGATGCGGATACGCGGCGCGCCTTTGAGCGGTCGCACCAGGCGGTAAAATGCCCACGGCCGGTAGGTGCGGTTAAGATGGTGCAGGCGCGGCGCGAAATCGATCACCTCAAGCGCGTTGCCGTGGGTGTCGCGCATCACCGTGCGCAGCACCGCGGTATTGCGGATATAGGCCTGTTCGATCTCGGCCTGATCCTCGATTTCGACCGACCAGTAACCGGCGCCGTCTCCCGCCGTTGGATCGAGCAGGGCGGAAAACACCGGCTCGCCATCTACGCGCGGACAGCAGGCCCAGACAAAACGCCCTTGCCGATCAATCAGGGCTGTGGCGGCGCAATTGCCGATCGGCGACAGATCGAGCGTGTGGGGCGGTGATGGGGTCATAGGAAAACTTTCAGGCCGGAAGGGCGTGAGGTCAAGCAACCCATGACCATGGCTAAATTATGGGCGAAGCTTCACGGCAGATAACGTGTCTGATCACAGAAACGAGAGATCGGCTAAAAACATAGGTATGAGGGTAGACACGACATGATCATATGTCTAACCTTGCCTCAACGGCATATTTTCGCCTTTATGAATATTTTATTTTTTGAGATTTTCTTTCACATCTAAGACGATACTCAAATCTATATCGGTATTTGATGCTATATTGCTTATGTAGGGTGAGTTCATCAGGCTTTTGGACTGTAGAACACGTAGCAGACCAAAAGGAGATTCCGGCTATGGCAGATGTGTCGCGCCCCCTGCACTGTGGGCGGGCGGTATCATGATGATGTCGCAGGTTGAGCATGCCGCGCAAGGTACAGGCGGCCAAATGACGCTGACGATGGCGCACGTGTCGCTGTTCCTTGACCTTGATGGCACGCTTGCGCCTTTCGCGCCTGTGCCTGAAGGGGTCGGGCCAGATGCCGCGCGCAACAGCCTGCTGCGCGACATGCAACTGCGCCTGAGCGGCCGGATGGCGATTGTCAGCGGCCGTTCGATCGCTGATCTCGACCGTATTCTCGAAGGCACTATTGTCGCCATGGCTGGCAGTCATGGCCTGCAACGCCGTGACGCTCGCCTCGATATGCTGACGGCGCGGCCCCATCCCAAACTGGCGCAGGCTGTGCGAGACATCGCGGCTTTTGCCGAAAAATACCCGGGCGTCGTGGTCGAGACCAAGCCGCTCAGCGTGGCGCTGCACTACCGCAACGCCGCCGATATCGAGGTGCAGGTCGGCGCCTTCGCTGATGATCTGGCGGATCGAACCGGCCTCAAGCTGCAACGTGGCGTCATGGTGGCGGAGTTCCTGTCACCCGGCATGGACAAGGGCCGCGCGGTGCGGGCCTTCATGGTCGAACCGCCCTTTTTCGGCACGATGCCGCTCTTTATCGGCGATGACCTGACCGATGAGGACGCCTTTCGCGCGGTCAACGCCTTTGGCGGCGTCGGCATTCTGGTCGGGCCGCCGCGTCAAACCTTTGCGCGCTTCCGTCTGGACAGCGTGGACGCAGTCCATGCCTGGCTGGCGCGGGCGCTGCAAACTGAAGTGTTCAAACTGGAGGTGCCTGTTGGGCCGTCTTATCGTCGTATCTAATCGTGTAAATCCGCCAGCCGATTCCGGCGTCGGCACCGCCGGCGGCCTCGCCATGGCGCTGGCGGCGGCCTTGCGCGAAGACAAGGGTCTGTGGTTCGGCTGGAGCGGCCAGACGGTCGAGACCTATACCGGCCAGATGTCGATGCAGAAGGTCGGCGGCGTCACCGTGGCCCTGCTCGATCTGGAGGAGCAGGACCAGAGCGAATATTACAACGGCTATGCCAATCGCACGTTGTGGCCGCTCTTTCACTACCGCACCGATCTGGTCGCCTATGAGCGCAGCTTCGATGAGGGGTATACCCGCGTCAATACGCGCTTCGCCGAAACCCTGCTGCCTTTGATCGGACCGGACGACCTCATCTGGGTGCAGGACTATCACCTGATCCCGCTGGCGCGCGAACTGCGCAAGCGCGGCGTCACCAACCGCATCGGCTTCTTCCTGCATATTCCGTGGCCGGCGCGCAGCATCTTAAGCACCCTGCCGCGCCACGGTGAACTGGTCGAGGCCCTGTTCAGCTATGATCAGATTGGTTTCCAGACCGAGGACGACTGCGAAAACTTCGTCGATTACGCCGTCCATGATGTGCAGGCGGTGGTCTCAGACGGCGGTCTGGTCGAGGCCTATGACAAGAAGGTACGCGCCAAGGCCTTCCCCATTGGTATTGACGCCGAGGATTTCGAGGAAACGCTGAAGAGCGACGCGGCAGAGGCCTATCGCAAGCTGATGGTCAAGAGCCAGGCGGGCCGCAAGATGGTGCTGGGCGTCGATCGGCTCGACTATTCCAAGGGGCTGGAGGAGCGCTTTGCCGCCTACGAGACCCTGCTGGCCGATAATCCCGATCTTCACGAGCATCTCTTCATGCTTCAGATCGCCACGCGCTCGCGCGATGACGTCGATGCCTATCAGGATTTGCGGGCAAGGCTGGACACCATATCCGGCCAGATCAACGGGGCCTATGCGACGGTCGACTGGGTGCCGCTGCGCTATGTCAACCGGCCTTACCGGCGTGACGAACTGGCCGGCATTTACCGCGCCGCCCATATCGGACTGGTGACGCCCTTACGTGATGGTATGAACCTCGTCGCCAAGGAATTTGTGGCAGCGCAAGACCCGGCCAATCCGGGCGTGCTGGTCTTGTCGCAGTTCGCTGGCGCCGCCGAGCACATGAAGGAGGCGTTGATCGTTAACCCGCTCAGCCGAGAAGATATGTCCGAAGCGATCAAGAAGGGGCTGGCCATGCCGTTGAAAGAACGCAAGGCGCGCTGGGAAGCGCTCTATGACAATGTCCGTACGCATGATGTGGCGCGTTGGCGCGATCAGTTCGTCGCGTGTCTCAAGGCGGCCTAAATCCAGTTGTAATGGATTACAATATGTGGCAACCCTAACAAAAATGCCATAAACTTGTCGGATGTTGGCGCTTACAGGCTGGAGATCCTATGAAACTCATTCACGCTCTCATATTGACCGTCTGTCTGGGCAGCATGCCCGCGGCGGTGATGGCCAAGCCCGCTAAGCCGGCGCCGGTTGATCCGGCCACCCTGGCTCTGGGGGAGCGCGCCTTTGCACAGTGCAAGGCCTGCCACAGCATCGAGGCCGGCAAGCGTGACGGCGTCGGGCCCAATCTCTACGGATTTTACGGCAGCAAGGCCGGCGGCCACTCGGCGACCTTCAAATACAGCGCCGCGATGAAGGCCTATGGCGTCACCTGGGATGACAAGACGCTCGACACCTTCCTGACCGCTCCGACCAAGGCTGTGCCAGGCACACGCATGGCGTTTCGCGGCGTGACCGACCCGAAGGCCCGCGCGGCTCTGGTCGATTATTTGCGCGTGAAGTCGAGCCAGTAGGTTCGCTATAATTGAAAGAAGGGGCATGGACTTAGAGGCAGGCGTGAGTGCTCCATCGGTTATTTGTCCGGAACTTAGTGAGTTCCTAGTATCTCATCCGCGACCCTATGTACGACAGTCAGTGACTATGAAATGATCTGAGTGCGTCGGTTCTTTTATATCCGCTTCTGTAACGGGCGCCTAATGGGATAATCAAATCGGCATCAGGGGCGCGCGAAGCATGATTCGAGTGCCTGGTTAAGTGAGCGCAATTACTAGGAAGGCCCGCTGCCGCAGTCCCTCAGAACTCTCATGTCTTCTGTAAGGCATTACGCGTCCAAAGGTCATAAAGGCAGATTGTCTGCGTTTATATCAGGTTATTGGGAATTCTATTAAGTAAGGCTGCCCGCCTTGGTTCAGTCGGCTCTGAACTGTGGTATCAAACATGTGGCGGGGCCGGTCGCGCATTTAGGCAACAATCTTAGCGGTCCTTCGAAACTTCGATCGATCCGGGGGCTTTGCGTCTGCATCCGGGTGATGGCACCAGCATAGGTGTGGTCGAGATGAGCCTTTTCACAAGGGCCCCTTGGGCATGATCGCAAAACAATAGCCGACGATCACCATGCGAATGGTCGGCCCTTTATCGACTGGGGGCAATCGGTCGCGCTTTAATCATTCTCTAAACAAGCACGCAGGTATCGAGATCATCGGACCTGTCTCCGACCTGCCATGCGGTAAGGATTGGTTGCGGCTTTCGCGTGGCAATCAACCGTGAAGCGCTTGAAAATGTCAAAAAGCTCAAATTCCAATCGTGACGAACTTGACACGAAAAGATGATATATATATTACATATGTTGAGGGCGGGCAATCAAGGTTAGGCGCCGCTTTTTGTCAACTTGAAGCCAGCAGTGGTATATCAAAGAGAGGGAGAGATATGCGGAATAAGTTTCTAAGAGGGACGAGCGTTCTTGCGGTTGCCGGTGCGTTGTCGTCGTTTATCCTGCCGGTTATGGCCCACGCGCAAGCGCCGGCGCCAGCCGGCGATGAAGAGGCGGTAGAGGTTATCGTTACGGGTATTCGCGGAAGTCTGTCGGCTGCCGCCCGTATCAAGCGTCAGTCTGTAGTGGGGCTCGATTCCATTACATCAGAAGACCTGGGTAAGTTTCCTGATGGCAATGTGGCAGAATCCTTGCAACGCATTCCGGGTGTATCGATCGACCGAAGCCTGGGCGAAGGGTCGAGTGTCACCGTCAGAGGTTTCGGTCCGCAATTTAACAACGTTCTGCTTAACGGTCGGACGATTGCCAATGACAGCGGCGGCCGCGGCTTCGGTTTTGACAATATTGCTGCGGAGTTGATCAGCGGTGCCGATGTCTACAAGACCTCGCGGGCGTCGATCCCGGAGGGCGGTATTGGTTCTACCATCAATCTTAAAACGCCCCGTCCGCTTGATATCGGTGCTACAAAGGGGGTGGTGAGTCTGAAGGCGCATAATGAGAGCCTGAGCGGCAAGACCACGCCGAGCGCATTTGCGCTGTACAGCACGACGTTCTATGATGGCAAGATGGGCTTGATGGTCTCGGCGTCTTATCAGTTGCGCGATGCGCGCGAGGATTCGTTCAATGTCAGCGGCTATGTCCCGAACGCTTCGATCGGCACGCAAGCCGGTCAAACGAACGGATACGGTTCCAATATCAGCCCCAATGTGCCTCTTTTCACGAACGTTCGCTTTCCCCGCAATTACAATCTCAATCTGAGTGAGCAGCGCCAGGAGCGGACCGGGCTCACTGCGACCTATCAGTATCGCCCCAGTGACGAACTCACCTTCACGGCTGATGCGCTGTTTAGCCGCTACAATATCAAGCGCACCGTCGCGACCGGTGCGTTCTACTTCCTGGAAAATCAGGTGCGCACCGCCGCCATCGATGCCAATCGCGACGTCATTGAGCAGACTGAAAACGGGCAGTGGGACATGGTAATGCAGGCCTATCCTCGCAAGTCCGATACAACGGCCTTCGGCATTAATATGGATTGGCACCCCACTGATCAGTTGACGATTGTCGGTGACCTGTCGACGTCCGATGCCAGCAATGTTGGCGGCTCGGGATCCTATTATATTGTGGTCGGCATTCCGACCAATGTTACCTGGAAGCAACCGTCGGACGGCAGTTTGCCGCAACTTGAGGTCCTGGGTGCCAGTATCTCCGATCCAAGCAATGCACGGGCACACTATGCGACGCGAGGCGGTAGCAACACTTCGACATCTGTTCAGGAAGGACGCCTTGATGCGACCTACATCGTGGACCGCGGTGTCTTCAGTTCTGTCATGTTGGGTGTCGCGTTCAATGACACGCGCAAGGAGAACGAGTTGTTCGGTATCGGTGACGCCTATTGCACCTACTGTGGTTACCCGGTTGTCCTGCCGGAGCGTTTTCTCACGCCTCTTGACCTGGGCAATGACTTCCTGGGCGGTGGCCTGGGCGCCAATGCACCTTTGAAGTTCTTCTCCTTCGATGGTTTGGAGTTGCTCGATTATCTGGCTTCGCCTGAAGCGCTGGCGCAACTGGACACCTATTACGGTCGGGCACCCGGATCTGTGGCGGCTCAACTTGAGGCGAATGGCGGTTACACGCTTAAGCGCCAGCCCAGTTCGTACTGGGTGGAGGAGAAGACCTCATCGGCCTATATCGAGACCAACTTCGCGGGCGAGGTAGCGGACATGCCCTGGTCCCTCAATCTGGGGGCGCGCTATATCAGCACGAAGGTTCGTGCGTCTGGATCGGATCGTCAGCTGGTCGATGTCAAGTGGATATCCGAAGGTAACCAGACGCCGGTCTATGCCAGCGCAACGCCCGTTGAGCGTACAGTTGAGGCTAACTACAGCAAGCTTCTGCCCAGCCTCAATGTCAAACTGAACATAACCCGACACCTGCTGGCGCGCTTTGGTGCCTCGGAAACCCTTACCCGGCCGAGCCCGAGCGACATGCGTCCGAACACCTCCATTGACGATGCGCGTCAGGGCAATATGCTCGCCAGCGGCGGCAACCCGGCCTTGAAGCCTTACCTGTCGAAGAACCTTGATCTGTCGCTCGAGTGGTATCCGAAGAAAAACCTTAACCTGGCCGCGGCCATCTTCAGCAAGGATGTGAGCGACTTCATCGATTACGGAGTTGCCTCTGAAGCCTTCACCATCACCAACGCGCAACGTCTTGATACAACCAGCGTCATAGACGGCAGGACCCACCTGGCTGACCCGGCCTTTACGGCCACGACGGCCACCTTCCTGACCCGGCGTCCCCGCAACTTGGCAAAGACGCGTGCCGAAGGGATCGAGCTGGCGGGCACGTACTCCTTTGACTTCCTGCCCGGCTGGTGGAGTGGCTTCGGTGTTACTGCGAACGCGACCCTGGTCGACAGCAACGCCAAGGTGTCAAATTCGACAGAGGTTGCGGGTCGTACCTTCGCGCTGCCGGGGCTGGGCAACTCGTACAACCTGATCGGATTCTATGAAAAGGGCCCGCTTTCGGTTCGTGTGGCCTACAACAAGCGTGATCGGTTCTTATCCAGCCTGAGCGGCGATGGTTCGGGCGGGCCGGTCTTTACGCAAGCCTACGATCAGATTGATATGCGTGCCTCCTATCAGATCACCCCGCGCGTGGATGTGTTCATCGAGGGCACAAACCTGACCAAGGAGCATCTGGTCCAAAAGGGATATTATGAGGCCGAACTCCTGAGCGATAATCTCGACGGCGCCTTCTATAATGTAGGGTTCCGTATGACCTTCTGATGCCAGGCGTCTAAATCCTCCCAATGACGACTGTCCTTCGCGGTGCCCTAAAAAGCACCGCGCTTTTTTTTGACACAAAGCCATTGGCCGGGCTTGATTTGGTGAAATTTCTGAGATTGGCATTTCTATCAGGAGCCAGGTCTGTTACGAGTCACGATCTGGCTGTATGCTGGAGATTGCAGGATTAATAGGCACGACATATGCGAGCAAGACTGACCCCAACGAACCTTACACAGTCTATCGTTCAAGACCTTGGTATAGAGATTGTTACAGGAAAGTACCGAGACCAGGTCTTCCCAAAAGAGGTTGAACTTTCGCAGCGCTACAATGCCGCGCGCACGGTGACGCGTGAAGCGGTCAAGATGCTGACGTCGAAAGGCCTGCTGTCGGCGCGACCGCGTCAGGGGACGCGCGTCGAGCCCGAAGATCACTGGAATCTTCTTGACCCCGAGGTGTTGCGCTGGCTTCTCGAACGTAATTTCTCGCTGGGTCTGCTTATAGAGTTCACGCAAATTCGGCTCAGCGTCGAGCCAGGCGCTGCCTGTCTCGCGGCCAGGGTCGCCACGGGTGAGCAGCGGGCGGCGATCAACAGCGCGATTGGACGTATGTTTGCGGCCGAACGCGGTGAAGACGACGCACTCACCTCCGACATTGATTTCCATGTCGCCGTACTCGAGGCGAGCGGCAATCGATTCTATCGCCAGATGCGCGAGATGATCGAAACTGCTTTGCGGTTCAGCATTCGAAAAACGAATGATTTTAAAGGTGTGCGGTTAGCGAGTGTCGTCGATCACAAACGTGTCGCCGATGCTATCCTGGCCGGTGACAGTGCCGAAGCTGAAACCCGGATGCGCGATCTGATTCAAGGCGCGCTTGACCTGATGGTCAAGGTCCAGGCCGACCAGACGCCTCAGCGCTAGGCGCTCCACGCGTCTGTCCCTAAAACGCACGGGCACATGATCCGTACCCTTGATGTCCCATAAGCGCCAGCTTAGGGGTTGCTTTCACATGTGGATGAGTTCAGGGCAAGCGATGCCCAGAGCCGCTTTGGCGCGCCTGCCCAGCGCGCATCTCATCAGTCTGGATCCGGACCATCTTTGCAATCTTTAGACATATTTGCGATTGACAAGGCGTCGACACGTCGCTCATTATATGTAATATAAGTATTAGTAAATGGCGGATGCGGGGTGGACTTTGAGTCGCTCTGTCCACGCCTAACCTGGCCAATTTTTCAACTTGATCATTCGGGTTTCAGACGCGCCACATAAGCTTGGTGCCGCAGGTCTAAATTCCATGACGATCCGTCTTTGTAAGGCATAAAACATGACCGTCGAACTTGCGCCCGTATCCGTACCTGATTTCGGGCTACCTCTTCAAAAGCCCTCGGTCCCGGTTCACACCTACGATCTGCGTTGTCGAGAGACCTATGCCCGCGCTGGCTGCGACTGGGTAGCTGTCTATGCGGATCGCGAACACTTTTCCAACATCGCCTATCTTTGTGATTTCGAGCCGCGGTTCGAAGAAGCGATCTTGATGCTGGGGCCGGAAGACGCCCGCGTGATCATCACTGGCAATGAATGTGTCTCGTTCGCGCAAGCCATGACACGCCTCTCGAGCTTTGAGGTGAGGCTTTGCCAGGCGATGAGCCTTCCGGGCCAGGACCGAAGCCGTGCGCCCAGCCTGTTGGCGGTGTTAAAAGATATCGGCATCCGTGCCGGTCAACGTATTGGCCTTGTGGGCTGGAAGCCGCCTGCGCTTGAGGCAGGTGAAGACGCGGGCTTTTTCTTCCCGTCTGTCTATGTCGATGCGTTGCGTCGGTCCGCGGGCGATCCGTTGGCGGTTGTGGATCGGACCGAAAGCCTCATGCATCCGGAACAGGGATTGCGGGCGATCGTGGACGCCGACCAGATCGCCGCCTTCGAGTGGGCCGCGTCCCGGGCCACGGCGGCTGTCTGGCGGATTGTGACCCAGGTGAGGGAGGGCGACAGCGAACTTGAGGCTGCGGCGCGGATGGCTTACGCAGGTGAGCCGC
Organism: Asticcacaulis sp. MM231; assembly: GCF_964186625.1. NCBI lineage: Bacteria > Pseudomonadati > Pseudomonadota > Alphaproteobacteria > Caulobacterales > Caulobacteraceae > Asticcacaulis > Asticcacaulis sp. MM231. The sequence goes on from NZ_OZ075109.1 coordinate 114,190, forward strand.
TCAGCGCGCACGTTATGCTGGCCTCGAGCGACGCCTCAGGGCCGGTGGTCGGCTTGCGCAGTCCGACGGCGCGGCGATTGTCGCGAGGCGACGGCGTGACGACGGCGGTCGGCTACTGGGGCGGCTTGTCCGCCAGGGCCGGCTTGATCAGCGACGGGGACGATGATTTCCTGAAGACGGCATCGGCCTATTTCAAGGGCTTGCTTACGTGGTATGAGACTGTTGATATCGGCATTGCCGGGACAGAGGTTTTTTCGCGCGTCAGCGAAACCCTGGCGCAAGGGGGCTTGGCCTCCATGCTCAATCCGGGGCATCTGTGTGGTCACGAGGAGTGGGTTAATACCCCGATCCGTCCGACCGGGGATTACCGGCTCAGGTCTGGCATGGTCTTCCAGGTGGACATCATCCCGACGCCGATGCCGTTGGGTTGGGCTTTGAACTGTGAAGACCCGGTTGTTCTGGCGGACGCTGCGTTAAGATCCGAGATCGCCACGCGCCATCCCGACGTCATGAGCCGTATCGACGCCCGACGTAGCTTTATGTCTGAAGCCTTAGGCGTAAACTTAGGTCCGTCCATTCTGCCCCTGGGTCAGACACCCGGCTGTCTGGCGCCATTCTGGTTGAAATCCGGACATTTGCTGGTGAAGGGTTAAGGGGAGGGCGACCGGTGGGAGTGCGGAGTGATATAGACGCTGTGAGGCCTTCAGGTGGTCGCTCTGCCAGTCTCAGGCGAGTTTGTGCCAGGCTGTTGGGATGGTGCGGTGCGCCGCGACACCTCGGCATGGGCATGCTTTGGTTAGGCCTGACCTGTCTTACGCTTCCAACGTCGGGGCTGGCCCACACCCGGGATGTCACCATTACGCGGGATGACTGGGGTATTGCACACGTCCATGGCGCGACGGACGCCGATGCTGTTTTTGGCATGATGTACGCGCAGGCTGAGGACGATTTCGGGCGCATCGAACGCAATTACCTTCAGGCCCTGGGCCGAACGGCCGAAGTCGACGGCGAAGCCGCCATCTGGACGGATTTACGTCAGCGTATGTTCACCGACCCGAAGACCCTGCAGGCTGACTATGCGCGTAGCCCCGCGTGGCTGCGTGCGCTGATGGTCGCCTGGGCCGATGGGCTCAACACCTATCTTGCCAAGCATCCGGAGGTGCGCCCGAAAGTTCTCACGCATTTCGAGCCTTGGATGGCCCTCAGTTTCTCCGAAGGCAGTATTGGTGGCGATATAGAGCAGGTGCCACTTGGCCGGCTGAAGAGCTTTTACGAGGGAACCAGCCTGGCTTTATCGGATGTCGAGCGGGGGGTGGCCTATGAGGAGCCAACAGGTTCGAACGGTATAGCTCTGGCGCCGTCGCGCACGCGCGATGGCCACGCGCTCCTCTTGATAAACCCCCACACAAGCTTCTTCTTTCGGGCAGAACAGCAGGTGACAAGCGACGAGGGGCTGAATGTTTACGGGGCGGCGACCTGGGGCCAATTTTTCATTTATCAGGGGTTCAACGCTTCCGCCGGATGGATGCACACCTCAAGTGGCGTCGATGCCATTGACGAGTTTGCCGAAACGGTCAGGGCTCGGTCCGGCGGCCGCTTTGTGTATCGGGATGGAAAGCGCTGGCGTCTTTTGAAGCAGCGCCGCATCACCATCACCTACCGTCTGCCGTCCGGAGCGCCGGCCAATCGCACTTTCACCGTCTACACAACTCACAACGGTCCTGTTATGGGGCTGGTTGACGGGAAGTGGATAGCCGTGGCGCTTATGAACCGCCCCCTGGCCGCCCTCCAGCAGTCCTTTCTGCGTACCAAGGCGACGGACCTTGATGGCTTTTTAGAGATTGCCAGGCTTCGCGCCAATTCGTCCAATGACACGATCTTCGCCGACCAGAAGGGTGACATCGCCTATCTCCATCCCCAGTTTGTGCCTCTGCGCGACGATCGCTTTGATTATACTTCGCCTGTCGACGGCCGTGATCCGACGACGCGTTGGAAAGGACTCCATAGCCTCGAAAGCCTGCCGCATGTCTATAACCCAAAGACGGGCTACGTGTTCAACACGAACAACTGGCCGTGGACGGCGGCCGGTGAGGATAGCCCTAAGGCCAGTGACTATCCGCGGTACATGGACCAGGCCGGCGAAAATCCGCGCGGCCTCCATGCGGTAAAGCTGCTTCAGACGGCAGACAAGGTAACGCTGGAGGGGCTGCGCGACCTTGCTTATGACCCGTGGCTGCCGACCTTTGACAGGCTTTTACCGAATCTCGGCAGCGCTTTTGACGCCCTGCCGCCGACCGATCCGCGCCATGCAGGCTTAGCGGCACCTATGCGGCTTCTCCTCGACTGGGACCGGCGATGGAGCAGCAACTCGCAGGCCACGTCGCTGGCGGTCTTCTGGGGCGAGGCGCTGTGGCGCCGGGCGGCGCCCCTTGCCGCGGGATCGAAGATGAGCGTTTGGGATTATATGGAGCAGAAAAGTTCTCCTGAAGATCGATTGCAGGCTCTACAGGAAGCCGTTGCCCGGCTGAACTCAGATTTTGGCTCCTGGCGGGTGGCGTGGGGCGATATCAATCGCTTCCAGCGTAATGATGGCGAGGTTGAACAGGTGTTTGACGATGTCAAGCCGAGCTACCCTGTGCCGTTTACATCTAATCAGTGGGGGGCGCTCGCGTCCTTCGGCGCGAAGGCCTATCCCGGCACGCGTCGCTACTACGGCACGTCAGGGAACAGCTTTGTCGCTGTCGTCGAGTTTGGGCCGCGCGTGCGCGCCTATGCGATCAGCATCGGGGGGCAGAGCGGCCATCCCCAGTCCGCTCATTTCTCAGACCAGGTGGATCGGTATGTGGCGGGGAATCTGCGTCCGATCTATTTTTATGCTGATGACCTCAAAGGACATGTGGAGGCGATCTACACGCCATAACCCGAGATCGTCTTCGATAAAAATCGAAAATAAATATTATATAACTGTCAAGGGAGCCCGATTTGCGGAGGTGTCTATGTCGAAAAATGACGCACTAAAGCAATATAAGGAATAATATATAGTAGTATAGTGAAATATAAAAATGACAAATGCCAACTTTTCGTATCAATATATAAAGTTCAAATCAGATTTATGTTCATGTTTGGGCGAGTTGATCCTATCTTGGCACTACTTTGGATGATTTTTGTCGCATGAAAGGCCGTTATGTGAATGATGTGTGATATTTATATTTAATATTCAAAATTATAGATGGTCGAAAAAATCTGTCGGCGGAGACGATCAATCGGAGGTCTTGCCCCTTATTTATAATACATATATTGACGTTTCGGCCGCAACATAATATTTGTGGATATGGCTGATCGCGTGCGACAGGCGGAATGAAATGCGAGTTTTTTATGCAGATATTTGAGCAAAATCCTGTGGCGAGGGAAGCGGACTTGGAGCGACGGGAAACCGGTCAGAGGTCCAAGATTATCCGAATTGAGACCTTCCCGGTTCCGCCGCGTTGGATGTTTGTACGTGTGGAAACCGATGACGGTCTCGTCGGGTGGGGGGAGGCCAGTCTTGAGGGGCACACTGAGGCCGTCGTCGGCGCCTACGCGGCTCTAAGGGATCGTTTCCTTGGCTTCGAGGCCGACCGTATTGAGGACGTATGGCAGACGGCTTATCGGCTCGGCTTCTATCGCGGCGGGCCTGTGTTGATGTCGGCGCTGTCTGGGCTGGATCAGGCGCTTTGGGATATAAAAGGCAAGCGATTGGGCGTGCCTGTGCATCAGCTTCTGGGCGGGCAGGTGCGGGACAGGGTCGCGGTCTATGCCTGGGTGGGCGGTGACCGCCCGTCGGACGTGCTTGACGCGGCGCGGGTGCGCCTGCAGCAGGGCTTTAAATCGGTCAAGATGAACGCTACGGAGGATGCCGCCTGGCTTGACAGTCCACGCTCCCTGGACGGCGTCGTCCAACGGCTCTCGGACGTCCAGTCGCTGGGCTTGGACGCAGGGCTGGATTTCCACGGTCGCCTGCACAAGCCTATGGCTAAACAACTGGCCATGCTTCTGGAGCCATTGCGGCCGCTCTTTATCGAGGAGCCGCTTTTGAGCGAGCACCCTGAGGCGATCAAGCAGCTGTCGCTTCTGACGCGCATTCCGATCGCCATGGGCGAGCGGCTCTATTCGCGCTGGGATATCAAGCCCTTTCTCGAGGTCGCGTGCATCGACATTCTCCAACCCGACCTTAGTCATGCAGGCGGTATCTCCGAGGTCAGGCGCATGGCTGCCATGGCCGAGGCCTACGATGTCGCCCTTGCGCCTCACTGTCCGCTCGGACCGATTGCCTTGGCGTCTTGCATGCAAATTGGCCTTGCGACGCCAAACTTTGCTATTCAGGAAATGTCACTCGGTATCCACTACAATACGGATGACCATGATCTTTTGGCCTATGTGAAAAATCCGGAGATATTTGATGTCAAGGACGGTATGGTCGAGGCATTTTTCGGCTCAGGGCTTGGCGTTGTTGTTGATGAAGAGAAGGTCCGTGAACTCAGCCGTGACTGTCCGCCCTGGCGTAATCCTGCCTGGCGTGGGGCCGATGGCTATGTGCGGGAATGGTGAAAAGCATGCGGTTTTCAGATAAGACAGCCCTCGTGACGGGCGCTCTCGGTGGCATTGGATTGGCGTGTGCGCGGCGCTTGGCCGCTGAGGGGGCCAGCCTGGTGCTGGTTGATCGGTTAGCGGAGCCTTCCGCCGATGTGGTGACGGAGCTGCTTGGCCTTGGCGCCCCCAAAGTCATTTTCACACGCTGTGACGTCGCCTCCGAAGGTGATGTGGTGGCAGCGTGTCAATGCGCCATGGATGAGACCGGTCAGCTCGACGTTGTGATCAACGTCGCCGGGATGATGATCTACAAGCCGCTCGTGGAGCTTACAGCCGCAGACTGGCACCAATTGTTGGGTGTGAATCTGGTGGGGGCTGCCTTGTTCACGCGTGAGGCGTTTCGTCACATGACGCCCGGTGGCGCCATTGTGAACGTATCCAGTATACATGCCTTCCAGACCTCGCCCCTGGTCGCACCCTATGCGGCCGCTAAAGCGGCGCTTGCCTCCCTGACACGATCGAGCGCCATTGAAGGCGCGGCGCTCGGAATCCGCGCCAACGCTGTGCTGCCAGGCGCCATTGACACGCCGATGCTGTGGGCCAGCCCGAACCTCCAGTCCGGGGCTGAAGTGCTGGAAAAGGGTGATATCGGATACCCGCACGATATCGCGCATGCCGCCGCGTTTCTGGCCAGCGACGAAGCCGCCTTTATCACGGGCGCAAGCCTGAACGTGGACGGTGGCCGACTGGCGAAGCTATGAGCCGCGGCAAGGTCTTCGGCTGTCTGGCCGATGGCGTAAAGGTCCACAGCATGACCCTGGCCAAGAGGGGAGGCCTGAGTGTGGAGGTCATGACCTACGGGGCGACCCTACGCAGCCTCAAGGCGCCATCGGCCGAGGGGCTTGTCGAGACCATAGTTGGCTTTGAGCGTTTGTCTGACTACGAAGCCGATAAGACCTACCAGGCCTGTATCGTCGGGCGTACGGTCAATCGCCTCAGACAGGCAAGCTTCCGCTGCGATGATGCGGTGTGGCAGGTGACGCGAAATGAAGGTCCGAACCACCTTCATGGTGGCGCAAAGGGCCTGAGCCGGCGTGTCTGGCGGGCGGACGCGAGGCCTTCAGATGAGGCCCCGCTGGTTTTGCGCTACGTTTCACCGGCCGGCGAGGAGGGGTATCCCGGTGTCCTGGCGGTCGAGGTAACCTTGTCGCTGCCCGAGGCGATGATGCTGCAAATCGATTACAAGGCCGAGGTCGATGCGCCGTGCCCCGTCGACCTGACGCATCATCTCTATTTCAACCTGGACCAGACGCCCGGCGGGGATCTCTTGGATCATAGTCTGGGTATAAGAGGGGACGAAATTCTGCAGGTTGACGAGGCTTGTCTGGCGACGGGACTACGGTTGCCGGTGACCGACACGCTCTTCGATCTTCATCAACCCCAACCCCTATCGGCGATACTGTCCCGGAAACATCCGCAATTGACGCAGATTGGCCTCAATCAGAGCTGGGTCCTCGGGGCTGACACGGGGCTGGACACCGCGCCCGCCGCCACATTGTATGCGCCCAGATCCGGGCTCGAAATGGCGCTCTATACCGACCAGCCCTGCCTGCAGGCCTATGCCGGCTTGTCACGCGCCGTTGCAGCATGGGGTGCCGTGGCGCTTGAACCTCAGGGGTTCATCGATGCGGTAAGCCAGCCGGCATTTCCGAGCCCCTGGCTCAAACCGGGCCAGGTCTACCGCCGCACCAGTCGCTATAGATTTCAAAATCTGGGCGAGGTCTGACGGGCTCCGTGGCCTGCGAACGCGTCCTCCAACAGGCGTCGGAGGACGGTCCGCTTTTACCCCTACCGTTGTTTGGTCAGGCTGGCTTCGATCTCTTCCAGGGTTTTACCCTTGGTTTCCGGAACGAAGAGGGCGATAAAGATGACACCCAGGAGGCAGAAGGCGCCGTAACACCAGAAGGTTCCCGCGGCCCCCAGGAGCTTGTTGAGAATCGGGAAGGTGTAGGTCACCGCGAAGCAGGCAATCCACAAGGCGGATACGGCAATCGACATCGCCAATCCCCGGATGCGATTGGGGAAGATTTCCGACAGCAACACCCATGTGACGGGCGCCAGAGACGTGGCGTAGGCGGCGATCACCGCAAGGGTAAGGCCCAGGATCAGCGGCCCTTTGATGCCCAGGAAAAAGGCGATGCCCAACAGACCGTGTATAACCGTAATGACGACTGTGCCCCACAGCATGAGCGCCCGACGGCCCAGGCGGTCTACGGTGAAGGTGGCGACCAGGGTGAACAAGAGATTGATCGCGCCAGTGATGACGATATTGAACATCACACCGCTCAGGTCATAGCCGGCGCCGCGATAAATCTCTTCGGCGTAGTTGAAGATGACATTGGTGCCGCTCCATTGCTGCAGCACCGCCAGGCCAATCCCGATCAAAACCAGACCAAAGACCATTGGCCGGAAAAGGTCTCGCCAAGCGCCCTGTTCTGAGCGCTCGCTGGCCAGCGCGCTGTCAACATCGCGTATCTCCGCCTCAGCATAGTCAGCACCGCCGATGCGCGTCAGGACAGCCCTCGCTTTTTCGGTTTGTCCTTTTTTCACGAGCCAGCGCGGGCTTTCGGGCACCAAGAAAGCGCAAAAGAAGAAGGTCAGGGACGGGATGGCGACGGCACAGAACATCCACCTCCAGCCATACTGCCCTTGCCAGGAATTGCGGATCATGTCCGCCGTCGCGCCGTCGGCAATGTTGCCGGCGATCAAAAGGTTGACGATCTGGGCGGCGAGAATGCCGACAACCACGGTCAATTGGTTGAGCGTGACCAGACGGCCTCGCCATTGGGCGGGAGCAATTTCTGCGATGTAGGTGGGCGACACATTGGACGCTATGCCGATGGCAACGCCGCCCAGAATGCGCCACAGAATAAAGGTGTCAAATGTATGCGCCCACCCGGTCGCCACAGATGAAATGCCAAATAAGGATGCTGCGGCGATCAGAAGCTTCTTGCGCCCGAGGCCATCGCTAAAGACGCCCGAGCATATGGAGCCGATCAGGCAGCCCAGCAGGGCGCAACTGTTGGCCCAGCCAATCTGGGCTTCGGATGTGAGGTTGAAATAGGGCTCATAAAAGGGCTTGGCGCCCCCGATGACCACCCAGTCATAGCCGAACAAGAGCCCGCCCAGCGCGGCTATCGAAGAGATCATCCAGACATAGCCCAGATTGAACTTGTAAGGCGACGGTGCGCTATTGGCGCCAACCTCCTTGGACACGATATGCATATGTGCTGTCATCCCTGCAGAATTTATTTTGAGTTGCCGTCACCAGTGGTAGGATAGGGCCCTTGCCTCCCACCTTAGGGAGGTCGGCGTGCATCGTCAATATATAATACATATAGTTTTCTTTTTACGCTTAAAATTTGGCGCCCAAGGGATCACAGGGGTGCTATTCGTTTGCATAAAAGAGATAACATCATTTTGAGCGCCAGCGGCTCTTGACCGTTCGTAGCACCTCTGCGATATGGATATATAATATAAATGGAGGTGCGTCATGGGTGTTTCGGGTCTAAGTCGGCGGGCGGCTTGTCTAAGTCTCATGGGGGGGCTGGTTGCGGCGGCCCTGCCCATGCGCTCAACGGCCAGTGTTGGCTTCAATCCCGCGTCACGGGTGTTTCGTCTGGATGGTGAGGGTGTAACCTATGCCTTCGGGATCGACAGCGCCGGCCAGGTGCAGTCCCTGCACTGGGGTGGGCCGCTGGCCCTTGACGACCAGCTCGCACCGGCACCGAAGCCCTCGGACTATTCCGGTTTTGACCGCGCCAACTCGGTCACCCCTCTGGAGTTTGTGGCTTTCGGGGGCGGTCTGGTCACCGAACCGTCTCTGAAGGTAGCCTTCCCGAGCGGTGTGCGCGATCTGGTCCTGAAATATCTGGACCACACGCTTAACTCCGAGGGTATTACCCTGCGGATGAAAGATATTTCGACGGAAGTGTACGTCGAACTCAGGTACAGTATGGACAAGGCCACGGGCCTTCTGGCCCGATCCGCTGTCGTCGACAACAGGACCAAGGCGTGGCTGAGGATTGACCAGATGGCGGCCGCCACGCTGAACCTGCCTTTCGGCGAAGACTATGAGGTCAATTATCTCACCGGCCGCTGGGCGGCGGAATGGACCCTGCAAAAGCGCCCGCTCGAAGCCGGCGCGACCGTGCTCGAGAGCCGGCTCGGCATGACCGGTTCGCAGAACAACCCGTGGCTTGCCATTGGCCGGGCCGGGCAGACCGACGAAGACAATGGCCCGGTCTGGTTTGGCGCGCTGGCGTGGAGCGGCGCCTGGCGGATCACGGTGGAAAAGGACATTGTTGGTCATCCCAGGATTACAGCCGGCTACAATCCGTTTGACTTTGCCTATCGCCTGAAACCAGGCGAGCGCCTTGAAACACCCGTCTTCTATGCCGGTTATAGCCAAGACGGTATGGGCGGCGCCTCCCGCCGTATGCATCGCTTTCAGCGTTCGGTGATCTTGCCTGGCGCGCCCGAGCCCAAATTGCGCCCAGTGCTTTACAATTCTTGGGAGGCCACGGAGTTCGCCGTCAATGAAGCCGGGCAAATCGCCCTGGCTGAGAAGGCCGCCACCTTAGGCGTAGAACGCTTTGTCATGGACGACGGCTGGTTTGGAAAGCGGAACAATGATCATGCGGGCCTTGGCGACTGGACGGTCAACCCGGAGAAATTTCCAAACGGTCTGGGGCCGCTGATCAGTCGCGTGCGTGGTCTTGGCATGGAGTTTGGCCTTTGGGTGGAACCGGAGATGGTGAACCCGGATAGCCAGCTTTATCGCGAACATCCTGATTGGGTAATCAACTTCAAAGGCCGCCCGCGTACCGAGGGGCGGAACCAGCTGGTCTTGAATTTGGCACGTTTTGACGTACGCGACTATGTGCTGAAGTCGCTTGATCTGCTCCTGCGCGACAACGACATCGCGTTCCTGAAATGGGATCATAACAGGAGCTGGTCCGAGCCGGGCTGGCCGGAGCGCGCGCCGGAGGATCAACAGAAGCTCTATGTCGATTATACAAAGAACCTGTATTGGATATTGGCGGAACTTCGGCGCCGTCACCCGAAACTGGAGATCGAGTTCGTGCGCCGGTGGCGGCGGTCGGGTGGATCTGGGGATTATGCATGTGACCGATCAGGTTTGGCCCACGGATAACACCGATCCCTTTGATCGTCTGAAAATGCAGGATGGCTTTTCGCATGCCTACATGCCGGGCGTCATGATGGCCTGGGTGACAGCATCGCCAAACTGGGTGAACAAGCGCGCAACCTCCCTTGAGTACAGGTTCCTATCCGCCATGCAGGGGTGTTTGGGTATTGGTGACAATCTCAATCACTGGGGCCCGGAGGATTTTGCCACGGCAAAGCGTCTGGTTGCGGAGTATAAATCCATCCGACAGACCGTGCAGAGGGGCGATCTTTATCGTTTGATCTCTCCGCAAGGGGGGGCGGAGCGCTCTGCGACCCTGACCGTATCGGAGGCAAAACGCCAGGCCGTCCTTTTCACGTTCCTGCACTCCAGTTCAACCTTCGATGCGACGCCGCTTATCCAGTTGCAGGGGCTTGACCCGCAAGCCCGATATGCGGTCCGGAGCCTCGTCGGGGCGATGGAGGCCGATACGCCCAAGATCGCCAGCGGATCCTATTGGATGCACCACGGTGTCAGAATTCCATTGAAAGGCGATTTTCAGGCCGCAGCGCTCGTCCTTGACGTCGTTTGAATTAGGAGTGTTTGCCCTTGTCGATCCCCTTTGACGCGACCAGTTTCGCGCAATCCTTAAGCGGCGCTGTGGCTGAACTGGACCGCGCCGCGGCCTACGGTCAGGCGATCGCGCCTGACATAGATCGCATTTACTTTGTGGCTCCTGGCGCTCCCAACCGCATCATGCAAGGGATGCGGTACTGGATCGAAACCTTAAGTAAGAAGCTGGAGGTTCGGTGCTATTACCCGGCTGAGTTTATGGCCATGAACCCGCCGCGTCTTGATGAGCGAACCTTGGTCATCATGGCATCAAAGTCTGGAAAAACACTGGAATCCGTCGCGGCGGCTCAGTTTCTTCAGGACATGCCCTGTCGGAAACTTGTCATTACACAGGCGGCTGACAGGCCGATTGCGCACTATATTGAGACACGGTTTCTCCTGGGTGAGACTCACGAGCCATTCTACGGCGTTTTCATGATTCTGCAGGCGCTTATAGGCGGCGTACTGGCCGGCGCGGAGGGCTGGCCGAATCTGTCGTGTTTGGTCGCCTCCTTAAAAGCCTTACCCGCGGTGCTGGCGAGTACGGTGGTTCAACAAGACGCGCGCGCCGCGAAGGAAGCGGAAGCCTACAAGGACGATCGGGTCATGTACCTTTTGGGGGCAGGCCCTGTTTTTACCATGACCTATTATGTGGGCGTCTGCATCCTGCAGGAAAGTCAGTGGATGCACTGTATCCCCGTCGAGGCGGCCGAATTCTTCCACGGCCCTTTCGAGGCCATAGATGAATCCGTTCCGGTGATCCTCATGCTGGGAGAAGACGCGAGCCGGCCCCTGACCGAACGGGCATTGACCTTCTGCCAGCGTTTTACCCCACGGACGATTGTGTATGATTCCCGTGATCTGCCTATGCCGGGTATTGATCCGATCGTCAGGCCGATGCTGGCCCCCTATGTGCTCGGCATTGCCGTCGAACGCGTCGCAGCGCATCTGGCGCAATGGCATAAGCAGCCGCTGAGCACGACACGCTATATGGGCAAGCTTTCATATTGAGCTCCACAGAAAGCTTGTAGAGGCATTGAATACGGCAGTTTAGATACTATTGGCGGCCAAGGCCCCGAATATGCGTATGTGCTCCTAAAGCGGTGTTCCGCAAGGCCGGTGACAGATAAGACAAAGAAAATCCTACATAAGCCAAGAAAGACGTGGCTCAGAAATGACTGAATGTCGAGCCACCTGAGATAGCGGGCAGGTGCCGTCGAGTGCGATGAATGCCTCAGGCGCGAGATTGGCACCTTCCGTATCGGCCTCATCGTTTGTTCCGAACTGCAGGCCTGAGGCGAGAGGGGGTATGTCCTTCATAGCCTTACCCTTTTTGAGCGGCGGCCTTCGTTCCTTTCTTAGCAAAGATCAGGGCCGCGGGTGCCACTGGGCTTAAAAAAGACGCCTCTTTTTATATCGCCCCGGCCTTGACCTGCTTTACGGCATAGTCAGCGGCGCGTGCCGTGAAGGCCATGAAGGTCAGTGACGGGTTGACGCAACTGGTCGAAGACAGCGCCGAGCCGTCGGTGACAAAGACATTCTGGGCGTCGTGGAGCTGGTTCCACTTGTTCGTCACCGAGGTGCGCGGGTCCTTGCCCATGCAGGCGCCCCCCATCTCGTGGATCGAATTGCCCGGAATATGCGGCCTTTCCTCGGCATAGATATCGACAAGTCCTGCGGCCTTCATCATTTTTTCGCCCTGAACCTTGGCGTCGGTCATCATCTTGCGCTCATTGTCACGGTAGGTGACGTTAAACAGCGCCTGCGGCACACCAAAGCGATCAACCTTGTCGGGATGAAGCGTGATGGTGTTGTCGAGATAGGGCAGGCACTCACCAAAAACATTGAAGCCGACCGACCAGGCGCCATATTTACGCAAACCTTCCTTCATGCTCGCGCCGAAACCGGTGGCGTTGGCGACGTCGCGATGACCGCCGCCCTGGGAGCCATAGCCGCGCACGAAATCCGCGTCCGGATCCTGACCATCCAGATTGCGGAAGCGCGGAATATAGATACCGGAGGGTTTGCGGCCATATTCGATCAGGTCGGCATGGACGCCCTGTGGCAGATTGCCCGAAAACAAGGTCAGCATGGGGTGGTCCATGATGTAACGCCCAAGCGTACCGCTGGCATTGGCAAAGCTTTTGTCGCTGCCTTCAAGCTTCGAGTTGAGCAGGATCTGGTTCGACGCCATGGCCGAGGCGCACAGGAAAACGATGCGCGAGCGATAGGTTTTCGCCACCTTGGTGTTGGCGTCGATGGTGCGCACGCCGGTGGCCTTCTTGGTTTTCGGATCGTATTCGAGTGAGGTCACCACCTGATCGGCCAGCAGGGTCAGGTTGTTGGTGGCGCGGGCGGCGGGCAGGGTGACGGCCTGGGTCGAGAAATAGGCGCCGAACGAGCAGCCGCGGTTACATTGCGAGCGGCTCTGGCAGCGTGACCGACCCTGTTCGGGCTTGTCCTCGGTCATGTTGGCGGTGCGGATCGGGATGACCTTACGACCGGGAATGGCCTTTTCGAGGCGTTCCTTGACATAGATTTCTGCGACATTGAGCGGGTGCGGCGGCTGGAATTCGCCATCGGGCAGGTGCGTCAGGCCTTCTTTTGAGCCGGCGATACCGGCATAGGCTTCGACATAAGAATACCACGGCGCGATGTCGTCGTAGCGGATCGGCCAGTCGACACCGTGACCGTCCTGACCGTTGGCGGTAAAATCCTGCGGGCCAAAACGCAAAGAAACCCGCCCCCACGTCACCGACTTGCCACCGACGATCCCAGGCCGCACCCAGCGGAATTCCGGGCCATCCTTCATGGCGTAGGGGTTCAGGCGGTCATTGTTCATAAAGTCCTTGACCGCCGTCTGGCCAGCACCGCCGTAGCGCGATGCATAGTAGTCGCTCTCGGTCAGGGCAGGGGGTGTGTCGCCGCGATAGGGTTGCTCCCATGCACCGGTGCCCTCAAAAGGATAGTCCGTGCCGTGTTCGACCATGCGGCCACGATCGAGCATAAGAACCTTCATGCCCTTTTCGGTCAGTTCCTTGGCGGCCCAGCCACCGGAGACGCCGGAACCGATAACGATGGCGTCGAATTCATAATCAGACATGGGAGGCCTCTTAGGACGAAAAGACGCGGTTGACGTCGGCATAGGGATACGCACCGTCATAACGGCCGGGCACCGGCAGATAGATGCGCTCGATGGTGCAGCCGATCTCGGAGCTGTAATAGCCAAAGATCACCAGTTGCCTCAGGTGCTCAAACGAATCCGCCGGCGCACCGGTCAGTTGCTTCTCCATGGCCAGGGTCAGGATGGCGTCCTGTTGAACGGCTGTGGCGCTAGCAAACGGCTTGCCGTAGGTGGTCTTGGCGAAGCTATCCATCGCGGTAAGGCCGCCCATCACCAGGTCGCGTTCGTCCTGCCAGTACCATTCCGACAGCATCATTTCGATGAAGGCCGGCACACCGGCGGCGATGGCGCCGGGTGTATCCGTGGTGGGGATAATGCGCTCGGAAACCGCCGCGGTCAGCTTGCGCTGATCATCGCTCATATAGGGCTTTTCCATTGTGTAACCGGGGTCCATGCCGGCCTGCATGGCACGGGCCATGGGGGCGATCACCACGCCGCCGACCATGGCGACGATGCCGGCCAGAAGACTTCTGCGGTCAAGATGGGGACTATGATCGTGAGCCATGATCTCTACTCCTCAGAGGGCGCCAGTTTGCGCACCCAGATGTTGCGATAGGATACTGGTGTGCCGTGGTCCTGCAGGGTGAAGGGCAGGGCATCGGCGTGCGGATGATAGGTGGCGAGCGTCTTCCAGTCGGTCTTGCCAAGGATTGCCTGGTGGTTCTGCGTCAGGATGCCATTGTGCAGCACGGTGACATAGGCAGGCTTGGTGACCTTGCCGGAAGCGTCGAAATGCGGGCGCTCGAAAATGATATCGTAGGTTTGCCATTCGCCGGGCTTGCGCGACGCATTCACCAGCGGCGGCTTCCAGGCATAGATGGCGGAGGCCTGCCCGTCGGCATAGGTGAGGTTCTCGTAGGAATCGAGCACCTGAACCTCATACTGACCCATGAGGATAACACCGGAATTACCACGGTTCTGCGAGGTGCCGCTCACCACGGCGGGCGAACGGAATTCTATATGCAATTGAATGTCGCCGAAGCTGTCCTTCGTGGTCAGGCTGCCGTCGCCATGCTGGCCCTCGCGCTTTGGCACGGTCATGGCGCCATCGGCCAGGATCCAGTCGGCCGGCTTACCGTTGCTCATTTTAAAGGCGTTAAGGTCGCTACCATCGAAGAGCACTATGGCATCAGAAGGCGCATCGGACGCGTTTTTGCCGGGCGCAACGATGGCCGGATGCGGACGAGCCGGATCATGGACGTGCCATTTGCCGCCGGGCAGCCGGGGGGTGTCGGTAAAGCCCAGATCCCCGGCCTGTGTCATCGCTGGTGCAAGCGACAGTACGAACAAACTCGTGGCTACTGTGAAACGTCTCATCCTGCCTACCCTGTATTTTTTTACCATGTGTGAGAGAACGTCTTTTGCGCCCACGGCCTCACTTTCAAAATGGGTAACACGATCTGAAATCGATTACAATGGCCTCTCGCCAACTTCCTTGCGGCTGGCCGGAAACCCTTTAAAGGGGGTACTTTAAGATGCTGGGTGGCCGCATATGATAAAGTGACATCCATCTGTTAGTGCATCGAAAAACAGTGTAGAGAGGCTGAAGGCGTGGTTCTCATGCCATCTCCGGACCCGTCTTTGATCTGCATGCAACGCCCGGCCACATCTTGGTTGTCACGCCTTTGGGCCTTCACCGCCTTGCTCTGCACGGTGGCGATTCTCAATGCCAGCTTTGCGTCGGCGCAATCGAGTCTGTTTATTATGGAGCATCAGGCCAAGGGCGACGTCAAACTGGCCGATGGCGGCTGGATATCGACCTGTGACGGTTCGCAAGCTTCATGCGTTGGCCATATAGACGCGCCGGATGTGCATGATGCGGCCGATATGATGGACCTCAATCACCACCACCATTTTAATGAAAATCCTTCCGGCACGCTCAATGATATGGATGTGGCCGTGCCTTTTCCCGCGGTCGCGTCTGTCACTCTGCGCCCTGATGTGACGAAAAACCTTGCCGGTCAGTTTCCGGCCTCCATCGACCAGCCTCCGCGTGGTCTGAGCCGCATTTAAATGCACCTGCGCCTATGGGCGCGCTCAGAAACATAGCGAGAGATTTCAATGACTTTCCCGAGATTGCGCCCTGGTGGCGCAAAGACGACGGCCCTGCGTGTCGCAGGCCTTTCCCTGGTTTGGGCGATATCCGCCCTTGCCCTTCAGGCAGAAACCCTGCCGCTTTCGGTGGCCATGACCCGCGCGGCCACCGCCGATCCTTCCCTGTCCGCTCAGGCTCAGCGCCTGCGTGGGGCCGGGGGCAGCCTTCTTCAGGCAGGCGTGAAGCCAAATCCGCGCCTTGATCTTCAGGTCGAGAACCTGTTGGGCTCGCAGCCCTATGGCGGTATCGACCGGACTGAAACCACGCTGACCTACCAGCAGACGCTTGAGCGTGGCGAGAAGCGGCAGGCCCGCATCGGGGTGGTCCGTGCCGAGCGTGATCTGATCATCGCCAATAGCCGCATCAGGTCCCTTGACCTGATGACCGAGGTTCAGGGCTTGTGGATCGAGGCAATGGTCGCAGAGGCCGAAGCGGGTTTGGCGCAGGACAGGCTGACCCTGTCCCGTCAGGCGCAAACTGAGGTCACGCGGCGGGTGAAGGCCGCGCGCGATCCTTTGTTTGCCGGCTCTTTGGCGGATAGCGATGTGGCGCAGGCGCAGATTGCCGTCGATCAGGCCAGGCAGAAGGTCGATGCGCTCAAGGCGCAACTCGCGGCCTACTGGAATGGCCCGGTCGATTTTGACCTTGATCCGGCGTGGCTGGAAGACCTGAGCGCGGCCGGCGCCACACCAACGGTGATGGAGACGCCGGAGATCGAGCGCTTGCGGGTGCAACAGCGCATAGCGACGGCGCAGGTAGCGCTGGAAACATCAAAGCGCGCACAGGACCCGACCGTTGAGGCCGGTGTACGCCATTTTAAAGCTGATGGCGCGGTGGCTTTTGTCGTCGGTGGCTCGATCCCGCTTGGTCGCTATGATACCAATCAGGGCGCCGTCGTCCGGTCTCAGGCCGAGGCCGAGGCAGCGGCAACCGATATCGAGATGAGCGAACGCATCCGGTTACGTGAGATCGCCGCCATCTCACCGAGGCTTGTCAGCTATGACGAAGAGGTGCGGCGGATTGATGCCGAGGTGATTCCGCAAGCACAACGCGCGGTTACGCAGGTGCGTGAGGGTTTCGCGCGGGGTGGCTTTAGCTACCGCGATGTCGTCAGCGCGCAGGACGCCCTGATCGGCATCAAAACGCGCCGTCTCTTCGTTCTTAAAACCTTTCAAATGGAACGCGCCCGCCGTGAGCAACTGGCCGGCCAGTGGGTTCCTCTCATTCCTGTTCAGGATGCCAAATAATGTACAAATCACATCTTATAAACCGCCGCTTCTGGCTGGCGGGTGCCGCTGCGCTGGCACTTAGCGCTTGTAGTAAAAATGAAAAGGACGAACACGGTCGTGCCGAAGCCGGGGAGGCCGCCAAGGGACCGCACGGCGGGCGTCTGCTGGAAGACGGCAACTTCTCGCTTGAAGTCACCATTTTTGAGGGGGGCGTTGAGCCTGAGTTCCGCTTTTACCCATATCTGAAATCGAAGCCGCTCGATCCGAAATCGGTGACGGTCGCAACGAGCCTGACGCGGCTGGGCGGCAAGGTCGACAGCTTCACCTTTGCCCCCGGTGGCGATTTTTTGCGCGGGCAGGGTGTGGTGCGCGAACCGCATTCGTTCGATGTCGCCATCAAGGCCACGCACGAGGGCAAGGTTTCGACCTGGACCTATGCTTCCTATGAGGGCCGAACAACGATTGCGCCGGACGCAGCGGTCAGCGCTGGCATCCAGACCGAAGCGGCGGGGGCTGCCATCCTGGCGGAGCGTATCGACATGTCGGGTCGTATCGAGATCACGCCCGAGGGCAGGAGCGAGGTGCGCGCCTGGTATCCTGGTCGCATCGTCTCGATGAACGGCGAGCTGGGGCAGGCAGTGCGCAAAGGACAGGTGCTGGCGCGCGTCGAATTCGAGCGAAAGCCTGCAAACCTATGCCATTCCGGCGCCCATCTCCGGCGTCATCATGGAAAAGAACGCCAATGTCGGTGGCGTGGCCTATGACAGCCCGCTCTATGTCGTCGCCGATCCCAATGCCTTGCACGCCGAGTTCTTCGTCTTCCCGCGTGATGCCGAGAAAATCCGGGTGGGCCAGGAGGTCGAGGTACGCAGCCTCGATGGTCAGACCAGACTGACGGCCAAGGTCGAGGCGCTTCTCCCCAATGCCGACCCAACCACCCAGACCCTGATGGCGCACGTCCATCTGCCGGCGGGCGCCTCTGCCAGTTTCCGCTCAGGTCTCGGTGTTGAGGGCAGTTTCGTTGTGGGTTCGCAAGGCGTGCCACTGGCCGTCCGCACTGAAGCCATCCAGCGCTTCCGCGATTTCCAAGTGGTGTTCGCCAGGGTCGGCAACACCTACGAGGTACGGATGCTCAAACTGGGCCGTCAGACGCCGGAATGGACCGAAGTTCTGGGCGGCCTCGCACCCGGTGAGGTCTATGTCACCAAGGGGGCCTTCCTCATTCGCGCGGACATCGAGAAGTCCGGCGCGAGCCACGATCACTAGGGGGCTCAGATGTTAGAAAAAATCATCCTACAATCGATCCGCCATCGCTGGATCGTCCTCATCATCGTCGTGGCGCTGAGTGCGCTTGGCATCTATAATTTCCAGCGCCTGCCGATCGACGCGGTGCCGGATATCACCAATGTGCAGGTCCAGATCAATACCGAAGCCGCCGGCTATTCGCCGCTTGAGGCCGAACAGCGCATCACTTACCCGATCGAGACGGCGATCTCCGGCCTGCCGGGGCTTGACTATACCCGCTCGATTTCGCGCTATGGCCTGAGCCAGGTCACGGTCGCCTTCAAGGACGGCACCGACATCTATTTTGCCCGTCAGCTCGTCAATGAGCGCGTGCAATCGGCCAAAAGCCAGTTGCCGGAAGGGACGGAGCCAACGCTTGGGCCGATCTCGACCGGCCTTGGCGAAATCTTCATGTACACGGTCGAGGCCAAACCCGGCGCGGTCAAGGCTGACGGCACGGCGTGGACGTCCGAAGATCTGCGCACCCTGCAGGACTGGGTCGTCAAGCCGCAGCTTCGCAACACGCCGGGCGTCACCGAGGTCAACACCATCGGCGGTTTTGAGCGCCAGTATCACGTCACACCGCTGCCGGAGCGCCTGTCGGCCTATGGCCTGACCATGACGGATGTCATCACGGCGCTGGAAGGCAACAACGCCAACCGCGGCGCGGGCTATGTCGAAAAGGCCGGTGAACAATATCTGGTGCGTGTACCCGGACAGGCGGCCACCATCGCCCACCTGTCGTCGATCGTCGTCCAGACGAGCGCAGGCGTACCCATTCGCGTGGCGGATGTCGCTGATGTGGCGCTGGGCGAAGAACTGCGCACCGGGGCGGCAACGCAGGACGGTAAGGAAGTCGTGCTCGGCACCGTCTTCATGCTGATCGGCGAGAACAGCCGCACCGTCGCCGAAGCTGTGGCCAAGCGGCTGGAGGTCGCCAACAAGGCGTTGCCTTCGGGCGTACGGGCGGTCGCGGTCTATGACCGGACCGATCTGGTCGAGCGCACGATCAAAACGGTTGAGAAAAACCTGATCGAAGGCGCGCTGCTCGTGATCGTCATCCTCTTCCTGCTGCTCGGCAATTTCCGCGCCGCCATTATCACGGCCCTGGTCATTCCGGTCGCGATGCTGATGACCATCACCGGCATGGTCGAAAACAAGGTGTCGGGCAATCTGATGAGCCTGGGCGCGCTCGATTTTGGCCTGATCGTCGATGGTGCGGTGATCATCATCGAGAACTGCCTGCGCCGTTTCGCCGAGGCGCAGGCAGGCCTTGGCCGGCTTCTGACGAGGGAGGAGCGCTTCAGTCTTGCGGCAAGGGCCAGCGATGAGGTGATCAAGCCCAGCCTGTTTGGCGTGTTGATCATCACCATCGTCTATGTGCCGATCTTCGCCCTGCAGGGTGTCGAGGGCAAGATGTTCCACCCGATGGCCTTTACGGTCGTCACCGCCCTGACCGCGGCGCTGGTCCTCTCCCTGACCTTCGTGCCGGCCATGGTGGCCATGTTCATCACCGGCAAGGTGCAGGAAAAGGAAAGCGGGTTCATGCGTGGCGCGCGCAGGCTCTATGAGCCGGCCCTGCAAAAGGCGCTTGTCTCCCGCCGTCTGGTCATGGGTCTGGCGCTTGGCCTTGTGGTCGTCTCCGGTTTTCTGGCCACGCGTCTCGGGGCGGAGTTCATCCCCAATCTCGATGAAGGCGACGTGGCGTTGCATGCCCTGCGTATCCCTGGCACCAGCCTCACTCAAGCCGTGAAGATGCAGTCAGCTCTGGAAGCACGCCTGAAAGGCTTCCCCGAAGTCGATCGCGTGTTCGCCAAGCTGGGCACGGCGGAGGTCGCCACCGACCCGATGCCGCCGTCGGTCGCCGATACCTTTGTCATGCTGAAGGACCGCAAAGCCTGGCCCAACCCGAAGGAGCCCAAGGACGAACTGGTGGC
This sequence comes from Asticcacaulis sp. MM231, assembly GCF_964186625.1. NCBI lineage: Bacteria > Pseudomonadati > Pseudomonadota > Alphaproteobacteria > Caulobacterales > Caulobacteraceae > Asticcacaulis > Asticcacaulis sp. MM231. The sequence continues at coordinate 134,288 of NZ_OZ075109.1, forward strand.
GAGGCTTCAGGCGGCGGTCGAGCAAATTCCCGGCAATAATTACGAGTTCACACAACCGATCCAGATGCGCTTTAACGAGCTCATCTCCGGCGTGCGCTCGGATGTGGCGGTGAAGATCTTCGGTGATGACCTCGATCAACTGCTGGCCAGTGGAGAGGCGGTTCAGGAGATCATGGAAAAGATACCGGGCGCCCAGGATGTGAAGGTCGAGCAGGTGACGGGTCTGCCGGTGCTTCAGGTGACGCCCAATCGCGCCGCCATGGCGCGTCTGGGACTGAACGTCTCCGATCTTCAGGACGTGGTCGCCACCTCGCTTGGCGGCACGGAAGCCGGGCAGATATTCGAAGGTGACCGGCGTTTCGATGTCGTTGTGCGTTTGCCGGAACATATCCGCTCGAACATCGACGACATCGGCCGTCTGCGGGTGCCTCTGCATGGGGAGGCCGGCATGACGGGTTTTGTGCCTCTGTCGGAGGTCGCCACCATCGAGACCGTTGTCGGGCCGAACCAGATCAGTCGCGAAGACGGCAAGCGCCGGGTCGTCGTCACCGCCAATGTGCGTGGCAGCGATCTCGGGTCTTTTGTCACCCGGCTGCGCACGCAGGTCGATCAGGAGGTGAAGCTGCCCGAGGGCTACTGGGTCAGCTTCGGCGGTACCTTCGAGCAACTGACCTCGGCGACGCAGCGCCTCCAGATCGTGGTGCCGCTCGCGCTTGTGCTGATCATAGGGCTTTTGTTCCTGCTGTTTGGCAATATCAAGGACGCCCTGATCGTCTTCAGTGGCGTGCCTCTGGCGCTGACCGGCGGGGTGATCGCCCTGGCGCTTCGTGGGATACCGCTCTCGATCTCCGCCGGCGTCGGGTTTATCGCGCTATCTGGCGTGGCTGTGCTCAATGGTGTGGTGATGGTGACCTTTATCCGGTCGCTCCTGAGTGAAGGCAGGTCACTGGATGCCGCTATCTATGAGGGGGCCCTGACGCGTCTCCGGCCCGTCCTCATGACGGCCCTGGTGGCGTCACTGGGTTTCGTGCCCATGGCGTTCAATGTCGGCGCCGGCTCGGAGGTTCAGCGTCCGCTGGCGACCGTGGTGATTGGCGGGATCATGTCATCGACCCTGCTGACCCTCCTGGTGCTGCCGGTGCTGTATCGTCTGGTGCATGGACGCAGGCCACGTAAGATGGCGCCAGCCCCTTAGGCATTAAGTTAGGAACGGGGCGCGGTCGTGCTTTCGCGCACAATCAGTTCGTGGCCGAGCGTAATATTGACGCGCTCGGTCACGCCCTCGTCCATAATGCCGATCAGAAGCTCGACCGTCTTGCGGCCGATATCGCGCATCGGCTGACGCACCGTGGTCAGCGAAGGCGTGCCAAAGCGCGCCAGCCGCACATCGTCGAAGCCGATGATCGACATATCGGCCGGACACGCCAGACCCGCAGAGCGAATAGCGTGGAGCGCACCAAAGGCCATGTCATCCGAGAAGCAGAAGATGGCGGTGGGGCGCGGCGTCAGGGCGATGAGCGCAGAGGCCATGTCGGCGCCCGACTCGATGGAGTAGTCACCGTTGACCACCTGAAGTTCGCCGTCGTGGCCATGGGCATTGGCGCTGTCATGCACGCCTTGCAGACGGTCGCGGCTGATCGGGCTGCCCATGTCGCCGGTAATAATGCCGATGTGGCGGTGTCCGAGGCCATAGAGATAGTCCATGACGTCCTGCGCGGCGCGGGCGTTGTCGATATGGACCGACGACACGCCGAGATCATCGCTGAATTCGCAGCCATTGACGACCGGTGCCGCAGCACCTTGTCGGGCGATCAGGCCTTGCAGCGACGCAGGCAGGGTGTGGCCGAGGAAGATCATGCCGTCGGCTTCCTTGCGGCGCAAAAGACCGGCATAGGCGTCTTCGCTGTCGCCGCGAAACCCGACATCGCCGAGCAGAACGGTATAGCCGGCGGCCTGGGCGGCTTCTTCAACGCCGCGGATAATATTGGCGAAGAAGGCGTTGGCGATATTGGGCACGGTGACGATGATGCGCTTGGTTTTCAGCGTACGCAAAGACTTGGCCATCTGGTTGGGCTCGTAGCCCAGTTGCCCGACCGCCTGCATCACCTTGTCAAAAACACCGGATGAGACGTGTTCATAACCATTCAGCGCACGGGATACCGTCGCGGTGGAGACGCCAGCGAGTTTTGCGACATCCTGAATGGTGGACATGAGGTGCTTTCGTAAGGTGCGCCCTTATGGCGCTCTCTCCTTGTCTCATAGGACTTAAGGGCCTGGTTTGCCAAGCAAAATTGATCCACTTGATCGGCTATAGATGAGCTTTGAAGTTAAAAGCGTTCAAAGCCACCTTCCGTAAGGTTAGAAATTAGCTCACAAAATGAAACATAAGTGTTACGTGAGTTTACAAATACGGTATCCGATTTAACTTGAATCTTATTGCGCCGCACAATATATTGAGGGTGTTCGGCGCTTCGGCGCTGATGCCCTTCCTGGGCGTTTCCTCCCTGTAAACTTGGCCGCGCTGTTTAGCGCGGCTTTTTTTTTGGTGCGCCCGGCAGGGCGCATCTGCTTAGGGGTGTAAGTCCCCCGCTCACCCGGCAAGGGGAAGAGTTAGCTAGAGGCAAGTGCGTTTCGGGTGACTGGACGTGCGAAGGAAGCCCGAGGCAAAACGCTGGCCTGACGAACAGGAAGCGGATACGAGGCGACGCGTCGGGGTGAGGCATCCAAAAAGGCCAAAGCCCAGTACTTGCACGGACGACGCGGCGTATATCCGACAGGCATAAGCGCGAAGGCAGATGTGTCATACCCGGGGAGATCTCGCCTCACGCCTGAAAGGGCGACATCGCAAGATGGAGCGAGAAGTCAGCCGAGGTCATAGTAGGTGCGTTAATAGTACCGAAGGGCCGAACACGAGAGACCGTGATTAGGATAGGCGACCTCGATGATAGTCGATGATGCAGAAGCCCAGGCAACTGGGACCACACACTCAACGGCGGGACGGAATCCCGAAAGAGGGCGGCGTGGCGCGGAGGTTATTGCGGCGGCGTCCGAGCAAACGAAAACGGAAGGACCACGGTTAATGGAGGCCGTGGTGGAACGCAGCAACCTGTGGGCCGCGTACCAGAAAGTCATCCGAAACGGCGGTGCACCTGGGGTCGATGGCCTCACGGTGGACGCCCTTAAAGGCTGGCTGAAGATACACTGGCCGACAGTGAAAGCGGCCTTGCTGAACGGACGCTACATGCCGGCGTCGGTACGCGCAGTGGACATACCCAAGCCCTCGGGTGGAGTGCGAACACTGGGCATCCCGACGGTGTTGGACCGGCTCATTCAGCAGGCATTGCTTCGAGTTCATCCAACCCATCGTCGAACCGACATTCTCCGACTCGAGCTACGGCTTCCGGCCGGGGCGAAGTGCACACCAAGCCGTCAGCACCGCGAAGCACTATGTGCAACAAGGCCTGACTTGGGTAGTGGACATCGATCTGGAGAAATTCTTCGACCGCGTGAACCACGACATCCTGATGTCGCGTATCGCTCGGTTCGTCGACGACGAGCGGGTGCTCAAACTAATCCGCCGCTATCTAGAAGCGGGTCTTATGCGTGACGGAGTGGAAGAGGTGCGGAGCACGGGAACGCCGCAAGGCGGACCGTTGTCGCCCTGCCTCTCAAACATCCTTCTCACAGACTGGGACCGCGAACTGGAACGGCGGGGACTCGTCTTCTGTCGTTACGCTGACGACTGCAATATCTACGTCCGAAGCGAAACCGCAGGGCGGCGCGTCCTGGCGCGTATGACAGCATTCCTTAGGGATCGCCTGAAGTTACGCGTAAACGAAGCCAAAAGCGCGTGTGGCAGGGCTTGGGAACGAAAGTTCCTCCGGTACACCTTCACGCGCTTCCGGGAGAAGGTGCGGCTGCGTTTCGCCCGCGAGAGTGAGGCCCGGTTGCGAAACCGTATCCGTGAACTCATGCGCATGGGGCGAGGTCGCCGCATTGACCGTGTCATCGAAACGCTGAACCCGTTGCTTCGAGGATAGGCGGTCTACTTCAAACTCAGTGAGAGCAAGGAAGCTTGGACGACGCTCGACGGGTGGGTTCGCCGTCGGTTGCGCTGTATAATCTGGAAACAGGCAAAAACACGCGACCGACGAACCCACCTCCTGCGCAAAGCAGGCCTAGACGAGGCAAGGGCATGGCACTCCGGTCATAACGGCCAAGGGCCGTGGTGGAACTCCGGGGCCCCGCACATGAACCAGGCCTACCCAAAAGCCTTCTTTGGAAAACTTGGACTATTTGCCATGACACCGGCCGTCCAAGACTTCCAGCGTCACTCGTGAACCGCCGTATGCGGAACCGCACGTACGGTGGTGTGGAAGGGGGCCGGGAAACCGGCTCCCTATCCGATCCTCAAGCGCCAACAGATTTGTGTGGGCTTGCGCGTTGCGCTCTCTTTGAACTTGGCTAAGGTGTGGCCAGCAAAAAAACGGAGTGCGCCATGGACAGACGAAAACTGCTGCAATCGGGACTGGCGACGGCCGGACTTATCGGTCTGGCCAACGGTGCGCGGGGGCAGGGGATCATGTTGCCGCGCATCCGGGTGTCGCCCGCCGATGTTTTCCGCACCACGGTCTGCCTGCGCCCTTTCCGGGCGGCGGGCCCAAGGTTAGAGAGCGAAGAGGTCGGCCGCAAGATCGTGGTGCATAACTATGGTCATGGCGGCAGCGGCTGGTCTTTATCCTGGGGCTCGGCCGACGTGGCGGTGCGCCTGGCCATGCAAAGTTCGCCGCGCAAAGTTGCCGTGATTGGCGCGGGCGCGCTTGGCCTGACGGCGGCGATCACCGCTCAGCGCGCCGGCGCCGAGGTCACCATCTATGCCCGTGAACGTTTTCCCTTTGTGCGTTCGGCGCGTGCCACCGGAAGCTGGACGCCTGATTCACGTATCGCCAAGGCAGATGCCGCCGCGCCCGATTTCGGCGATCGCTGGGAACGCATGGCGCGCACGGCCCTGACCATGCACCAGGCGTTTGTCGGGCTGGCCGGCAATCCGGTCGAATGGCTCGACAATTATATCCTGCGCGATCCGCCCGTGGATAGGCCCTCCGCTGCCGAAGACGTCGACCCGGGCTTTCTCTATCTCGAAGATCGCCTGCGTGATGTTTCGCCGCATTACAGCATGGTGCCGCCGGGCGAGCATCCGTTCTCGGTCAGCAATGTCCGGCGCGGCGCGCACATGACCTTTAATGTGGCCGATTACAGCCATCAACTTGAGAGTGATTTCCTGCTGGCCGGCGGCCGCTTCGTGCAAGCCGAATTCCATGCGCCGTCTGATCTGTCAAAGCTGAGGGAAAAGGTCATTATCAACTGCACCGGCTATGGGGCCAGAGCACTGTGGAAGGACGAGACGGTCGTGCCGGTGCGCGGCCAGATCGTCTGGCTGGTGCCGCAAGAGGGTGTGCATTACGGCGCCTATTACAATTCTATGCTCGTGCTTGCGCGTCGGGACGGCATTGTGGTGCAGGAGGTCGGGCCGAACGAGACCTTCGGATGGAACGACGACAACGAGACGCCCGATCCGGTGGCAGCGCAAGCGGCGCTGGAGAAGCTCAAAACCTTCTATGCAGCAGGGTAACGCGCCCCATCGCCTTGTAAGAGGCTGCCATTTTCGCTAGGGAACAGCTTTTGTTCCTGTGAAAGGGGCTCGTCATGCGCCGCCTTCTCTTTAATGCCCTGTTTCTGCTCGCTATCGCCGTCTTCCTGACGCTTGGCGTTTGGCAGGTGCAGCGCCTGGTGTGGAAAACCAACCTGATCGCCGAGGTCGATGCGCGCGTCCATGCGCCGGTGGTATCGATTGCGCCAACCGAGTGGCCGCAGCTGACAAAAAAAAACGATGAGTACCGCCACGTCACCTTGGCGGGTCAGTTTCTCAACGACAAGGAAGCGCAAGTTTATGCCCTCAGCGAGCTGGGCGCGGGCTACTGGGTGATGACGCCGCTCAAGGCCGATGACGGCACGATCGTCTATATCAATCGTGGCTTTGTGCCGACCGATCATCAAGCGCCGGCGACACGACTGGAAGGCCAGGTGAGGGGGCAGGTGACAGTGACCGGCCTGCTTCGCATGTCGGAGAATAAGGGATGGCTGTTGTCGCAGGCCAATGATCCGGCGAGCGATCGCTGGTATCGCCGTGATGTGCTTGAGTTGGCAAACGGACGCAGGCTTGGAACGGTGGCGCCCTACTTTATCGATGCCGACGCCACGCCCAATCCGGGTGGCTGGCCAAAGGGCGGCATGACCGTAATCAAATTCCCCAATAGCCATCTGGTCTATGCCCTGACCTGGTTTTCGCTGGCGGCTATGCTGGCAGGGGGCATGGTCTGGCTCCGATGGTTTCGCAAGCCGGACGCCGAGGCATAACAAAAACGGCCGGCGGATCGCTCCGACGGCCGTTCTGCTTTGCGATCACAGGGCTCGCTCTAAACCCTGGACGTCTCAAACTGGAAAGATCTTGTCAAACCCGTGAGGTCTGACCGTGGGGCAAGGCGTTGACCCAGCGCTCCAGCGCATCATCCATATGGCCAAGCACCGCCAAGTGCAGGCGCTTGAACGGATGGCCGGCCAGGGTCAGGAAGATCTGAAACATGCCGTATTGCGGTGCAGGGGTCAGGGCCTCAAGCACGTCCGACTTGCGGATGACGGCATCGACGATCAGGCCGTTATACACCAGGCGATCTTCATGCAGGGTCAGCTTGCAGCGCCATAGCATCGGAGCGCCAAAGAGGGCGGCCGCAATGGGAATCATGCTGAGTAGGATGCCGGCGAACTGGGCGGCGACACCATCCATACGGGCGTAGGACTGTATCGCACCGGTAACGCCGATGGCGATCAGGGCAAATGCGGCCATTACCAGGAAGGTTTTGAAAACCGGCCCGAACTGATAGACTTGCGGGTAGGTCTTGGTCGTTTCCATGCTTTTATACTCCGGGTCAAATAATTTTAACGCCTGCGTCAATTTAGCTCATGCTATCGCTAAAAGCAGATATTGCAACGGTTTTTTCGCCCTTAACCTTACAAAAAACTGATCACAAAAACGTAAAGATCCATGAGGTTGCGATTTTACGGGCCCGCCCTCGCTCTTGGATACCGATGTTTTTTAACGCATGTGCAAAAATTATTGTGTGCTCGTGCGACAATATGACACTTGCCAGTTCCGTGAAAATCCTGTTTAGGCCTGTGAAACTTCTGAAAAAAATTGCGCGAGTACGCTTTAACTCCTTTGTGTGGTTTAGGATTTTTTCCTGTTGTGTAAATTGGACTCTCACTCGGTGCCTATGACATCTCACGTCTCTCAACACGGAGGCGTGCCATCGCCGTCTTCGCTGCAGCGCAATATAAAGCGTGTCGTCCTGCTCGGTGGTCTGGCCGCAGCAGCCCTCATGCTATCCGGTTGTAACATGGTTGTGATGGACCCTAAGGGGCCCATCGGGATGCAGGAAAAAGACCTCATCATTCTGGCCGTGCTGCTCATGCTCATTCCGGTCTTGCCGGTGATATTCATGACCTTCTGGTTTGCCTGGCGTTATCGCGCCTCCAACAAGAAGGCGACCTACGCACCGGATTTTGAGCATTCCAATCGTATTGAAGCCGTTGTCTGGGCCGTGCCGACGCTCATCATTATTGCCCTTGGTTCTGTGACGTGGATTTCGACCCACGAACTCGACCCTCGTGCACCGCTGGCGCATGTCAGCCAACCCAATGTCAAGCCCATTGAAGTCGAAGTGGTGTCGCTGGACTGGAAGTGGCTGTTTATCTACCCGGAATATAATATAGCGACCGTCAACGAGCTGGCCGTGCCGGTCGGCACGCCCGTGCATTTCAAGCTGACCTCTGCCACGGTCATGAACTCCTTCTTCATCCCGCAGCTTGGTTCCCAGATCTACACCATGACCGGGATGGAAACTCAGCTTAACCTGCGCGCTGATCACACGGGGGTATACGAAGGTATTTCAGCCAACTACAGCGGCCATGGTTTCGCCGGCATGAAGTTCAGCGCCGTCGCCCTCAATGATGCTGATTTCAAGGCTTGGGTGGCGAAAGCGCAGGCCGCGCCGGCGCCGCTCGATGCGGCGGCCTACGCGCAACTCGCCAAGCCAGGCATGGAATTCAAGCCGACCTATTATGCCACGGTTGAGCCGATGCTCTTCCACAAGGTGCTCAACAACTGCACCGACGGCAAGATGTGCCGTGAAGACGCCATGAACATGGCGATGATGAAGAACATCGCGCCGGACGCCGAAATCTGCAAACCCGGCGAAGAGCCTAAAAAAATCAACAAGACCTTTGCGCCGCAAACGCCTGTATCCAAGACGCAATCCGTTACGACTCAATCTGTCAAGACACAGGCCGTTGCCGTCACCGCATCGCCCACAGCGATCAAGAGCTAGTATCACATGTTAACGCACGCAGAACCTGCCGCGCACGCGGCCTCCACGGCGGACGTTTCGCCGCTCGTAGCTTTCCTCTTCGGCAAGCTGCGCCTTGATTCGATTCCGTGGCATGAACCCATCATCATGATCGCCGGCGGCGGCATGGTGGGCGCCGCCGTCCTGGTGGTGGCGCTCGTCACCTATTTCAAACAGTGGAAATACCTCTGGACCGAATGGCTCACGAGCGTGGACCACAAGAAGATCGGCGCGATGTACATCATCCTGGCGCTGATCATGCTGCTGCGCGGTTTTGCCGACGCGCTCCTCATGCGCACCCAGCAGGCCCTGGCGTCGAATGGCGGCGCGGGCTACCTGCCGCCGGATCACTTCGACCAGATCTTCTCGGCCCACGGCGTCATCATGATCTTCTTTATGGCCATGCCGTTCGTCATCGGTCTCATGAACGTCGTCATGCCGCTGCAAATCGGTGCGCGCGACGTTGCCTTCCCTTATCTCAACAGCATGAGCTTCTGGCTGACCGCAGCCGGCGCCATCCTGATCAACGTCTCGCTGGTCGTCGGCGAGTTCTCGCACGCCGGCTGGCTGGCCTATCCGCCCTTGTCTGAGATAGAGTTCTCGCCGGGCGTTGGCACCGACTACTATATATGGGCGTTGCAGATATCCGGCCTTGGCACGCTGCTCTCCGGGGTCAATCTGATCACCACCATCTTTAAGATGCGCGCGCCGGGCATGACCCTGATGCGTATGCCAGTCTTCACCTGGACCACGCTCGTCGCCAATATGCTGATCGTCGCGGCCTTCCCGATCCTGACCGTCACCCTGGCCATGCTGGGCGCCGACCGTTATCTTGGCATGCACTTCTTTACCAATGACGGCGGCGGCAACGCCATGATGTACGTCAACCTGATCTGGGCCTGGGGCCACCCCGAAGTCTATATCCTCATCCTGCCGGCCTTTGGCGTGTTTTCTGAAGTCGTCGCCACCTTCTCGCGCAAGCGTCTGTTTGGTTATGACGGCATGGTCTACGCCACCATGGCCATCGGCGTCCTGTCGTTTATCGTCTGGCTGCACCACTTCTTCACGATGGGGGCAGGGGCCAACGTCAACGCGTTCTTCGGCATCACCACGATGATCATCTCGATCCCGACGGGCGTGAAGATCTTCAACTGGCTGTTTACGATGTACCGTGGCCGCATTCGCCTCGAACTGCCGATGCTGTGGACGCTCGGCTTCATCATCACCTTCGTCATCGGCGGCATGACCGGCGTTCTGCTGGCCGTCCCTGGCGCCGACTATGTGCTGCACAACTCGGTCTTCCTGATCGCCCACTTCCATAACGTCATCATCGGCGGCGTGGTCTTCGGCTGCATCGCCGGCCTGAACTACTGGTTCCCCAAGACCTTCGGCTTCAAGCTGCATGTCGGTATTGGTAAGGTGTCGTTCTGGTGCTGGCTGGTCGGTTTCTATATCGCCTTCCTGCCACTCTATGCGCTCGGCCTGATGGGTATGACCCGCCGCCTCGACTTCATGAACAATCCGGTCTGGCATATCTATCTGATCGTGGCCCTGTGTGGCGCCCTTCTGATCTTCGTCGGCATCATCGCCCAAGTCGTCCAGATCGTCTATTCCATCTGGAAGCAGGACGAACTGCGCGACCTGACGGGCGATCCCTGGGGTGGCCGCACACTGGAATGGGCGACGTCGTCGCCGCCGCCGTTCTATAACTTCGCCGTCGTACCGAAGGTTGGCAATCACGATGCCTTCTGGGACGCCAAGCAAACCGGAACCGCCTATGTGCAGCCGAAAAGCTATGAGCCGATCCACATGCCGCACAATACCTATAGCGGCTTCCTGATCGGTATTGTCAGCGTCGGCCTGGGTTTTGGTCTCGTCTGGCACATCTGGTGGATGGCGGGCGGCGCCTTGCTGGTCATGATTGGCCTTGGCATTGCCCACACCTTCAATGAAAACCGCGACTATTATGTGCCGGCCGAAAAGGTCAAGGCCATCGAGGACGCGCACTTCGCCAATCTCAAGCTGGCGGGCCAACCTGTAAAGGCGGGAAAATAAGATGAGCAAACCAGCCAACCCCGTCGATCATTACGAAAATCAGATCGATTCCGCCTACGACCACAATCCGAACGATGCCCACCACGCCGGTGATCATCATGATGAAGGTCCCAAAGTCACCTTAGGCTTCTGGATCTATCTGATGAGCGACTGCATCCTGTTCGCGTCGATTTTTGCGGGCTATGCGGTTCTGAAAGACGCAACCGCCGGCGGCCCCAATGGCCGCGAACTGTTCGACCTCAGCTATGTGGCGATCGAAACGGCGCTGCTTTTGATCTCGTCGCTTACCTACGGCATGGCCATGATCAGCATGGAAGCCAATAAGCTGAAGGGCGTCATCGGCTGGCTGGCCATGACCGCCCTGTGTGGTCTTGGCTTTATGGGCATGGAAATCTATGAGTTCGCGCACCTGATCCATGAAGGCGCAGGTCCGGACCGCTCCGCCTTCCTGTCGGCCTTCTTTACCCTGGTCGGCACCCATGGTCTGCACGTCACGTCCGGCCTGATCTGGATGGGCGCCATGTTCGTCCACCTGTTCAAGCGCGGCCTGACCCCCGCCAACCGTATCCGCCTGATGACGCTGAGCCTGTTCTGGCACTTCCTCGACATCATCTGGATTGGTGTCTTCACGATCGTCTATCTGATGGGAGCCGCATAATGAGCACGCCCAATACTGCCAAGCCGAAGACGCCGAAGGCGCCCCACACTAAGCCGGTCGATATCGATCAGAGCCATGCCGAGGTGGCGCACAACGACGCCCACCACGACACGGCCGGTCACGGCACGGTCAAGTCCTATCTGATCGGCTTTATCCTGTCGGTCATCCTGACGGCGATCCCGTTTGGTCTGACCATGGCGCACATGCTGCCGGCCTCAAGCCTTATACCGGTCGTCGTCGCGATCGGCGTGGTGCAGATTATGGTGCACCTCTACTTCTTCCTGCACATGAACACCTCATCGAGCCAGATGTGGAACAATGCAGCCTTCGTCTTTACGGTGCTAATCGTTGGCATCCTGATCGTTGGATCGCTGTGGGTCATGTACCACCTGAACACCAATATGATGCCCGGTATGATGCCCGTGGAATAGTCCACCGTGTCATGGCTCAATCTACCCAACGGCGGTCTTCCCTGCGAAGACCGCCGTTTTTCATGTCGGTTAGGCGTGGAAAGTCAGATTGACAGATATAAATTATTGTTTTACGATAATTTATAGAGAGTAATTAGGGGGTCGTGATGATCAATGCTGGCGCCATGATGCATAAGTCGCTTCAAGATGTGCGAGAAGGCGGAGTTTCAGCGCTGACGCGACTTATGAGCATAGCTTCGGCGACAGCAGCCGTGATCGTAGCGCTCTATGCAATCTTGATGGTTACCCTGGGCACGATTTCCATGGCGACGGGGCCCGTCAACTGGTCCTTTGGTGTTGAAACAAGTGGCGGCCATTTTACGACCTCACCGCCGGTCGAGAAGCGCTTGGATATGACGTGTCCGGAACTCTCAAAAAAGACGGGCGCAGACTTTTCGAAATGCGCATGGCTGCCGCAAACATCGGGCGCCGACGAGATCGCCACGGCGAACAAAGCGAAGAAAACGTTTGGGACTTGGTTCAACGCTGCGATCCGGCCCGTCTTTTGGAGCCTCCCCGTCTTCCTTTTGGCGTGGGGTCTTATAGAGGCTTCCCGCTGCCTGAGCAGCCTCGCGCAAGGTAGGTATTTCAATGCCGCTACCACCCGCCATATGCGTAATTTCGCGATCACCGGCCTTCTGTACGTACTCTTAACGCCTTGCATGCCGGCGCTCGCAACCGCATTTTCTACTGCCGTTACCTGGCTTAATGTCCTGATTGTCAGGGCCTGGCAACCAAGCCACGCCTTTGCTTTCTCTATGCCCTACTATTTTGAAGCCAATGCGGCTGTTGTCGGTATCAAGACATTCTCTGGTTTTCTGATCTGGCTTTATGCCTTTACGCTCACCGTCATCGCCACTGTGATGGCCAAGGCGTCGAAGATTGTCGACGACCATGCCGAGATCATTTGATGCCAATCCGCGTTGTCCTTAATGTCATGATGGCCGAGCGTAATGTGAAATCGAAAGATCTTGCCGCCTATCTGGGTATTACCGAAGCAAATCTATCCCTTCTCAAGCAAGGCAAGGTCAAGGGTGTCCGGTTTGAGACGCTTGAGCGCATATGCGACTACCTTGACTGCCAGCCCGGGGATATCCTGCGCCGGGAAAAACCGCCGCAGCCCTAAAGAATACAAAAGACGTTACGGAGTTTGAGGCGCTCTGCTGCCGGCTGATCCAAGGCGCTATTATGTAAAGCGTTTTGCAAAAGTGCGTTCCGTTTTTTGAAAAGCGTGTAAAAGAAATTTGAAACACGCTTTGATTGAATCTGGCCGTTCGCCTTGCGGCCCGGGGTGACGGGTTTGTCAAAGTCCATACTTGAAGAGGGGGAAGGTATGAAACGATCCATCCATATATTACTGGCAGCCACGTGCCTGGCATCGGGGCTCGGCTTGCAGACACCGGCTTTGTCACAGACAACGGACGGCCAATCACAGGCTGAATCGGCTAAGGCCGAACCGTCACAGGCTGACACGTCCGGCGGCGACACATCATCTGTCGTGAAGCCGGACACCACGACCGTCACGGTCACCGGCAAGAAAAAGGTCCCCAACGACCGTGATGTCTATGACGTCAGCAAGGACCTGGACGCGAAGACCGGCACCGCGGCCGACGCCTTAAACAAAATCCCGGGTGTCAATGTCGATCCGTCGGGCAATGTCACCTACCACGGGCGCAATGTGGTCGTGTATCTGAACGGACGGCCCTCGTTGATGTTGTCCGGAGACAATCGCGGCCTAGCGCTGAGGTCGATGCCCTCAGCCTATATTTCGACGATCGAGGTGATTTCCAATCCTGGGGCGCAACAGTCTTCGGGTGATGGCGCGCCGATCATCAATATCAATACTCAGCGCAACATGCCGCCTGGCATGTTCGGCAGTGTGAGCGCCAGATATAGCTCACCGGCGGGGTCTTTGGAGGCAGCGTTCCTGGGGATTACCAAGGACAAGCTGAGCATGACCTTGATGGGCACTTATATCGACAATGAGATGGACTTCGTTCCGAGGCGCAAACTTCGGTGCTGGACAGCACGGGCGCGACCCTGCAGGCGTCCAGTTCAAAGGGTGAGGGACGTTCACGTTATCGTGGACCATTCCTGATCGCCAATCTGCAATATGATCTGGGGGCAAATGATGTCATGGCGGCGGCGCTGAATTACAATCGCATGCCGTCAGATTCGTTCAACCGGTCGGATGACGTCAGTAAAGCGGCTGATGGTACGGTTATCAACCTGTTCGAACAGGCTGGCAGCGGCACCTTCATCAATGAAAGTGTAGGCTTGTCCGCCAACTACACCCACTATGGTCAAAAGCCTGACGAGACGTTGAAGGTCGACGGCAGCCTGGCGCGTAACACAAGTCAAAACGATTACCGCAGCGCCAATACCTATCTCATCTCGACCCTCCCGGGCAATACGGGCACCCGGATACAGACCCAGGATCGGCGTAACGACAAGACAAAGTCAAACCTGCACGCCGAATATAATACCCCATTTGGCGATGACCAGTTGACCCTGGGCGGCGAGGTCGATGTCGAGGATAACACACTCAACAGCCGTATCCTGGGGCCCGGAGACACCGACGACAGTTTGACGGTCAATCCCCTTCTGACCAATGACTTCCGCTCCCATCAGGTGGTGTCGGCGCTTTACGCAACATTCCAGCGCGAATTTACCCCCCGCTGGACGGTTCTGGTCGGACTGCGCGGCGAGGTGCTTCATCTCACGACCAACGACCTGACCTATCGTACCAAAGGCAATATCAATTATGGCCGCCTGAATCCGAGCCTGTTTGCCACCTATGTCATATCACCCGCACAAAAACTGCGCTTCAACTATACCCACCGCCAGCAACGGCCGGAGGCAGCAGACCTCAATCCTCACATCGTCTATTATTCCGATACGTCAGTAGATGCCGGCAATCCGGGGTTGAAACCGCAAGAGAGGGATGCCATCGAGGGCCGCTATGAATTTAACGGAAAGGGGAGGACCTATGCCGTGCGCGCTTTCTGGCGCGGCGACAGTCGCACCATTGCCACGGTCTCGCAGATCGTGCCCGACCCGCAAGGCCTTGGCAATATCGTCACCCAAACCATGCGCGTGAACTGGCGTCACCAGTCCGCCTATGGCATCTCGACCGAATACAGCCAGCAGATCGCCAACAAGCTGATGTTTAACGCCGATGCCACCCTGACCCACAGCCAACTGCGCAATCCTCAGATCACCGGTGTCCAGTCGGTGACGTCCGCGGATGGCAGTCTGTCTGTCACCTATACCTTCCCGAAAGGTGACCGTATTTTCGCCACCTACAGGATGATCGGCCGATCGTTCACCGGTGAGGGCTATACGACCGGCTCCGGCCAGGCCAACATCCAGTATAGCCACAAGCTGACCGAGAAGATCGACCTGGATTTTTCGGTCGAAGATCTCTTCCGCCAGACCGGGAGAGTGATGGTCATTGATACACCACTTTTGCAAACCCGCTCCGTGAATAACCAGCAGTCCCCAACCTTCATGATCGGTCTTAGCCGGCAATTCAGTCGCTTTGGGCCGATGCCCGCACCGGCGAATTAGGCAGGAGAGGGCGCAAGCTTTTGTAGTCTTACTCAGAGCGATAGCGCCCTCTGCTCACACGGGCAGGGCGATGGTGTTCTTGACCTCTTCCATCACCGCGTAGGTACGGGTTTCGCGCACGCCAGGCAGGCTGACCAGGGTATCACCCATAAAGGCGCGGTAGGCGGCCATATCCTTCACGCGCACCTTGATCAGGTAGTCGAAGCCGCCGGCCACCATATGGCACTCCATGATCTCCGGGTGTCGCATCACCGACCGGGCAAACTCCTCAAACAGCCCGCCCGTGGTGCGATCCAGCAGCACTTCGACGAAGATCATCAGGGCGCAATCGAGCTTGACCGGATCTAGAATCGCCATGGTGCCCAGAATATAGCCCTTGCTGCGCAGCCGCTTCACCCTGTCAAAACACGCGGCCGCAGAGATATGGCAGGCCTCCGCCAGGGCCTGATTGGTGATACGGCCATCGTCCTGAAGGGTGCGCAGGATGCGGCGGTCCATCTCGTCGAGCATGTCAATATCTTCGGTAAAGTGCCAATAGGAAAAATTATCTTCGGTTCTGGAGGTTAAAATACCAAGCACATTCGGTCAATTCGGATTTATACAAGAGATATAGATTTCAGGGAGTGGCCAGTGACCATGACAAGCGCGCTCGATATCAGCCGTTCGAAGATGGAAGCCCTGCTTCGGGCGCCCGAGCCCGAGGTGCTGGCAGGGCTGTTGCCCGCCGCCACACTGGATGCCGCGACGCGCGGTCGCGTGCTCGCTCAGGCCGGGCTCATCCTCAACGATCTGCGCGCCGCGCAAGACACGGGCTGGATCAACCGCTTCCTGCAGGAATACCGCCTGAATACGCAGGAAGGCGTAGCGCTTCTTTCGCTCGCCGAAGCTTACCTGCGTGTACCCGATGCCGCCACCGCCGACCTCCTGATCCGCGACAAGCTGGGCGATGCTGACTGGAAGGCGCATTCCGGCAAGTCATCCTCGGGCCTCGTCAACTCCGCCACCTTCGGATTGGTCCTGACCCGTGCCCTGGTGGCCGAAGACGGCGGCGCGCTGAAGGGCCTGCTGGCGCGCGCCGGTGAGCCTTTCATCCGCGCTGGCGTGGCGGCCGCGATGAAGATGATGGGGTCGGTCTTCGTCATGGGCCGTAATATCCACGAGGCGCTTGATCGCGCCGCCAAGCCGGAAAATGCCGGCTTCACCGCCAGCTTCGACATGCTGGGCGAATCCGCCCGAACCCGTGAAGATGCGGATAAATATTTCGACTCCTACCGCAACGCCATCGAGGCCGTCGGCACGTCGCCGAAGGGCAAGGCGCACAATATTTCGGTCAAGCTGTCGGCTCTGCATCCGCGCTATGAAGTGGCGAATGCCGCAGCTTGTGTGCCCGAACTGACCGACATGATCCGTGAGCTCGCCCGTCAGGCCGCCGGTCACGGCATTGGCCTGACGGTCGATGCCGAGGAGACCGAACGCCTGATGATGTCGCTCAATATCATCGAAGGCGTGGCGCGTGATCCCAAGCTCAAGGGCTGGGAAGGGTTCGGCATGGCGGTGCAGGCCTATGGCAAGCGCTGTCGTCCGGTCATTGCCTGGGCGCAAGCCTTAGGCGCTTCCACCGGCAACAAGCTGATGGTCCGTCTGGTCAAGGGTGCCTATTGGGATTCCGAGATCAAGAAGGCGCAGGTCGAGGGCTTGAGCGACTATCCGCTCTTCACCCGCAAGGCGGCGACCGATGTCTCGTATCTCGCCTGCGCGCACGATATGTTCGATGCCTCGCACATCTTCCCGGCCTTTGCCGGTCATAACGCCCTGACCGTCGCCACCTTGATCGACTGGGCGGGTGATCGCCGCGATTTCGAGTTCCAGCGCCTGCACGGCATGGGCGAAGGCCTGCATGAGCGCCTTGTCCGCCAGGAAGGCTATAGCTGCCGCACCTATGCGCCGGTTGGCGGCCACCGCGAACTGCTCGCCTATCTCGTGCGCCGCCTGCTGGAAAACGGCGCCAACAGCTCATTTGTTCATCAACTCGCTGACGCCACCGTTACGGAGGACATGCTCTTGGCCGACCCTGCCACCCATATCAAGGCCGTCGAAGGCCGTCCGCACCCAGCCATAGCCCTGCCGCGCGATCTCTTTCCCGGACGCATCAATTCCGCGGGTCTCGATCTGAACGACACCGAAACCCTGGCGCAGGTGATGACGGCGATCAACGTGCCCACGACGCCGCTTAAGGCCGCGGCCATGGTGGCTGGCCAGCCGGTCACGGGTACAGCGCGCAACGTGCTGAACCCCGCTGATGGCTCGGTCGTCGGCACCGTCATTGAGGCGACCGCTGCCGATGTGCACCGCGCCATCGCCTCGGCCGCCGCTGCCGCGCCCGCCTGGAACGCGCGTCCGGTCGAGGAACGTGCCGCCTGTCTGGAGCGTCTGGCCGATCTCCTCGAAGCCAACCGTCCGGAGCTGATGCGACTGGCCGTGCGCGAAGCCGGCAAAACGGTGGGCGATGCCTTGGCCGAAGTGCGCGAAGCCGTCGATTTTTGTCGTTATTACGCTGTTCAGGCACGCACCCAGATCAAGCCGGAAATCCTGCCGGGGCCTACGGGTGAGCGTAACGAACTGCATCTTGTCGGCCGCGGCGTCTTCGCCTGCATCTCGCCATGGAACTTCCCGCTGGCCATCTTCCTCGGTCAGGTCTGCGCCGCGCTCGTCACCGGCAATGCCGTCATCGCCAAGCCGGCGCCGCAGACGCCTCTGATCGCGTGGCGCGCCGTCGAGCTGGCCTGGCAGGCTGGTATCCCGCACGACGTCCTGCATGTCCTGCCCGGCGGTGTCGAGGTCGGTGACGCCATCATCGGCCATACGCAGGTGAACGGCGTCGCCTTCACCGGCTCCATGCCGACAGCGCGCACCATCGCCCGCAACCTGCTGAAGGATGACAACCGCCCCATCGTGCCCCTGATCGCGGAAACCGGCGGCCTTAACGCCATGATCGTCGATTCCTCGGCCCTGCCGGAGCAGGTGGTCGCCGATGTCGTCACCTCGGCCTTCCGTAGCGCCGGTCAGCGCTGTTCGGCGCTGCGTCTGCTGGTCGTGCAGGAAGAGGTCGCTGAGGGCATCATCACCATGCTCAAGGGCGCCATGGATACGCTGGTCATCGGTGATCCGGCCGATATCCGCACTGATGTCGGCCCGGTGATCGACGCCGGCGCGCGCGACAGGCTGGAAGCCTACCGTCAGTCGGCCAGGGGCAACTGGGTGCACGCGCTTGAGCTGCCGCATAATACAGGAACCTTCGTCGCCCCGACCCTGATCCGCCTCAATAGCCTCGAAGACTTGAAACAGGAGTGGTTTGGCCCTCTGCTGCACGTCGTCACCTGGAAGGCCGGCGAACTGGATAGCCTTGTCGCGCGCATCAACGCGCTGGGCTACGGCCTGACCATGGGGCTGCATTCGCGCATCAAGGCCACCGCCGACAGGGTGGGGCTGATGGCGCGCGTCGGCAATCTCTACGTCAACCGCTCGATGATCGGCGCCGTGGTCGGCTCGCAGCCCTTTGGCGGCGAGGGCCTCTCCGGCACCGGCCCGAAGGCTGGTGGTCCGCACTTCCTGATGCGCTTTGTCTCCGAGCGCACGATCTCGACCGACACCACATCGGCAGGCGGCAATGCCACCCTGCTGTCTTTGGCTGAAACAGACGTCTGAGTCCTGTTTCGCCTGCAAAGCCCTGCGCGTTTTCCCCCAGGCGCGCGGGGCTTTGTCTTTTGCAGACCTTGATCTGGCGCGTCGTTCGCCTACAGTCGGACCGGATGATCAGGAGATCTCATGTACAACGCGCTTTTGCTGGCCGTTATCTGTCTTTTGCCATCTGTAGGTCTGGCCCAGACGCACGAAAGCGCGGTCACGACGTCGGTGGTCGCGCCCGCGACCGTGAGCGTCAGTATCGAGACCACCGCCGGTCCCATCGTGCTTGCGCTCGAAGCCGAACGCGCCCCCCTGACGACGGCCAACTTCCTCGCCTATGTTGATCAGCACAAACTGGACGGGACCGTCTTTTACCGCGCCATGATGGACTGGACAGCATCCTTAATAAAATCAGATATTTACACGGACGCGGGTGCAATTTGGGTGCAATGAGAAAATGTAAGTCGCTGATATCACAGCGTATTTGAACGTGCATTCGGCCACTAAATTCTTACTTGTGAGCTAATATGATACCATTAAATATTGGCGTGATGGTATGGGTGTCAAATTTTTGTGCCTAGTATGTTAGCTAATAAGTTGAATATATTCATTTATATTTAGTGTGTTTGACATTTTAGTAATGCCTTGTATGTTAGGCAATGTTATTGCATTAAAGCTTAATGCCTAACATACTGGACATTCGTAATGGACCTCGAAACCCTTGGACAGTCTATCGCAAAACGACGGAAGGGCGCCGGGTTGACACAAGCACAGTTAGCGCTTCGTGCCCGCGTTAGTCGTGCGACGGTTACCGCTCTTGAGACCGGCGCTCAACGCGAACTCGGTTTCAATAAAGTCATGGCTATTCTCAATGTTCTGAAGCTTGACCTGCACATCACAGAGGCCAACACCGGGCGGCCGACGTTAGAGGATCTTCAGCGGGAGACCGGACAATGATAAGGGTGTGGAGCGACAATATCAGTGCCGGGTTGCTTGACCGGCATGGAGGTAGCGGAGCTGCTTTCGCCTATGCCCCTGATACTGCCACCGAGCGAGCCGTGTCGATGACTATGCCTGTCCGCCTGGCGAGTTGGGATCAGGCGTTCGGCATACATCCTATCTTCGAGATGAATTTACCGGAAGGCTACCTCAAAGAGAAATTGCGTCTGGCCTTTGCGAAAGCCACCGGCACATTCGATGCTCTGGATCTTTTGTCTGTCGTCGGTCGCTCCCAAATCGGCCGGCTGCGCTATACGGCACCCGATGCTGACCTGGATGATCAGGTCCCGTTTCAGTCGGTCGATGAGGTCTTAAATCATCGCCGAGATAGGCAGTTATTCGACTACATGATGGATCGTTTTGCCGCCTATTCGGGGATTGCCGGTGTCCAGCCAAAGGTCATGATACGCGACGAGAATGAGGCCGACGTTCTTAAAGGGCGTCGTTCGTCCAGCATTCAGGGGGCTACCCATATCGTGAAATTTTGGGACCCGGCTGAGTATCCTCATTTGGCTGCAAATGAGTATTTTTGCCTTCTGGCAGCTGAGAAGGCAGGACTTACCGTACCGCGTCGCCGGCTATCCGAAGATGCTTCGGCTTTGGTCATAGATCGCTTCGACTTGCGAAGCGACGGTAGCTATATGGGTATTGAGGACTTTTGTGTCCTGAACGCGAAGGGGGCAGATCGGAAATATGAAGGTGGCTACGAGACCGCCGTTTTTAAACGCCTCAAGGACTTTATACCGGGCGAACTCCAACACGTTGAACTGGGAAAGCTCTTCACCCTGTTCGTTCTGAATGTGGCCGTTCGCAATGGCGATGCGCACCTGAAAAACTTTGCGTTGTTATATGATAACGTCGCTGGAGCACCCCGCCTTGCCGATGTCTATGACATCGTGACAACCACGGCATACCTGTCAAAAGATGTAATGGCGCTCACCCTGGACGGGACAACGAAATGGCCGGATATCCGACAATTGACAAGGCTTGGCACCCTGCGCTGTGGACTGTCTTTAAAGGACGTGGCGGTAATCGTCGATCGGGTTGCTACTGCTGTTTCAGAAGTACTGGTCGAGTTGAAGATATATGCTCGGCATGATCCGAGCTTTGCGAATGTCGCCGCAAGCATGGAAGCGCAATGGGGCATTGGCCTAAGCCAATCGCTCGGTCGTGGCACGCCGTAACTCGGGTGCTAATGACGACCTGGAGTTCATCCTCTGCATAGTAAGAATGTTCGCTTTGGCTTTATTTATTCGATGTGACTGCTTCTAGGTATGGCGCTATTGTGGCGGCGCCGCGATTTTTGCCGCTTCATAAGATGCTCGGTTCGAGACGATGATCGAAGACACGCTGTGGGATCATCCAGCTGATGAGCTTGTTCTGCAGCGGGAAAAGATCAGCATCCGGTCAGATGACCGGACGCTGATTAGTACATTGATATTGAGGTGTCAGTTAGTAGCCGACACCGCGAACGCCGCCGGCGACGCGGATGGATTCACCGGTAACCCAATGCGCGTCGTCGGATGCCAG
Organism: Asticcacaulis sp. MM231; assembly: GCF_964186625.1. Taxonomy (NCBI): domain Bacteria; kingdom Pseudomonadati; phylum Pseudomonadota; class Alphaproteobacteria; order Caulobacterales; family Caulobacteraceae; genus Asticcacaulis; species Asticcacaulis sp. MM231. The sequence goes on from NZ_OZ075109.1 coordinate 155,716, forward strand.
GAACACTGCAGCAGGTGCGATATCTTCCCGCTCGCCGAAGCGGCCAAGTGGTGTTCCGGCAATCAGCTTCTCGCCGAATTCGCCCGCGAAATTGCCATCGGTCGCAGGTGTATTCGTGTGACCGGGCAGGATCGAGTTCACCTGGATGCCGCGCGGTCCGAGTTCACGGGCCAGCGCGAAGGTCATCGTATCGACGGCCCCCCTGGTCGCGGCATAGACGCTGGACGCGAGATAGGGGGCAGTGCTGAGGATCGAGCTGATGTTGATGATGCTGCCGCCGCTCTCGCCAAAAAGCTTGAGAGCTTCCCGGATCGCCAGGAAGTAGCCGATTACATTGACACCGCCTTGTCGATGACCTCAAAGGCATCACAGACCGGACACAGCATGCCTTGTTCTTACGAAACTACACTGAAAATCTGACGCTGTATGGACGGTGTGATTTCACTGGCGCGCTTCGCACCGGGCATCGCGATTGCGAACTTCTTCATCATCATTGGTGACATGCGTTTTCTCGACGCCCGCCGCGCCACCTCAGGCGATACGGAGGGCTTCACCGCCTTCGGCCATGTGGTCGAGGGCATGGACATTGTGCGATCGATCCTGCACATGCCGGTATCCCCTACCGAAGGCGTCGGCGTCATGAAGGGCCAGACGCTCGACCCACAGGTCCGTATCCTCAACGTCCATCGCGTCGACCAAAAGAAAACGACCGCCGCTTGCTGTGCGGGGCAGTTCAGGCTAAATGGCGCCATGGCTGAACGGATATATCTTTATGACTCCACCTTGCGCGATGGCGCGCAGGCGCAGGGTATCGACTTTACGGTAGCGGACAAGCAGGCGATCGCGGCTGCGCTCGACGCCTTTGGCATCGACTATATCGAAGGCGGCTGGCCCGGCGCCAACCCGACCGACGACGCTTTTTTTGCCGATCGTCCGCTGTCGAAATTCGCAAAAGTCTCTGCCTTTGGCATGACGCGCCGCGCCGGCCGTTCGGCCTCCAATGATCCCGGCTTGCAGGATCTGCTGGCCGTCGATACGCCAACCGTCTGCCTCGTCGGCAAGGCATGGGACTGGCAGGTCGAGACCGCGCTTAAGGTGTCCAAGGCCGAAAATCTCAAGATGATCGGCGACTCGCTGGCCCATATGGTGACGAGCGGTCGTGAGGCGGTCTTCGACGCCGAGCACTTCTTCGACGGTTACAAGGCCAATCCCGGCTACGCGCTCGATGCCTTGCGTGCCGCCCATGAGGCCGGCGCGAAATGGCTGGTGCTGTGTGATACCAATGGCGGTTCGCTGCCGTCAGAGGTGCGCAAGATCGTAGCTGTGGTGCGCGAAGCCCTGCCGGATGCGAAACTCGGCATCCATTGTCATAACGATACCGAGCAGGCGGTCGCCAATTCGCTGGCGGCGGTCGAATCTGGCGTGCGCCAGATCCAGGGCACGATCAACGGCATCGGTGAGCGCTGCGGCAATGCCAACCTGATCGCCCTGATCCCGACCCTGATGCTCAAGATGGGTTTTGATACCGGCATCAGCGCTGAAAAGCTGACGCAGATCGGCAAGCTGTCGCGCCTGGTCGACGATCGGCTCAACCGCGCGCCCGATCGCCATGCGGCCTATGTCGGCAGCAGCGCCTTCGCGCACAAGGGTGGCCTGCATGTCAGCGCCATGAGCAAGGACAGCCGGTCCTATGAGCACATCGATCCCGCGCTTGTGGGCAATGCGCGCCTCATCCTGGTCTCCGACAAGGCCGGCCGCGCCAATATCCTCAGCCGTTTGCAGCAGATGGGTATCGACGTGGCGGCGGATGACCCGCGCATCGGTGATCTGGTCACGGCGGTCAAGGCGCGCGAGGCCCAAGGCTATGCCTATGAGGACGCCGGCGCCAGTTTCGAGCTGATGGCGCGCCAGACGCTGGGCTTCATCCCGCGCTATTATGACCTGCAAAGCTATCGTGCGCTCGATGAGTGCCGCGTCGACGCCCATGGTAACCACATCACCCTGTCGGAAGCCACGGTCAAGGTCGCGATCAAGGGCGAGGTGGTGATGACGGTGGCCGAAGGCAACGGTCCGGTCAACGCACTCGACGCCGCCCTGCGCAAGGCGCTTCTGCCGCACTATCCGGCGCTGGCCGCGATGCACCTGACGGACTACAAGGTGCGTATCCTGACGCCTTCGGAAGCCACGGCCGCGCTGACCCGCGTCATGATCGAGAGCAGCGATGAGATGGGGGCAACCTGGACCACGGTCGGGGTCAGCCACAACGTGATCGATGCGTCCTATAACGCGCTCTACGATGCGATCTCGTATCACCTGATGAAGCGTCAGAACCCGGCTGCTTAAGGCTATCCCCATATACGCATAAGGCAGTTGCGGCTGAAAGCGCCGGCGAATCCGAGAAGCGGCGTCAAAATCATCACCGGGCATGCCTCGCGCTGGCAATCGGGTTGTGAGCGGGCTTGCAACCAAGCGCTTTTCGACTTACAGTACTGACTGGTCAGTACTGAAGGAGCCTCTACGTGGCCGATACAGCCTCCCCCATGCGCAACCGGCGGGCCTCACCTGATGTTCGTCAGGCAGACATTCTCGACGCTGCGCTATCACAATTCGCGGCGCGGGGTTATGCCGATGCACGCATGGAGGACGTGGCGCGCGAGGCCCGGGTCAGCAAGGGCACGGTTTATCTCTACTACCCCACCAAGATGGCCTTGTTCGAGGCTTTGGTGCGCCGGGATATCGGGCCGCGTGTCGAGGCGATATCGGGATTTCTTAAGGCCTATGACGGACCGCTGGAGCCGGTTTTGCGGCGCGTGGCGGGTCTGGTCGGCGGTCTGGTTGATTCCGGTCAAATACCGATCTATCCGAAACTGTTAGTGGCTGAGGCCGGACGTTTTCCTGAACTGGTGCTGTTCTATCGCCGCGAAGTGGTCGGCGTTATACTGACCGCCTTGAGCGGGGTGTTCGAACGCGCCATGGCGCGCGGAGACATACGGCGCAGCGATAGCGAGATTCTGGCGCATCTGTTTATTGCCCCTCTGCTGAAATCCGTCCTGTGGTCGCTGGTTTTCTCGCCGGCCGAGACGGTGCCTTTCAAGGCGACACCCTATCTAGAAGCCCATATTGATCTGTTCATGAAAGGCCTAAAAACAGGAGTGCCTTCTGATGCGTAAGCTGGTGGTGATGAGCGTGTGCCTGCTGGCGCTTGGCGGCTGCAATGCCAGGCAAGACGCCAGCTATAGCGGTTATGTCGAGGCGCAATCGGTCAGTATTGCCGCCCCGCAATCGGGTTGGCTAACCGCCGTCAATGTCGATCGCGGCGATGCGGTGGTCGCAGATCAGCTTTTGTTTCGTCTTGATCCCAGTCAGGCGCAACACGCCCTGTCGGGTGCGCAAAGCCGGGCCGAGGCGGCTCAGGCCAATGCGACCGACCTGTCGAAAGGCGCGCGCGACGCTGATATAGCGCCGATGCTGGCCCAGCGGGCACAGGCGCAATCGGCGCTTGATCTGGCGAAATCCAATGAGGCGCGGTATGCGCAACTGGAACCAAAGGGCTATGTCTCGGCCGCTCAAATGGACAGTTTGCGTAGCGCCACCAAATCCGCCTCTGCCGCCGTGGTCAGTATCGACAAACAGATCAGCGAAAAGCGTCTCGCCGCGCGCACGGATCAAGTCAAGGCCGCGCAGGCGACCGCCGAGGCGTCTGGCGCCGATGTCGCCTCAGCGCAATGGACGCTGGCGGATCGTGAGGTCCACGCGCGCCTGACGGGGCAGGTGGATGAGCGCCTGCGCGAGCCGGGCGAGTTTGTGGCCGCCGGGGCAGCGGTTCTGACCATTCGACCCAAGGGGCGCGAATTTGTACGCTTCTTTGTGCCGCAATCGGCGCTGGCCAAGCTGAAGGTGGGGCGTGTGGTGACCATCCGTTGTGATGGTTGCCCGGCCCTGTCGGGCAAGGTGCGCTATATCTCGGCCAATGCCGAATTTACCCCGCCAGTGATTTACAGCGTCAAAGAACGCCAGAAGCTGATGTTCCTGATTGAGGCGACACCGGACAAGCCGGAAGCGCTTCATGCCGGTCAGCCGGTCGATGTGAGCCTGTGATGGCGGACCCCGATCTCGCCCCGAAAGACCTGGCGCCAAAAGATCTCGCGCCAAAAGGTCTAGCGATTGACGTGCGTGGGTTAACCAAGCGCTTTGGCAAGCTGACCGTGGTTGATAAGGTCGACATCCAGATGCCGCGCGGGCAGGTGTGGGGCTTCCTCGGGCCCAATGGTTCGGGCAAGACCACAACCATCCGCATGTTGTGCGGGTTGTTAAAGCCCGATGCCGGTGAGGGGACTTGTCTTGGCTTCGACATCTTAAAAAACAGCCGCGAGATCAAGAACCAGGTCGGCTACATGACCCAGAAGTTTTCCTATTGGGAAGACCTGACCATTCGCGAAAACCTTGAATTCGTCGCCAATCTGTACGAGCTGAAAAACAGCCGCCAGATTGTCGATGAGACCCTGGAAACCTTAGGCCTGACCTCGCGGCAGAAGCAACTGGCGGGGACGCTGTCGGGCGGCTGGAAACAGCGGCTGGCGTTGGCCGCCTGCACCCTGCACAGTCCGAAAATGCTGATGCTGGACGAGCCGACCGCCGGCGTCGATCCGCAGGCGCGGCGCGATTTCTGGGACCAGATCCACCGCCTGTCGGCGCAAGGCCTGACCGTGCTGGTCTCGACCCATTATATGGACGAGGCCGAACGCTGCGATCAGATCGTCTATATCGCCTATGGCAAGCTGATGGCGCAGGGGCGGGTGGATGATATTATCGATCGCTCCAGGCTTTATACCTTTGTCGCGGAAGGGGTGGGCGTGCGCGATCTGATGGAGCGCCTGCGTGGCCAGCCGGGGGCTGACCATATCGCCTATTTTGGCAATGCCCTTCACGTCAGCGGCGGCGATCTGGACAGGCTCAAAGCCCTGATTGCCGGACAGGACAAGAGCGATGTCCAGTGGCAGCAGGTGCGTCCTAGTCTGGAAGACGTCTTTATCCATCTGATGACTTCAGCCGTCGATAATTCGGTGGGGGTGTAAAGTGTCGTGGTTCCACCGTATCCTCGCCATCCTGACCAAGGAATTTATTCAGATGCGGCGCGACCGCATGACGTTTGGCATGATGATTATGGTGCCAGTTATCCAATTGACCCTGTTCGGCTTCGCCATCAATTCCGACCCGCGCCATTTGCCGACCCTTTTGTACCTGGAAGACAACAGCTCGGCGGTGCGGTCCATTGTATCTGGCTTAGGCAATTCCAGTTATTTCGATATCAAGGGCCAGGTCGCAAGCGCTGAAGCGGGAACGCGCGCCCTGCAAAGCGGCGACGTCGCCTTTGTGGTGACGGTGCCGGCCGGTTTCACACGCGACCTGTTGCGCGGCGACAAGCCCGATCTGCTGATCGAGGCCGATGCGTCGGACCCGTCGGCGGCATCCAATGCCATTGGCATGATCAACCAGATCGTGCAGTCGGCCCTGCGCCCGGAACTGAAAGGCGCGTGGGCGCCGCTGAACCAGAGCGATCCGCCGGTCAATATCGTGGTCCACCGGATGTATAACCCGGAAGGCATCTCGCAGTACAATATCGTACCGGGCCTTCTGGGCGTTATCCTGACCATGACCATGATCATGATTACCTCGATTGCGATGACGCGTGAGACCGAACGCGGCAATATGGAAAACCTTCTGGCCATGCCGGCGCGGCCCTGGGAGGTGATGGTCGGCAAGATCACCCCCTATGTCGGGGTCGGGTTGATCCAGACGGCGATTGTGCTGCTGGCCGCCTATTATATCTTCCATGTGCCGTTTATCGGATCGCCCTGGGTGATGGCCCTGGGCGTGGGATTGTTCATCATCGCCAATCTGGCGGTGGGCTTTACCTTCTCGACCATAGCCCGCAGTCAGATGCAGGCCATGCAGATGACCTTTTTCTTCTTCCTGCCGTCGATGCTGCTGTCGGGGTTCATGTTCCCGTTTCGCGGCATGCCGGAGTGGGCGCAAGTGATCGGCCAGATCTTCCCGCTGACGCATTTCCTGCGCATAGTGCGCTCGGTGATGCTGAAGGGCTCGGACCTGGGCGCCATGTGGCCCAATATCTGGCCCATGCTGATCTTTATAGTCGTCGCCATGACGGTGGCGATGATGCGCTATCGGTCTACGCTGGATTAACCCGGTCCACCTGGCAGGGCATGACCTCAAGGGGTTACGGTTCGTAGGGGTAGAAATGCGCGCTTAAAGAGCGCCGGCCTTTATCAGTTGCGCCGCATGATCGGCCGCACGCGCCGTGAGGGCCATGTAGGTCAGGGACGGGTTCTGAACCGCCGAACTGGCCATACAACTGCCGTCGGTGATGAAGAGATTGGGAACGTCGTGGGACTGACACCAGCCGTTCAGGACTGAGGTTTTGGGGTCGCGACCCATGCGCGCCGTGCCCATTTCGTGGATCTTGTTGCCTGGTGCTGTCAGCGACTCTACGGTCATGCTGTCCGCATCCGATGACCAGATGTTGACGCACCCGGCGGCTTCCATCATGGCCCGTCCATCCCTGGCGGCTGCCTGCATAAGCTTCACTTCGTTGTCGCCCAGGCGGCAATCGATAACCGCTATGGGCATGCCCCACTTATCTGTCCTGGTCTCGTGCAGGCGGATGTGGTTGCGGTAATTGGGCAGCATGTCGCCAAAGGCGAAAATGCCGATGCTCCAGGATCCCGGCGTGCGGTTGGCCAGTTTGAAATCCTCACCGATGCCAGGACGGTCGCCGGTCCAGCCCGGACGCGTGGCGCCGCCCTGGAAGCCGAAGCCACGCAGGAAGGGCTTATCCGGTTCGGTGATATTGGCAAAATTGGGGACATAGATACCACCCGGACGACGACCGGCATGGTAATAGGCGTCGAACTCGGGCATGTCGCCCCCGGCGCCGGCGCCACCGAAATGGTCCATCAGATTGTGGCCCAACTGTCCGGAGCTGTTGGCCAGGCCCGTTGGGAAAGCTTCGGATCGTGAGTTCAGCATGATCAGGGTCGAGGCGACCGTTGAGGCATTGAGGAAGATCAGGCGTGCGCTGTAGGTCCTGGTGTCGCGCGTATTGGCGTCCATGACACGGACGCCGGTCGCGCGCTTCGATACCGGATCATAGTCGATGGCCTGCACGATGGCGTGGCTGATCAGGGTCAGGTTACCTGTGTTGCGCGCCGCCGGCAGGGTGGCCGACATCGACGAGAAATACGCCCCATAGGAACAACCGCGGTGGCAGTGATTGCGCACCTGGCAGGGGCCACGCCCAAGGTCCATCTGTTCCTGGGTCGGCTCGGTCAAGTGGGCGACGCGCGCGGCGATGACGTGGCGGGAGGGAAAGGCTTTGTTGACCCGCTCGGCGAAGGCTTTTTCCGGCATGGTCAGCTCGAAGGCCGGCTGGAAGATTCCATCGGGCAGGCTTTCGATGCCGTCACGGTTCCCCGATATGCCGGCGAAGCGCTCGACATGGTCGTACCACGGCGCCAGGTCATCATAACGGATAGGCCAGTCGACGCCAACGCCGTCCTTCTTGTTAAATTCAAAATCCTGCGGGCCAAAGCGGTAGGATTGTCGCGACCACATTAAGGACTTGCCGCCGCTGTGATAGCCGCGAACCCATTCGAACGGCGCACCTTCCGGTGTCTCGTAGGGCTGCTCGTCCTCCTTGACCCAGAATTGTTTGGTGGTTTCGTGCAGGGCATAGCCCACCGACCTCGATTGCATCGGATAGTGCGTCCTGCGCTCGTCCTCCTGAATGCGGTCGAGATTTGGCAACTCCCACGGCGACAGCATGTCGGAATAGTCTTTCTCAACGCTCAGTTCGCGTCCGCGCTCCAGGAGCAGCACCTTAAGGCCCTTTTCGCATAGTTCCTTGGCAGCCCAGCCGCCGCTCATGCCCGAACCTATGACGATGGCATCGAATTCACTCATAACAACATCCTGCATTCGGGGTTTTATTGGGCCCAGGTTCGGCCAATGTCGCTGATCGGTGCTGAAGCGATCCATCGTCCCGGCACCAGTTCGTATTGCAACTCCTGCGTCGCGCCCGGCTCCGACAGGTAATATACGGTGGCGATCAAGGATTTGACGGCGCGGTAACCGCCAAGACCGGCGGCGTCGGCGCCGTAGGCGAACGCGGCGGCGTCGAGATCGGTCAGGGCCTTTAGACGGCTTTTGGTGTCACCTGAGGTGCGGTGCGCGCCAAAGCGTTCCAGGTGCCCCGCGATCGCAGCCAGTTCGGCGCGATGGGCGCCTTGCGTGGGGGCGGAGGCCCAGGTCAGGTAAAGGTGGTCCAAATAGGCGGGGACACCGACGTCAATGGCCCCCGGTGTATCGGTGCGTGGAATAATGGCGTCGGCAAGAAATGTGACCAGCGCCAGTTCATCCGCACTGTAAAATGCGGGAACGCCGGGCTGTACCGCCTGCAGCGGGCGTGCCGCAGCACCTTGGAAGGTCGACAGCGCCGCAGCGCCGCCCAGGCTCAAAATCAATCCGTGCAAGACCTGCCGGCGCGTAGTCATGTTTCACTCCCGCGGCGGCACGGAGCCGCCATTTTTTTAATTGTCTTACCATAACGCTATACTTTCGAAGTACAAGACTGTGGCTTATAGGTTGAAGAAAATTCGACGATTGGCTTATTAAAATAAGTAGGCATCAGCGGTTTCGAAGCGCATTCCGCTCCAACAGGCGTGTGCTGTATTCCTGAGAAATTTCCCTGTGCGTGCGTCAGCATTGGCTTAGCCCGTAGATATGGAACGAAAATGTGGATTGGCGGTCTCTGGACCTATCGATCAATATCCTGAAGGCTCGGATATTATTCGTTCGCGATTCTTGAACATCTCGCTCATTCTGCCATGATCGATCTGTCATGGCTGAACGGGATATGGGAGGTGACGTCCGTCGCAGTTTGGCCGTGCAGCCGTTCACATTTAATCCAGATGGTACAATCGCCTACACCCTTCAGACATGACCTTTCTTAACCCATAGGCCCGAGCAAAAATAAGCAAAAATTCTTCCGAACCAGAAACCCCTCCGGAGATAAACATGAAAAACCTCATGGGTATGAGTCTTGCGCTCATCATCACCACCATCCCTGTTACGGCCCTTGCGACGGAAGCTAAGTGGGAGCCACTCTTTGATGGGAAAACGCTTGAGGGCTGGACAGCGAAGATAGCCGGGCACGCTGTTGGCGAGGATCCGTTACATACCTTCGTTGCGCAGGACGGTGTCATCCGGGTCTCCTACGCTCATTATAAAACGTTCGAGGGTGCCTACGGCCATCTGTTCTGGAAGGCGCCGCTGAAAGCCTATCGCCTGCGTTTCGAGTATCGATTGTTTGGCGAACCGCTCCCCGACATCAAAGAATGGGAGATCAGCAATTCTGGGGTGATGCTTCATGCGCAGGCGCCAGAGTCCATGCGCCGCGAACAGGCCTTTCCTGTGAGCCTGGAGTTTCAATTGCTAGGGATTCCCCGTCCGACTGAAGAGCCCACCGGTAATCTATGTACGCCCGGCACATCTGTCGTGATTGGCGCAAAACGTGACGAGCGCCATTGTATCCTGTCGTCGTCGCCGGTTCTGCAGGTCGGCCTGTGGACGCAGGCTGAGATAGAGGTCCTCCCCAATGGCGAGATCACCCATTTTATCAACGGCAAGCCAGTCCTGAACTACTCCATGCCGGAGCTTGATCCTGCGGACAAGGACGCTGTGCCGCTGATCACGACGGCAGGAGGTCTGCTTCAGTTGCGGCAAGGCTATATCGCGCTGCAAGCCGAGGGGCAGCAGATTGAGTTTCGCAACATAGAGGTTCAGCGGCTTGATTGACGAAAAGGGAGGTCATGCCGCCTTGCAAGATGAGACCAAATTTAAGCAAACTCTATACTGGTATCGATGGTGACAGGGTCTGATCGTTTTTGCGATTGACTCGCAAGTTGTATCCTTCTAATCACCTCCTTGAAAATAACTTGCATGTGCAAAGTTTTTTGAGGATGTGCTTTTGTCTGATCTGAGACTGAGTCTGATGATCACGCCACGACGGACGGCGCGCTTTGGCGTCTTGCTGCGTACGCTTTCGGCCATTGTCGGTGGTTACGGGATCGCCGCCCTGTGGGGGGCGCTTCTATCGGCAGGATTATCGCGCCTTGAAGGTGTGGACCCGTCCGGTGCGGTGCTGACCGGTATGCTGTCGTCGTTCGCGATCTGCGTTTGTGTCGTCATGTGGGTGTTTGCCGCCCGTGACCTGAAGCGGATGGTGCTGGGTCTGCTCATTCCTGCCATCATCTTCGGCGGTGCGCTCTGGCTTTTGCGGGGGGCGGCATGAAGGGCGCGTTCCGGCAAAGTATGGCGTGGCTGCATACCTGGACAGGGCTACTGGTTGGCTGGTTTCTGTTCGTCATCTTCCTGAGCGGTACCACGGCCTATTTCCAGTACGAGATCACGCGCTGGATGAAGCCGGAGCAGACGCGTGTCGTTACACCGCAGGTCGCGGCACAAAACGCCATGACCTGGTTACGCGCGAACCAGCCCGAGGCCGTCGCCTGGGATATCTACCTGCCGGGCAAGCGCGGTGGGCCGGTCGAGATCTACTGGACGCCGAAGCCCGAAGCCGGCAAGGACGCCGTGCGTGACTGGGAAAAGGATACGGCCAGGCTTGACGCGGCCACGGGGCAAAAGACGACCGGGCGCGACACACAAGGCGGCTACTTCCTCTATCGCTTCCATTATGACCTGCACTATATCCCGGTCATCTGGGCACGCTGGATCGTTGGCTTTTGCGCTATCATGATGCTGACCGCCTGTATCACCGGTATCGTCACACACAAGAAAATCTTCGCCGACTTTTTCATGCTGCGTTTCGGCAAGGGGCAGAGATCGTGGCTCGATGCGCACAATGTCAGCGCTGTGATGGCCCTGCCGTTTATCCTGATGATCACCTATACCGGCCTGGTCACCCTGGCCTCGCTCTATATGCCGTGGCCGATCAAGGCGAGCGGTATGACCGAAGAAAGTTATTTCGCCGCGCTTTATCCTGTTGCCCCGACGCGCGAACCGACCGGCAAGCCAGCGGCATTGATCAATCTCGACAAAGTGTTTGAAGCCACCCGCCGGCGCTGGCACGGCGACGGCATCGCCTATCTCAGCGCCGTCAATCCCGGCGATGCTGGCGCTACCCTGACCGCAACCAGCGCGCCGGATGAACGCCTGCAGACGCGCGGTGACAGTGTGCAGTTTGACGGCGCGACCGGGCAGATTTTGTGGGCCTCTCCGGTGCGTAGCGTTGAAGCAAAGACCGAAAGCGTGATGGTCGGCCTGCACGCCGGCCGCTATGCGGGCACCGTTCTGCGCTGGCTTTATTTTATCGGTGGCATCGGCGGCACGATGATGATCGCCACCGGACTGGTTTTGTGGACGAGTAAGCGCCGCCTAAAACTGCCCGATCCTGCGCGTCCGCACTTCGGTTTCAAACTGGTGGAAAAGCTCAATATTGGCTTCATCGCCGGCTTCCCCACAGGCATTGCTGTCTATTTTCTCGCCAACCGGCTGCTGCCGCTCGGCATGACCGCGCGAGCCGACTGGGAGATCCATAGCCTGTTCATCGCCTGGGTTGCGGTGCTGGTCTGGGCCTTTGCGCGACCGACGAAAAGGGGCTGGGTTGAGGCCATGAGCGCCTGCGCTGGTCTGTTTGCGCTGGTGCCGGTGGTCAATGCGATCACCACGCCGCGCGGGCTGATCCACAGCCTGTTCAGCGGCGATATCCTGTTCCTCAGCTTCGATGTCCTGATGCTGCTGACCGCTGCTGCCTATGCGCTGGCTGCATGGAAGACGGCGCGTCACAAGCCGTACGTCAAGGTGAACAAAAAAGCCGTTAACACCCAACCCGAACCCGCTTAACCCTTAAGGAGACTGCCATGTTCAAGACAACCGTTCTGAGTGCCGTCCTGTTTGCCGCCACATCCCTCACCGCGCAGGCTCATGAAGTCTGGCTGGAGCGTGACGCCACCACCTTGCACGTCTATCTCGGCGATCCCGATGGCAAGCCCGATCCTGAAGCCGCCAGGCGCCTGACCGGCGGCCAGTTGCTGGTCGGCGGCAAGCCGCAGGCCATCGCCTACACGGTCCAGACCGATCACCAGACATCGCCTGTCTCTGCCACGGGTGACGTGCGCTGGGTGCATAACGCCGTCTGGGAGCCGTGGAAGACCGACGATGGCAAATATCAGGCGGCGGTCTATCACGCGCGCTATGGCCGTTCGGAAACCACCGCTGGTCAAGGTTATGAGTTCGTGCCGGTGGCACCCAACAGCGACACCTTCGTTCTGACATTCGAGGGCAAGCCGGTCGCCAATAAGACGGTCAAGCTGGTCGATCCCGACAAATGGGCCAGACAGATGGAAACTGACGCGCAAGGCCGCTTCACTGTGCCGGCGCGTGGGCAGGGCAAATATATTCTGATCGCCGAGAACGAAACGCCGTCGGATGTCACGGTCTCCGGCCAGAAGGTCGACAGCCTGCTGCATATCGCGACCATGACCTACATCGCCGACTGATGATGAGCGACGCCTTCATTTTTCTGTTATGTCTGGGGGCGTTCGCCCTGCTGCTGGCGGCCATGGGCCGTCACCAGCCCGATTGGTTTGGCGCCAAACTGGCCAGATCCCTTAGCCTAAGTCTGCGGGCAGGGGGCTTCGGCCTTTTGTTCGCGGCCTGGCTGGTGGCAGGTTTCACGCAGGGCTTTGCCTACGGCACGGTCGTCTGGTGCGGCTGGATGACGGTCGCCGCGCTGGTCGTCATTGTGGTAAATTTCAACCGTGACATTTTGCTGAAATACCTGCGGCGCTGAGCGATGACGAATATGTCACCTTGTCAGCAGATAATGCAAATAAGACGCATTTGCTATTGACGCGGCAATAATTGCGAATTATTCGCAATATTATTCTGATGGCCGGGGATGGCGCGTAATTCAGCTCAAATTCTTTCCCAGCCTGTCGTTTGATGACCGCTTTCAAAGGAAAAATAATGGCATCTTCTCGTTGGCGCATGCCCTCACACTTCGCCCTCTTGGCGCTACTCGCGACGCCGGCCTTGGCGGAAAGCCTCCCCGATACGGAGACGGCGACCGAAGTCCAGACCGTCGTGGTCACCGGCAAGAAGGTCGAGAAGGGGCAGAACGAGGCGGCCAGCCATGGCGCCTTGGGTGAAAAAAAACTGCTCGATACGCCGTTCTCTGTGACCGTGATCGATGAAGAAGATATGTCCAAGCGCCAGGCCAATTCGGTGGCGCAGCTCTTTGTTAATGATCCGTCGGTGTCGTCGTCATCGCCTTCGGCCACTACCGACTGGTGGGGCGCCCAGATCCGAGGTCTCGGTGTGCGCAACTACTATGTCGATGGCAACCCGATGTTGCTCTACTGGGGTGGCGAATTTCCGCTCGAAGCCGTGGAAACGGTCGAGGCCCTGAAAGGCCTGAGCGGCTTTATGTATGGCTTTGGCTCGCCCGGCGGTGTCATCAGCTATTCACTCAAAAAGCCGACTGAGGCCAAGCGCCTGACGACCGAGATCGGCTATCGCAATGACAGCGTCTTTTATGCCAATATCGATGCCGGCGGCCGTCTTGGCGAAGACCAGAGATTGGGCTATCGCGTCGATGTCGCTGCAGAAAAGGGCGACGCCTACAATGGCGCCGGCGTCAACCGCACCTTAGGGTCGGTCGCCCTCGATTATCGCCTCACGCCGGATCTGATCTGGTATGGCAGCGCCATCTATCAGGACAGCAAGCTGGAGCACGAGCCCTTGTTGTTCTACTGGGATAGCTATACTGGTGACAACCTGCCGGAGGTGACCGACGATTACGATAACGTCCTGATCAAGGGCTCTTACTACAAGACCAAGACCCTGATCAGTTCGACCGGCCTGACATGGCAGATCAATGACACGTGGAAGGCCAATCTGGTCACCGGCTATACGCAGAAGGACCACTACTCTAACAAGATGTTCGCCTACATGCTGAACGAGGCCGGTGATTACGAAGGCACCGCCTATAACTTCTCTGGCCGCCTCAAGAACTATTCCACGCAGGCCACCTTGCAGGGTCAGGTCTATACCGGTTCGGTGAAGCACGACATCGTCGTTGGCGCCGCCTACCAGAAGACGACGGACCAATGGGGCAATGAGTGGTACTGGAGCAACGACTTCAACGGCAATATCTATCAGAAGCAGACCTTTGCCGTCACCCGCGATATCGACTACAGCTTCGCACCGGTCAGCGCCAACGAGCAGCAAACGGCGGCCTTCGCCAGCGATACGCTGCATTTCAATGACAAGTGGCAGGCCATCGTCGGCTTACGCTACACCTATTATGATCAGGAGGACATGGATGGTGACCCAAGCGTCGGCTCCGGTTACAGCACCGATGCCCTGACGCCCACCATCGCCCTGATCTACAAGCCGCGCGGCAATATCTCCGTCTATGGCAGCTATGTTGAATCGCTCGAAGCCGGCACGCGGGTGGGGGACACTTACGCCAATGTTGGTGAGATTCTTGATGCCACGATCAGCGAGCAGCTCGAAGTCGGCTTGAAACTCGAACAGGATCGCACCAGCTTTACCACGGCGGCTTTCCGTGTTGAGCGCGCCGCCCAGATTGATCAGTACGTCGATGGCCTGCGCTATCTGAGTCAGGACGGTCTGACAATTTATCAGGGGCTGGAAGCGATCGGTAGCTACAAGGTCAATGAGGCCTTGCGTGTGGGCTTAGGCGCTACTTATCTCGACGCCAGCATCGAAGACGTGTCACCTGATAACGCTGCCGTCGAAGGTCATATCCCTGCCAGTGCCGCCAAATGGCAGGCTGTCGCCAATGCCGATTACGATGTCCAGTCGATACGCGGTCTAAGCCTGCACGGCAGCGTGCGCTATTACGGCGACGCCTATTATGACGACCTGAACCGTATCCTCATCCCGCACCGGACCCTGGCCAATGTCGGCTTCCAGTATCGCACAGAGATGTATGGCCACGGAGTGACCTTTACCGGGAATATCAACAATCTCTTCAACACGACCTATTGGGAGATGAGCGGCCTTGGCGAAGGCATCAATGGAGCGCTCAGTATGAAGGTGAACTGGTAGGTCTACAATTGAGGCGGCAGAATGAGGTTTTCCAAGAAAATCTCATTCTGCCTGTTGAGCGTACCGCCAGCTTACTTTAGGAATGCACCTAACGCACCCGTAGCTCAGCAGGATAGAGCGCCGGTTTCCTAAACCGTAGGTCATGAGTTCGAAATCTCGTCGGGTGCGCCATATCTGTGTGCGTTTGCATTAAGACGCGGAAAAATATGCGTTAAGGAACGGATTTTTCGCTATCACAGGTAGATTGCGCAATATTTCACCACTTTGGATGTTTAAATTAGGCAGCCCTCATCACCATAAACGCGCAACAAGCGCGCACATAAAGTGTATTCAAGCCCGTTCTTTAGGAGGCTGGTTTGTTGTCTTGATACATTTTCAAGATGTGAAATCGACAGTGACTATTTTTCCGGTGTGATCAATTGCCATCGATTTGCGCTGATGTTTTCTTGCCTGCACTTGCATCGGACCGGTTTGCGCCCTTGCCGGCCATTCACTCGTTGCAATGAAACCGCTGTTAGCGGACCTTTGCGCGCGGTCAGGTCTCATTGTAAAACTCCCAGTCTCCAAATAATTTCTCAATGAGAGAAGCTGTCGTTGAACATGCCATAAATGCAGGATACTGCTTTTTGTCGTTGAAACTCGGCCTCTCGTAGGCGTATCGTAGGGCTGGCAAAATTTAAGCGGCACCACCTGGGGCTGTCGTTCCGCTCACGGGCTTTCGAGACAACACTCATACCGAAAATTGGGGAGATCAAAGTGGACGATCAGTTGGATATGTCTCATGGCCATGAAAGTTCGTGGATTGCGAAAATCTCCGTTTCAGGTCTTCACAACCGCTTAAATTTTGATGTCAACCTTCAACCTGGCATAAATATAATTTACGGAAAAAATGGTCTTGGTAAGACCACTCTTTTACATATAATCGCTAACTTATCAGAAGCAGATATTGACAGATTTGCTCACCTATCATTCAAAGAAATAAAGATATCTAACAACTTAGATCAATCCGTTAAGCTGATTAAGCATGATGATGCGCTGAATGTTTATATAAATGACAAAGAGACTTCTTACGAACGAGGAAATACACCCCTATCTGAAGTTGAGAAGAGTGAATTAAGATCGATTATTGGCGAGCGCGCCACGTATTTGCCGGCTTTCAGGTCCGTGCTGGAAAGACTTCGCGAAAGTTACTACGGGAATTATGAGGAGCGAAAGAAACCTGAATTTGATGCCTTGGTCCGCGTAGAACATAAAGCGCTATTTGGCAGTAGTTCCGAACGGCATCTCAAGCGGATGGACGATTTAGTTTACGGCAATGTGGTTAAAACTTCGAGATGTCGCCAATGGTTTGGCGAATTTGTTCCAACTATTCGATACCCGTCAATTGTCGATGTTATAGAAGGTGTAACTAACGAGTGGGAGCGCGCTCAGATTGACACCGCTAGAAAAGAGCAAAAGCAATTTGAAACGGCTTTCGTCGATATCTTCGCCGCGATTGCGGGCGGAACTGAAGAAGCGTCGCCTCTTAGTCAGAATGACCTGCTTGAAACTATTAGTGCATTGGTCGCGGATGATGATCAAAATTTATTCGGCCCCACAAAAAATGCCGCATACTTAAAATTGGTAGAAGCCATACAGTCTACAGGTGCGGCTGAAAAAAAATACAATAATTTATTACAAATATATGTCGATATACTTAAAGAAAGAAAACTTAACAGAGAGCGAGTACTTGATCCAATTAATGATTTACAAAATTCCGTGAATATTTTTCTGTCAGAAAAAACACTAAAGATTGGTCAAGATCCCAGCGCCCGGCAAAATTTGGGAGGACGCTCTGCCGTTTATATTGAGCCTGGAAAAGGCAAACCATACAGTCTTTACGCTCTTTCATCGGGAGAGCGGCAGATTGTGACTATGCTCTACTCAGCCAGTCGTTCACCTTTCAAATCAGGTTGCTTTTTGATCGATGAACCTGAGCTATCGCTACATGTCGACTGGCAGAGAATAATTCTCGAGCATATCGAAAAACAACACCAAGGCAGGCAAATCATTGCGTGTACTCATTCGCCTGAGGTCGGTGCTGATCATGAATCATGCGTTCTATTTTTTGCTACAAGCATTTCCCCCGCCCCATTTGAAGAGGAAGGGGAAGACGGAGACGGAGACTTTGAGGAAATTCAGGATGAGCAATAAGTATTCACTTGGTGGCTATAAAATAGCAATCCAAGCTAGAACGAGGAAGACTCTGCTCGTCGAGGGAAAAGATGACAAAGAATTATTCAAGCGCCTTAATCTTCATATCAGCCCTGATAATATTATCGATATCGACGCGGCCGAAATATTAAGCGGCACAGAGTTCGCTGGCCTGGGTGCAAAGGCAAAAGTGGACGCTTTCCTGTCAAATATACCGGCTAGCAGTCCAATATTAACGAAATTTCGGACATTCGTCGATCGTGAATGGGAAAATTTAGTCGATCAAGTGACTGGAGATTCACGTGCGTGGACGCCCCCTGTGGCTACAGGGCCTAGGATTACGTCTTCGGGTCATTCCATTGAAAATTACAGTTTTTATTCCCAGTTTATCCTTGAATATATTGCGCATTTTGGATCAGGAACACTAACACCAAACTTGCAAACTCAAGTACAGTCGTCATTTGCAGACGTACTAAACCTCGCCGCTGCTTTTTCTGAAATTTCCCGTCGCAGGAATGCAATAACTAGATGCTGTGATGTTATGCAACTCGGTGATGTCACTTGGGACGGAAGTAAGTTCATCCTAGCAACAACGCTCGTGCCACGGCTTAGAGCGCGGCAAATTGTCGATCCAGCCGGATTTGTAAATGATGTTATGCATGCTTATACGACTAAATGGAGTGCTGCGCCTTGGGCGCAGGAGTCACATTGGCACACACATGGTCATATTGGTGAGATGACAATATGGGTAGCCATAGCCGCTATAGCTGCATACGTCGGCGTCCCAAATGCTCAGTGCGACGAACTGGCATTTGGGCGAAAAGATGAGAGACGAAGATTTTGGCACACGTGGCTGATGAAGGTTGGTACTGCCGCTTTGAGTCCGATGGACCAGGCTCTGGCTTGACTAGGTTCTGCCTGGGCACTTCGATTGAAATACCGCACATGAGCACGGGTGACGTTCCTAAAAACTGCATATCTTGAACCTAGCTGGTATGACGAGTGCACGATTTAATGCGCCTACTGACGCTTTATCTATACCCTGTCCAGCCATGAGCTTTACTTCCGCTTAGTGCCCATGATCAGACCTTCAGAAGATAGCGGCCATTTCCAGTCGGCATAATGGGAAAATTGGCCCCCAGTTTCTTTTTCAGCTTATAGACAACAGCCCGTTCATTCTGGTCCTGCATCGCTCGTTCGGTGAACGCTTCGATCTTTGCATTCTTCACGTCACGATCAATCAAATAGTGCAGGTATTGAACTTCGCGTTCAGTGAGCGACACGGGCTTTCCATTGGGGAGGACCACCTGATGCGAGAGTGGTTGAAATTGCCATCTGTCGACCATGATGCCGCGGTCTGGGCTTTTGCTCTGGGAAACAGGGACATCCGGGAGAAGGTCTCGCCCCCAGCGCGCAAGGGAGAATACGTTAGTAAGGGCTTGATCTATCTCTCCCCTGATACCGACCATGTCGAACCCGGACTTCACCATATCGATATGCAAATCAGGCTCAACAGCATCTAGCAGCCCCACAAACAATACGCCCCTCTCTCGAGTGAGGGCACGCGCTTCCTCAATTTTGCCTTTAAATGAAGACACTTTCGCCGTCGAAAGATCTCCCGCCAGCATCGGCCAGATAACGACGGCAATCTTGGAAGCAAAGTTCCAACGCACAGAACTAAGATCCTCAATCATAATTGCGCTTGCAAGCGGCCCGAAAAGCCCGTGCCCCTTAACGGCCTGATCCAGTCTCCAGTTGGGCTGTCCATCAAGAATGTATACAGGAACGGAGAAAAAGGATGCGTCAACCTTACTGTTCACTAATCGGCACCTTCGGTTTCAAAGCAGTAAGAAGATTGGCTGTCCCATAGACAGTTCCAACCATAGAGCAGATCCAGATGGCAGCTTGCGGATGTCCCGTCACGCCCAGGATAGCGCTGACTATTGTCGCCAAGGCCACATTGGCCCCGGCAATATAACTGCCGCTTGCGAAAACTTTTAAAGCAGACTTCGACATGATGTGGCCTCCTGAAAGAAGCCTCTCACCGCCAAGTTAACACTTAGTTAAAGTTGAGCACATCATACGCGTTCCTGCGACAAGTGTTAAGCCGGCAATTGGACTTGGTCATCAACGCTAACAGTGAGGAGACCAAATCCCCCCGCGACATTATGCCAGCCCGCCGCCCCAAAACGTCGGTTAGATATACTCGTCATATCTCTGAAGTTCGCGTTGCGCGACTATTCGTGCCAGTGCCTGCGGGATCGACGCACCAAGGTCCAACCAGTGAATGCTGTTGTAATAACGATGGGCGTCTCGATTAACATACCGCTTTAAGAGGGCTGATACACGTGACTTGGGCAGTGACAAAACACAACGAATACCGAATATGACACGATACTTATCGTCGTCCCTGCTTAATTCGCGTAGTAGAACTTCGTCACCAAGATCAGCAATCGATTTTTTGGGAACATGGTAGGCGATCGCACGTCTCGTGGCCATCTCAAGATCGACATCCAAGACGTCAGCAATTCTAGTCGCTCCGATCGCCAAAATAGCCTTAGCTTTTTGAACAGGCATTTTCGTTGTACGCAAACTCAGAATGTGACTACGGTCAGATACATAATCGCCAAGTTTTTTAATGCGGTCTATGTCGGACCAATTCCCAAACTTTGCCATATAGCTCAAAACCGATGACGAGCCGTCAATCTCTGACTGTTCAATGACTTTTCGGACTAGTGGTAAGTCTGCCGATTTTTGTAAGCTGCAGAGAATTGCCAATGTCTGAGAGGAACGACTTCGGCGAGTATAAACCTCAAGTCTGCGGACTCGCAGCGCTAAGTTTTGCTGCTCCGTTGTTCCCGCCTCCAGCCGAATTCCCGCACGTCTCCTTTGTGCGCGATCCGTTTCATCTACCTAAGATCCTTTACACGGTATCAAGAAGGAGCTTTATTCCTTTGAGCACTGACAGGGGGGCTTATGTCAAGCAGTGGTGGTATATCAATATCTGTAGGCTTGCCGACTGCCCAGGGATTCCACTGGCCTTACGGATTGTCCAGTTCCGACATAATCGCGATGATGTCTCTGCTCATCGCCTTTGGGTCTTTGGCCTTCACTATCTGGCAGTGGCATATTGCCAGACTGCATAACAGGATATCTGTCCGGCCGGCGTTGACCTTTGATAGACGGCTTAAAATGAGCAGCGGCCACTGGATAGATATGTCCAACACTGGTCTCGGCCCCGCCGTTGTGGAGGGAATGTTTCTGAGAATTGACGACATAGAGACTTTCGTCACCAACTTTGAAGAATATAAAGCAGTGCTTCGGCCCCTCTTTGATAGCTGTATGAAGCATATGGAATTTGTCGTTTTTTATCCCGGCGAGACAATTGGTGCTGGCACGACAGTGCGCCTTATCGACTACGTTAATCAAAATGAACACCTAGATAGCCATGCGCTCGCTGCGATGAGGCGAGTTTCATTTAGAGTTTGTTTTAAATCCATGTACGGCGAACAGTTCGAGAGTTCTTCCTTCGCCGTAAGCTGAATGAGGTGGTCCCCGAAAACTGGACAGCTGGCTTAGATATAATCTTGCCCCTATAGTGGCCACCGGCCAAGGGGTTTAAATGAAGAATATCCGCAAGAAACACAGTCCTGAGTTTAAGGCGAAGGTGGCGATGGCTGCCCTTCGTGAGGAGGGCACGGTGTCTGAACTGGCCAGTAAGTACGGCGTCCACCCGAGCCAGATCAATACCTGGAAGAAGGCAGCCCAGGACGGCATGGCTGCCCTGTTTGAGAGCGACAAGAAGGCTGCAAAAAGCGAGGCGGCCGATAAAACCAAGCTCGACGAGCTCCATGCCAAGATCGGACGGTTGACGATAGAAAACGATTTATATGATTGGTTACGTGTCAATATTCATTTTAATTCTCCTATCAATTTAATCCGAAGCGGGCAGATTGGCGTTTTGGGTTCGATGGTGGTCGTGTGATCGTGCGCTTTGCGCATCAACTTATATCCGGCAGCTCCATTACGGCTAACCACAATCCTGCGTGCACGGCCTAGCATCAGTTTGGCGGGTTCATACTTTTTGCCGGCGCTTAAAACGCCAATCGTTCTCCCGAACACGCGCCGCCCTGAACCCCGATCCACTCAATTGGTCGGGAAAGGAATTTCATAAGGCCATTGTAGTGACTCCCTCTGAGATAGAGGAAGGATCAGACAGTGTGGCGCCATCTGGAACGAGACCGGTTTCTACATATCGCCAAAGCGCAACAATTAATTTGCGAGCGAGCGCGACCACGAGGATTCGCCGCAAACGCGGAGACTGTCCTGCCGATCGGGTGAGGAACCATTGCGTCAACCCCGCCTGTGGCTGATACCTGACCCAAAGCCAGGCAAGCTCCACCATGATCCTTCTGGCAGCATTGTTCCCGGCCTTCGATATGCCCTGGCATCGCGTGACAGACCCGCTGTCATACGCACTCGGTGTCAAACCCAAATAAGAACCGAGCTGCTTTCGATTGGAAAAGGTCCGCCCGAAGACTTCCCTCGCCAAGATGGCGGCGCTCGGTGCACCAATCCCGCGCAATTGAATGAGCAATTTGCGCTTTTGCTCGACTGACGGGTCTTGCTCATCTGGCCTATCTCGTTCTTCTGCAAGCGCTCGCAGTTGCTGTTCAATAAAGTCGAGGCGGGCGTATTCACGTTCAAGTTCCGCCTTAAGTCTACTCGAAAGTGGCAAGCCCTCGGCTGTACGAAGGGCGCAAAAATCTATGCGGGTACCACGAAGTTTAGGTTCGACACCCCGGATGCCTTGCCCAAACAATAAGCCCTTAATGCGGTTGATATGACCCGTACGCTCCCGAACCAACCTTTCTTGTTCGCGATGAGATCTACGGGCATCTTCTTCCTCAACAGTAGGAATTCGCACAATAGAACATACGTGTTGGTCTCCCCGCTCCACGGCAATCAAGGCTCGTAACAGCATCAAAACATCAATTCTATCGGTCTTAACCCGGCGGGCCCGACGATTGACTTGTAGGCTGGCCGGATCAAGAACCCGGCAATCTATACCCAATTTAAGCATAGCGCGGGCCAACCAGAAGCCGTCGTATCCGGCCTCATAACAGACAACAATTTTGCCGCCATCTACCCGACAGGACTCCAATCTCTTGACCAAGCCAGCAAGGTCTCCGCCCTTGATCTTATAAATACTCGGTTGCTCTCGATTGATCTGGTTCACGGCAAGAACCCAAGTGGTCTTGCTCAGCTCTATGGCGGCATAAACGGTAGGCGAACTCTCAACAGTATTGGACATAATAGCTCTCCTGTTAAAAACCTAAGCCACAATACGCCCTTTCGTCGTCGGCTCTAATCATAGGATCTTTTTTCGCGAGAGATCGGGTCGATGAGCCAGGCCAAACGGCTTTCGATGATCGAGAAGTCTCATCCCCATCTGTCGGTCGTCAACCAATGCCAGTTGCTGAAGGTCCCTCGCTCTACGCATTATTATAAGCCGAAGGGCGAGCGCGATCGTGACCTTGAGCTCATGAAGCTGATCGATATCATTTTCACCAAGTGGCCCTTCTACGGATCACGCCGGATGACGGCTGAGCTTAATGGTGACGGCCATCCTGTGAACCGCAAGCGTGTCCAGAGGTTGATGAAGCTCATGGGCGTCCAGGCGATTTATCAAAAGCCGAACACCAGTCGCAAGCACCCGGACCATGTCATCTATCCGTATTTGTTGAGGAATTTGACGATCGACAAGGTCAATCAGGTGTGGTGCACCGATATTACATACGTGCCGCTCTCCAAGGGCTTTGTCTATTTGGTGGCGATTATGGACTGGTTCAGCCGTCGGGTTTTGTCATGGCGCGTGTCGATCACGATGGAGGCCGACTTTTGCGTTGAGGCGCTCAATGAGGCCATCAATCGCTTTGGCCCGCCAGAGATCTTCAACAGCGATCAGGGCGCGCAGTTCACATCGGGGGCATTCATCGACGCCCTCAAAGCCCATCACGTGAAAATCAGCATGGACGGCAAGGGCCGTTATCTCGACAACATCTTTATCGAGCGGCTGTGGCGGAGTTTGAAATACGAAGACGTGTACATGCGCGCCTATAACTCTGTCGCAGATGCCCGAATGCGGATCGGCATGTGGCTGACGTTTTATAACGACCAGAGAAAGCACCAGGCTCTGGACTACAAGACCCCGAGGCAAATTTTTGAAGCGGGCCGCGCCTGTGGATATGTGCATAACGCAAGCGCGTTACACACATCCCCACAGCCTCAACAGCAAGAAAGGGATGCAATCGATCAAGGAAAGATGGTAGCCTGAAACACCGACATTCTGGCAAAATCGCCAGCGACAATTAACCGGCAAGACTCTCTATCTTAAGTCAGCCCACTTTCTGTCCAACTGACGGGGTCCACCTAAGAAAACTATGTCCGGTTTCGGGAAGTATTTTAGAATGGCCAACCAAGGTCATTCTATTTCCGCTTTGGGCGGATGCTGTTGAAACCGCAGTTTTTGGAAATCGTCGTCGGAAAATGGACCATACAGGGCGATGTAAACATTCGACGCGACGGGAGCCGCAAAGATCGTCGCAAGCCTCCAGCAGGTGTCCAAAGTGCGATATTCCGTGTTTCAAAAGGTATATGAATATCTTGAAGGTAAGACCGCGTTTTCAACGCAGCACAAAATTAAAGGAGACGAGTTCGAAAACGTGCTCGTGGTGCTCGATAACGGAAACTGTTCGAAATACAATTTTCAGTATCTTTTTGAAAATGCAGGCACCCCTTCTGTCCTGGACCGGACTCGTAAGATATTTATGTTTGCTGCACGCGTGCCAAGGCATCTCTTGTGGTCTATTTCCGTGGACCATCTGCCAAGGCCCTTGATTGTGCCCGTGAGTGGTTTGGCGAAGATAATATCATTGAAGTCTAATTTCTAAGTGGCGTCTCCCCCCGCGCGTCCGCAAAGGAATGAACGGAGCTTAGGCAGAAGTTACACAAACGTTTCTTATACTTCGGCACATTATCTCAAATTACGTGCGCGATTTGGACCAACGTTGCCGCCTCATGGTGCGGGAACTCGAAGGGAAATTCGCCGTGTTTTAATATCCACATCTATAACCTGAACCTGGACTTTTTCATGTTTGAACCAGGTTCGGCGGTGAGTTTTACCTGTCGCTAGGGGGGGCATTTCCGACAAATGAGCTAATCCCTCTACACCGGGCTCAAGCATCACAAATATTCCGTAGTCAACAACGTTAGATATTTCGCCAATATGCAAAGAGCCTGGGAGATAACTTTGAGGAGCAGCCTGCCAAGGATCTGGAAGCAAAGCCTTCATACTGAGTGCTATTTGTCCTTTATCAGGATCTATAGCGACAACTGCCGCTCGAACAACATTCCCTTGGGATAAGTATTGACTTGGATGAGTGATTCTCTCCCATGCGATGTCGGACGCCTGTATTAATCCATCAAACGAATCTGTTTCTACAAAGGCACCGTAATCAACGATATTTTTTACCCTGCAGTCAAATTCTTGGCCTATGTATAATTCCTCAAACATTTCCCGAAGGAGAGCTTTCTCTGCCGCCTCAATTGCGGCGCGCCGGGAAGCGACTATTTCTTTTTTTCCAAAACGCTCGTGCAGCTCTAAAATTTGAAATGGCTGCGGTTCTCCAATAATAGGACTCGCGTCCACCCAGCGTCCCCGATCAACCTGGCTTCCCGGTAAGAACGCTTGGAATCCTCCAATATTGATAAGGTAACCTCCTTTAATCGCCCTTTGGATAATTCCTTTTAGTGTGGCCTTTTCTCTAAAGGCGATCTCGATTTGTTCAAATGTGAGAGGCATCGGCATCTCGGACGCGTCAAAATAATACGCTGGCGCTTGATCAGCAATTTCTTCTGAGATAGAAATCGAGTCCCCGAGCTTTATTCTGCGTTTTTCAATGACCGGTTTGATTAGACTTGAGTGGAGACGCCTACAAAGCCCACCACCAATATCTACTATCGCAACATCATCTTCAATCGCGATAACTTTTCCTGCGACACTCCTGGCCTCTGCACGGTCAAAATAGCTTTCCGGGTCCCAAGTTTCCAGTAAAATGGGAGAATTAGCCCGACGTTTTTCCCAGTCGATTGCCTCGGTAATATCTGTCCCGCGAAATTGTGCGCCGAGAAAGATCGCTGAACCAAGTTTGGCGCGACTGAATTTGCACTCGATCAATTGAGAGCCCGTAAAATCGAACCTTGAAATATCACTGCCAGAAAAATCGACTTTCCGAAGCATGCAATTTCGAAAATCGTGCTCAGGATCGAGGCCGGCTATTCTGACGAGCTCCTGAAAGGGAGCACCGTTGCTTGCTTGCAGTACACGCCCTATGGCGGCGGACTTGCCCGAAGGAACCTGTTTCAATGGTCAGCTTCCTTTATTTGCAATGAATGAAAGCTGAGGTCGAGCCGGCCCTGCTCGTTGATATTTTCTTGTAAAAGGAGGGTGCAGATGCGCTCAATAACTGCGGCTTTGTTGTCGTCAAGAATTGGATCTCCGTTCGAGAACACAAGTTCACCATCAGACAGGTTTACTGACAGTGTCGAATTTATCCTTGTTCCTTCTCCGTAGCCTACTACGGCCATAAGGGGCTCGTCGTTCTTGGACACAGGTTTGGCGAGAATCGTGTCGCCTGGGAGGCACTGTATTTCCCAACTAGGCGTCGAAGGAATGCCACGCGAGGTAATTTCTGCTCCGTTGATAACTTGGCTGCCGCCCGTGGCAAACCTCGTGACGCTTTTCGAGCCGTATTTGCAAGTGAGATCGACGCGAAGGCGTGCTCGTCTAAATCCGTACTTTAGATTATTCGCAAGATCGTGGATGGCGCCAAAATCTGCCTCTAAGAAGATTGGAAGCTCAAGGTCGAGAGTCGCACCCTGGCCACTGCCAGTTAGTTCATGACAGGCTACTTCGGGATGAGCTGCAACCGGAGCCTCGTGATAAACTTTGTAGCGCTTTCTCCCTATTCCCCAAATTGACTGCAGTGCCTTCCGAAACGCTTCTGGAGTGTCGGCACCACGATAATTAGTATTGAAAACTTCCCTCTTTTCTTCTGGAATTGTGAGGTCGCACCAATATGGCGCGTTAGGATCAAAATTGCCTAGCGCAGAGATTTTATCCTCGTTTTGGCGGCTGATTCGCCCTGTACCGCCTGATGCGTGAAGCGTTTGTCGCCCAACGCATGCTGCGTCTGCTAAAGCATTTATGCTTCGACTTTTGATTTGGCCTGCCGCGAAAAGGATATCGTAAAGGTCCTTTAGCTTCGTGTCCAACTTATAGATTGTCTTTGCTCTGGGTCGCATACTTAAATCATCCTATAATATTGTCGCCCTTG
Organism: Asticcacaulis sp. MM231; assembly: GCF_964186625.1. Classification (NCBI taxonomy): domain Bacteria; kingdom Pseudomonadati; phylum Pseudomonadota; class Alphaproteobacteria; order Caulobacterales; family Caulobacteraceae; genus Asticcacaulis; species Asticcacaulis sp. MM231. Next base: position 182,481 of record NZ_OZ075109.1, read on the forward strand.
TCCATGCCGCAAGCTAGAAGTTTAGTAGATGTTTTTTTGATAAATTTCGAATATGTATTAAATTCTATGATGGTTATATTTATTATTCTAACCCGCAATTCTATTAAACGTTCAGTGAGATTGCTCCGGCTTTGATGTGTAATGGCATTGGCTCATATACAGGAGAAGCTCGATGCCGTGGATCTTTCGCTTGGCAATGGCAATTGATTTTGTCGTTCTGTTCTTAAATCATAATTTTCCCATTCTGCACAAAGTGTGGCCCTTCTCAATGGAACACTTCGACTGCTCGGCTACACTTTTGCTGGCTGCGGCTATATGTTCCGAAGTCGCTGAGGTGATTTCAAAGCTCCGACCTCCGCGAGATTGAGTTAGGGCCTCCGGCAAATCCGGGGCGGTTCACTAGCGACACAGCAATACGCCCTGTGCGAACTCCAGCGATACGAACAGAATAGGCCAACGTGCCGATCAGATGGATGACAAAGGTGAGAACGCATAGGAAAATAAGCTGAATGTCCATATCGCCGCCCTGAAGGTAGTTTTCTCAGCATATATTATCCCGTTCTATGTTCGAAGCCACTCCCCATTTGCCTCTTGGTACGGTGGGAATGTCTGCAATGGGGCGGCGGCGCTTTTGCGGGTAGCGCACGCGCCATCAACGGCAGGATGGCGCCCAGCATTGGGCATTCGGACTCCAAAAAAGAGGGGCCCAGCATAGAGCTGCTGTAGACGTTCTCAAGAACGTACCGCTAGTGCAAACTTGTTTTTTATTGAATTCAGTGTGTTACGAGGGGCTTGCGCGTTTTTCCGTTCTTTAACGCTAAATCTGCGCGTTTTTCGGCGGCTTAACGCAACATACCTGGATGGGCTCAACAGGTTTGGCTTAATATAAACGGCTTCAATACTTTAAGTGTGCCCGCGGCGTTTCGCAAGTCTATTCGTCACTTGACAAAATCTGCTCCAATTCCTCATCATCTGGAACCAGTTGCATGACGAGGGCCGCAAGATCGGATTTCGACATTAGCAGCAATTTCTTTTCGAGGCGAGAGGCCTGTTCCTGGCGCGCTAGGAACGAAGCGCTCGGGCTGTAGTTTTGCGCCATGATGGCCAGGGCCGTCGCCGCAATGTGCTTGCATGGGCCAAACTCGTCGACCGCTGGGCAGGTGCAGCCGCCGGACAGTTTTTCGCCTTTGAGCCGTAACGTTACATTGTAAAGGTGCGTGCCAGCGCATTTGGCGGTCACGTCGTCGGTTGTCACCTTGGTCAACTGCAACTGCCCGCCGGCAAGGTAGGCGCGACCACGATCGATGTAGCGGTCATCTACCAGGTCTCTGATCTGCTCCAGCGTCAGTTTCATAGAAGCCGCGTTCCGATGTTGTAACCGAGGTTTCTGTAACCTGACTCGCGCTTCTGGGCCATTCTCGACAACACCACCTCGTTGCCGTCTCGATAATCATAGATGCGAACGTTGGTCTTCCCGGCGTATCCTCGACCGGCATGGCTATCAAATCCCGCGGCTTTTGCGCCAGGTCTTCGCCCAGAACACCGATAACGGCAGGGCAAACAATCGGTCACCGAGACTGAGCGGTTGAGATCCCAGGTACATAATAATACCAGTCGTTTTCCAGCTTTTGCCGGGCCCCTCGGACATGAACCACTTCAGGTTTTTAAGGTCCGCTGGCGTTATCGTGGTAGATGCCTTGATCTCAAAAGCGACGAGTTCTCGTCCTGTTTCAAGCAGGATATCCACTTCGCGGCCAGCGTCGCCACGCCAGTGCCATGGCCGCCATTCGGAATCCGCGTAAGGAAGGTTCTTGATCAATTCGCTGAAGACCCAAGTTTCCAGGAGGCCGCCCAGCGCCGCCGGATGGGCGTCGGCGGCGAAGCTATCGGCGCCCAGGTTGCGTAGCGCTGAAGCAATCCCGGTGTCCAGTATATGGATTTTGGGATGGCGGATATCGCGGCGTACTTCCCCAGACGCCCAGGCTCCAAGGCGTTTGACCAGGGACAGTCTCTCAAGGACATCGCAATATTGCTCGGCGGTTTGGCGCTGGATGCCGACATTCGAGCAGAGCTCTTGCATGTTCAGCTCATTTGCTGTCCGTGCGGCTAATTGATCGATCGTGCGACGTAGGGCGTCTGTTTTGCGGACTTTCAGAATATCGGCGACGTCGCGATCGACGATGCTGTCAATATAGGCGCGGTACCGGCGCTGCCGGGCGCGCTCGTCGAGCGGGCGGATTTCAGGATAGCCGCCCATTGTTATGAGGTCGATTGCCTCGCTACGCGTGAATTCAGGCAGGTTGGGCAAGGCGGCTAGGTCGGCGGAATGTTGCGCCCAATCCAGGAGAGCGGTCGGAGCTCCACGGTAGATTTCCGCAGCCGACAACGGGTGTAGTACGAGCGTCTGGACGCGTCCGGCGAGCGAATCCATGACCTCGGCGCTCGAAAATATATTCGATGAGCCCGTTAGCAGCACTTGGCCCATGCGACGATGCAGATCGACATGGGCTTTGATCGCCAGGGCGAGGCGTTTTGACCGTTGTGCCTCATCGATGATGAGGGGTGCATTGCCTTCGGCCATGAGGGCTTCAAGTTGGCCGGCCGGATCATTCTCGAATGCGGTAAGGGTCGCTTCGTGATCGAGGGTTACGAAGCGGCCACGTCCATAGAGTTCCCGCACGAGTGTAGTCTTGCCGGCCTGCCGTGGGCCAATGACATTGACGACGCGGGCTGATTGCAAAGCCTCTGTCAGCATCGATGTCATGTGCCGAGGGAAAAGATCGTTGTCCATTATCTCATGAGGGCTTATTGAAACGTGCGATTTGTATATTACATACTCTGCGGAATGTACATTAGAGAATGTGCGAAACTATCATTAAGGATAGCCGCCGCATTTCAAAATAAGCCTTTGCGCTCTCGCGAACAATATTAAAATGCGCAGCGACCAAGATGCTCCTTCAGCGCCATATCTGGCGGCGCAATGGAAGGTCGGGATGGGGTTTCGAGCCAAACCTTGTTGATGATCTGGGCCGCGAGGGCGGATTTGTCCTTGGGCAAGAAGCGGCCGTAGTGTCGGGCAACGGTCTCGGCAGTGTCCTGGATAGCGTAGCCGGCGTGCTCATATGAGCCGGTGGCCTTCAGGATATGGGTGGCCAGGACGTCGCGAACCCCATGGGGTCCGTGCGGTAGTAGTCCCGCGATGGCACCTTGCCCGGTGAAGGGGTTGAACACGCCATAACGCACGATCGTTCGCCGCCACAGATCGTAGAAAGCGGCTTTGTCCAGAGTGACGTCAGCCTTCGGGCCACGCGCCGTTGCCACGAACACCGTGCCTGGATCTGCAGCGCGACCGATCAATATCGGCCGATGCTTGCTGATCCATCCGCTAATAAGCGCGTAGAGCCCGCCAATATCTGGCAGCTCAACGCGGAACGGTCGGCCCTCAAAAAACGATGAGCCGGCGTTTTTGAAGGCTGCAGCAGGGATCAGCACCTCCCAGGCCGTGCCGGTCCAGTGCAGTTCGCCGCGGCGCAGGACTTCCAGCTTGCGCTCCGGCGTCGCCCGCCGCCCGCGCGGGCACAGCAGCAGTTCGCGCAGATTCTTCTGTCGCAAGCCCAGGTGCAGACCGAGCCGCAGCATCAGCAGCGAGCGGATAGCTTCGGCAGCCTCAATCGGATGCGCTTTGGCATCTGGGAGACGGCATTCGATCTCTTCGCAGATTTTGCGGTATTCCCCGATGGGGCTGTCCGCTTCGAGAACGGGAAGGATGGGCTCGAACGGATCGCGGTGCACGCGGGCAACGCGCCGGATATCCAGAGCACGACCGCGCGCGTAAACCAGCAACCGGTCGCAGGCCGACGCCCAGTCACCTCTTGCTTCGGCGATCTGGTCGCGCTTGAGCAGGCCTTTGACGACGCGTAGACGCTGCGCCAGATGGGGTGACTGCCTCAGCCAACCGGTGCCGGGCCGAGCTAGTGCCTGGGCCAGGCGCAGGAAATCGGCTTCGCCAGCAATATAGAAGCCGCGCCGTTCCTCCCGCCAGCGCAACCACAGATCCCAGACCTGCGGCAGTACCAACAGGCCGAGCGACAGGGCATGCGGCTTGATGCCCATCTCGCTCAAGGCGCCGAACATCTGGCCGAACTGGAGGCGTTTCTGCGCGGCGGTCTCGGCATTCCATACGCCGTTGCGCTGCCAGCCGATTGGCACGAAGGCCGTGGTTTTGAACGCGAGCAGAGCCTCGATCTCTTCGAGTAGCTGTGGCGGTGTCACCTCGTCGCCGGCGCGTAAGGACAGGGCATAAGGTGCCTGGAGGCGATCCTGCAGGTAGCGGCGATAATCGGTGCTGCCGGAGCCAAAAGTCCGCTCGACCCAGTCGAGGATTTCCGCCTGTGCTTCCGGCAGCCGATTGCCGAAGTCGGCCGGCAGGTGCCAGGCCAGATCGTCGCGCAAGGCTTTCGGCACGGAGGCCTGCACTTTACTGGGCACAGGCGGCAAGACCGACAGCCGCTCGATCAGGGTATTCTCCGCCAGACCATAACGGACGGCAATCGCACGAAAGTGGGACCAATGTTTTTGGCCGCGCGGCCGGGTCCGGCCGTCGGCCCAGGCCTTGATCGTGCCACCAGATATGGTCAGGCCCAGATCACGCAAGGCCCAGGCGACGCGATCGGTGGAGAGAACATTGGCCATGGCGGGCTCCTCAAAAAGGGAAGGCCAGGTTCGCTGTTATGACAAACGCGCACAAGAAGGTGGCGCATGCGCAAATAAGTGTTTTAGTGAATTCAGTAGGTTACGAGGGGCTTGCGCGAAAATCCGTGTCTTAACGCGAAAAGTGCGCGTTTTTCCGCGTCTTAACGCACATGCGCCGGTCGGCGCGAACGAGCGGATTTTGGCAATGTTAGAAAATTCAGTATGTTAGAAAACGCGGCTTAACTGGCCCGCACAATATCTGTGTGCATTTGCATTAAGACGCGGAAAAATCTGCGTTAAGGAACGGATTTTTCGCCACTAGAGGTGGATTGCGCGATAACTCACCACCCTAGATATTTAAATTAGGTAGCCCCTCACACCATAAACGCGCAACAAGCGCGCACATCAAGTATATTCCAACCCGTTTTTTCAGGGGGTTGATTTGTTGTCTTGAAACATTTCAAGATGTGAAATCGACAGTGACCTATTTTCCTGTGTGATCTAATTGCCATCGATTAGCGCTGATGTTTTCTTGCCTGCAATTGCATAGGACAGGCTTGCGCCCATTCCGGAAGTGACTCGAATTCTGCCCCCTCAACGAAAGCGGACGTCCAATTGACGAGGACATCCGGCACATCTCCTTTTGAATGTGCAGTATTGGTCCTTTCGCCGCGACGTTGCCCCTAGATGTTATCCAATCTTGAGTTCGCTCGGGCAGTTGGTGACCTGCTCCCTATTTCTTGGCCACCCGAAACTAGAATTTCCGGGGGTTAAGGCTCAGGGTGCGGCTGGCGCCGCTGAGCCGGAAACTTTTGTTGCAATTTCATAAATCTTTGTTGAGCACGTTTTCGAGATAGTCTGAAATCCAGCCTCCGCCTGCGGTGGAGATGACCGCGCCGATATAGCCATCTGGGCGTATGAGGATTAGGTCGCCTTCTGTCGTGTCGTAAATCTTCTCCAGTGCGCCAGTCTGGTCTTGGTAGGCGCAATCAGAGCCGATACGGATAATGCGCAGCCCAGGCAAGACGCCGTTAGGAATGGGGCAGGTTGCACCGCGTGCGATCAGCGTCCAGTGTGTACCTTTACAGGTGGCAAAAGACCGGGGCACGAGGCTCGGTGCCAAGCCTAAGATGAATGCGGTGCAGTTTGCCGAAGCGCGAAGCCTGATGCGGGGTGGCTTAAAGACCGAAGCGGTCGCGGCCGGATACAGCGTAGGCCGAGCGACGTTGTTTCGGAATATACGGGGTAAGTCCAAAAGCGGGATGGCGGCGTAGGTATTTGGTGCAACTGATGATGAAATCAATTTTCATAAAAAATAGACAATAAATACGATTTTCATGGATTGGAAACGATTTTCATGAGAAAATGATTTTCATGAAAATAGAAAATAAAATTAAAAATTCACAAGTTGAAAATGTTTTTCACGGGCGCGGCCTCCCGGAAGCCACTATGACGCTTGCTGGCTATGCCGCCCTCATCCAGCATTATAACCTGAAAGTACATCTGCCGGACAGGCTTTCAGCATTAAGCCAGAAACATCGGCGCTACGATGCAGAAGAATGGATGGTCTTCACGCCCCGCCACGCGCCGGAAGAAACATTGCAAGGCCATGTGATGTTTGCCCTTAGACACGAGGCGCTGGACTTGGCCGTGTTGAGAGCGCTTTTTATGGCTGTCGGCCCGAAAGACATAGAAAAAATCATCGTTTCAGAGCCGACAGGCAAGCATAGCCGCCGTTTGTGGTTCATATACGAATGGCTGATGCAAGCGCGTCTGGATATTCCAGACTCTCAAGTGACAAATTTTGTCGATCTTCTGGATTCCGATATTCAGTATCCCGGCGCGGCTGAACCGTCAAAGCGTCACCGCGTCCGCAATAATCTTCCGGGCGTGCCCGAGTTCTGTCCCTTGATCCGGCGCACGCAAAAGCTCGATGCGCTGATGAGTTCTAACCTCAAGGAGAAGGCAGCGCAGGCGTTAGGGCAAGTCCATCCAGACGTGCTTGCACGCGCAGCGGCTTTCCTTTTGTTGAAAAACTCCAAGGCCTCCTATGCAATCGAAGGGGAGCGGCCTCCACATAACCGCGCCGAACGCTGGGGGCGCGCCATTGGACAGGCGGGGCAGCAAAAGCTGTCACCTCGGGAGTTTGTCCATTTGCAGGATATCGTCATCGAGGATCAGCGTTTCGTCAAAATGGGTTGGCGAAAGGAGGGCGGCTTTATTGGTGTCCATGACCGGATATCAAATATCCCGATTCCTGATCATATCTCGGCACGCTGGCAGGATGTTCCCAAACTCATTGACGCGCTTATTGCGGTCAACGACAAACTGACCGCCGGTGATTACGATCCGGTACTGGCGGCGTCGCTCATCGCCTTCGGCTTCGTGTTTATCCACCCGTTTGAAGATGGCAATGGTCGCATACACCGATACCTGATCCATCATGTCCTGATGGAGAAGAGCTTTGCGCCGAAAGGCATCGTTTTCCCCGTATCAGCGGTCATTCTGGAGCGCATTGACGATTATCGCCGCGTGCTGGAAGCATACTCGCGCCAACGCCTTGATCTTATCGAGTGGAAACCGACCGACAAGGGTAACGTGGAGGTGCTTAACGAGACGCTTGATCTCTACCGTTATTTTGACGCAACCAGACAAGCCGAGTTTTTATATGAATGCGTCCGCCAAACCGTCGAACATAGCCTGCCAGAAGAAGTCACCTACCTCGCAAAGCATGACAGAATAAAAAGTGTCGTTGAGGAGAGTTTCGAGATGCCTGATCGTATGATCGAATTGCTGATCAATTTTCTGCATCAAGGGCAGGGCCGGTTATCCAAGCGCGCGCGTGAGAAGGAATTCAAGGCGTTGCGCGATGACGAAGTGGCGCTGTTGGAGACCGCGTATGGCGATATTTTCGATGACGAGAAATCGGAAGCAAAGCGCAGCAGACCTTCTCGACGGGAAGCGCTTCTTGTTTCCGAGTTAAGTGATGAAGACGTGATTGCCATTTTAAACGCCGAGTTGCAGCCTGAAATTGATATTTAATTCTCTATCGAACGAAAGAGCATGGAAAAGGCCCGCCTTGTCCGGCGGGCCTTTTCGTTAAAAGGGCAGTTCGTCGTCCAGATGAGGATATTTACGTTCCTTTGCATCCTCCTCTATTTCAATTTCCGCATAAGCGACGCCGCAATTAGCCGATATCGACCTTCATGGCGAAGTCCCAGGTCCCAGCACCGTTTTTGGCCAGACCGATCATCATCAAACCGAGCGCCTCAAGCGTCTGGGCCATTTGCAAACCGCCAACGTCGAATGGACGCAGCCCAAGTGATCCCGGCTCTCATCGACGAAAAATGGCCGCCGCGGAGCGTCTGACTTTCTGCAAAGACTGGAAGGGGGCAAGGTAAACCGCGACAAAGCGCCATCAATCAGCGCCTTCCTGCGGCAGATCACGGCATGGGGACGATTTGCATCTCGGCAATGGCCTGGATCAGATTTGGCGGCGTTGAATGGAGAGCCTCAGCAAGGCTTTCCATTCTGTCAAAATCCTTAAAGAGAGGGTCAAGGAGCGCTTTCTGATACTCACGACTGTGCTGGCTGATGTAAAACGCGACCAAGTGTGACAAAATCATGACAGGGCGTTGTCAATTAGGAGTGTAAGCGTCTTGAAATATATTCTCCGGTTGAGTGTGGTGTAAATATACCTTCCATGTGTAGAGTCGCATGAGGATAAAACGCCAATTCGGAGGAAATTATGCCTGCATTTCTCGACTTTATTACAGCGACCAGGCGCGTAAAGTCAGTGGACGCGCTCTTTGAAACCCTTGTAGACGCAATGCGAGCGTTCGGGTTCGATTACATTAACTTCTCAGTCATCGCAGCCTACGACATCTCAAGTGTACATTGGGGTTTCGGCCGAATCAACACCTACCCAGGCGCCTGGCGGAAGTATTATGACCTGAATGACTGCCGACGCATCGACCCGGTGGCGCGTTGCGCGACAAGCACTTTCAGACCTTTCTACTGGAGTGAGCTGGATCGGATCTTGCCGCTTACGGCGCGACAGCGGCGATTTCTTCGTGACGCCCAGAAGGCCGGTCTGCACAACGGCGTGGGGGTTCCGTTTAAGGGGCCTATGTCGCAGGTGGCGGGGATTGCTCTGGCGACATCCGAGCCTGTCGTCAAGGAGTTGCCACCGCTTGATCTAATAGTCGCCTATTGCAATCACTTCTTTGAAGTTTTCCGCGCAATGGTCGCACCCGAGCGCACCTTACCAAAATCTGCCATTCTATCCGACAGGGAGTGCCAAGTGCTGGAGGGGATCGTAAAAAGTCTCACGGATGCGCAGATTGCTCAAATGATGGGCATTAAACCCAGCACAATAGATTTCGCATCTGCGAAGCATTTTTCGAAAACTGAAGGTCCGAAATCGCACCGCAGCCGTCATTTCCGCACAAAAAATGGGGCTGATTGACCTCTAAACCACGCGTTTGCTGGATTTTATTTGGTTAATTTCTCTGTTCATCTGGTTCTGCCACATAAAGGAGTAATCAGATGATTAGAGTGATCAGCTACAAAGACATCTCCACCAACTATGAACTGTTTATCGGCCAGCATCAGCTTAGGCACAGAGAGTTTATTGATCGACAGAAATACGAGGTAAAATCGATAGATGGTCTGGAGTTTGATGTTTACGACCATATCGCCACCGTCTATCTGGTTTACTCTGATGATGGTCAACAGGTACTGGGTTTAAGTCGGCTTACACCCGTTCGCTATGGTTGTATGCTGGCCGATCATTTTTCCGACCTGGTCGATGACACCACTGTTTTCCGTTCTCACGACAATGTCTGGGAGAGTACACGTTTCTGTATTGATCATCGCCTGCCGGTAGAGAAGCGTCAGGACATCTGCCACGCGCTGGTCGCGGCCAATATTGAGTTCGGATTGGCACGGGATATCGACCAAATTATCGGCTTGATGCCGACGATGATCCTGCGGTCGGTGTTCGAGAAATCAGGCGTTAGTCTTGATCGCCTGGGGGCGGCTCAACGGGTCGGTGGCCACACCAAAATCCAGGCTGCGTCCATCTCTATATCGAAAGCCCAATGGCAGCGCGTCAAAAGGGTCACCGGCCTTTCGTCTGTTATTTTAAATCACGCCGTCGCGAGACGTGCAAATGTCGCGTAGGCGAACCGCTAACGTGCCGGTACCTGCAGGAAATGGCCATAGCCTCGATGCCAGCCTCTCTCGTACTATTGATGCGATGAGCCTGTTACGTGAGGATCTTCGCCGTGAAGGCATTCAGGATCTGGCCAACGACCTCGACGATATCCTTGTCAAATGCCTCATGCTGTATGTCGATCGCGAGAACAGCAAGGCGACCTTGAATGCGCCGGAGCCAACAAAGGGTTCGGTGCCCAAACCTGAGTAAATGTCCGCGTTTACAGCCAAAGCATAGGCGGCGGCGGGCGCCTCAGAGATGCCAATCTTGGCGTCCCTGAAGGACCTGTAGCCTCAGTACGGTGGGCAGAACGCCCGCCTGGAGTACCACACATGGGCCAGAGCATAAGTGGAACAGGAGAAGGCGATGATTGGACCAATGGCGCCAGTTATACGAGATTTTTGCAAAGCGATCGCCGGACCTGGGCATGGCTTTGGCTCAATCGCAGTCCAGAGTTTCAACGGGCGGCCCGAAATAGGGAATTGACCGAATGGTCTCAACGCAATGGACCGATTGTCCTCGTCGAGAACTTGTGCCGCCATTTTTAGGTGGGGTATGGGTTCATGCGGAAACGCGCGGCGATGGCGATCCGACACGACGGCTGTTCTGGCTACCGGAGTACGATCCGGCGGTAGTGGCAGTACATGCCGAACCGGTACCCCCATCTGATCCAGAAGCGTTCGATATCGCCGAATACGCAGACATGTCCGATCTGGTTATGGATAAACAGGGACGTGAGTTTCTGGTCCTGGATGACGGAAGCCACCAAATTGAATTGCAGGTGTGTTCCGGCACGCTGTCGCAAGGGCCCGTACGCCTGCGATGTGACATCGGGCTCTTCAAGGGCAGCGACGCCAAGGCGCTGACTGTCTTGCGTCTGGGGGCGTTTCGTCGCCTCGGACGGTTTCCGAACAACCTGTTTCCGCCCGAGCGGCGGGCGCCAAAATGGGCGGTCGCGCTCCAGGCCTACGACGGCATGCTCGCGGGGGCCTCGCACAGGGAGATCGCCTGCGTCCTGTTTACAGAGCCGTTCGTGCGTGAGGAATGGAACGGTGGCTCGACCTTTCTGAAGGGCCGCATTCAACGCTTGCTCCGGTATGGAAGGAAAATGGTCGATGGCGATTATAAGACACTCCTCCAGTAAGGGGCAAACCCTCGTCATAGCCACTCTGGCCACGGCGATGGTGGACCGTGCGACTGGTCTTAGGGCCGACCTCGGCGCGAGTTCTGGTGCTGGAAGTGACCGCCATCGGATTGGCAACCGGCGGGCCGCTTGCGCTCAAAGTCCTGGTGGATGGCATGGGGCAGGGGCATGCGTCCACAGCGTGGGCCTTGGGCCTGGTGGTCGCGTTTATCCTCAGTTGGTTCGGCGGGGGCGTTCTTCAGGCCTGGCGCCAAGGTTTCTCCCAGAATATGCTCAACAGGCTGAATGCCGTCATTGTGGACGAGGCCTTGACCTCGGTCATGCCACAACTGGTAGGCAACAGAGATGGCGACAGTGGGCGCCTCCTCGGTGTGATGGAGCGTTTGCCCTACAGTCTTCAGGTCATTGTGGAAGGCCTGATCTGGCAGATTGCGCCGACACTCGTGCAGGTGCTGATCAGCCTGGCCATTATCCTGAGTATCCTAAAGCCGCTCTATGTCGTCATTCTGGCCCTGACGCTTCTAGGTTTTGCCATCTCTGCCTGGTTTGGCGCGGTCAGGCAAAATACCGTCAGCTTAGAGGCCGGGGCCGCCGCCGGACACGTGTCGGAAACATTAGGGGATGTCCTGCGCAACGCCCGCCGCGTCGTGCTCAACGGCGCGCTTTCCGCCGAGCGCCAGCTCATGGCCGAACGGTTCGAAGCGAAACGGCAAGCCTTCCGGCGCATGCTCACCTCACAGGTGCTCATGGCGCTTTTGCAATATGGCACCGCCGGATTAGGCTTGGCTTGTCTGTTGACGCTGGGGGCATACGATGTGTTGGCTGGCCGAATGACGATAGGTGAGTTTGTTTTGTTGCAGGCCTATGGCTTCCGTCTGGTGCTGCCGCTCAGCGGCTTCGGCTTTGTGATCAGCCAAGCCGCGATCGCGCTCCTGACCGTCCGGGAGGTTCTGGACCTGGGAAGGGATGAGCAGGCGGCTCGGATCATCAGTACTCCGCCAGACGGCGCGGCGGAACTGGTACTGCGAAATGTCGCGTTCAGCTATGGTCCGGGTTTGTCCGGTCTTCATGATGTCAACGTGACACTGGCGCCAGGCTCATTCAATGTCATCGTTGGCCCAAATGGCTCGGGCAAATCCACCCTGGCGCAGGTCATGGCAGGCTTGCTTGAGCCCACATCGGGCGATGTCGTCATAAGTGGTGTCCCGTTGCGAACGGTGCCCTGGGATCAGCGCTATCGTTTCATGCTCTATGTGCCTCAGACCGTAACCCTGCTGAATCGAAGCCTGCTGGCGAATGCCCTTTATCCACCCTCGGGGCAGAGCGAAGCTGACATTGCGCAGCTTCTCGCCGAGTGGCGGTTCTTCGATCCTGCGCGTGAGATCGATTTCAGCCTAGGCGTCGGCGAACAGGGAGAGCGCCTGTCCGGCGGCCAGATCCAAAAGCTGGAACTGGCGCGCATTGCTGGGGTCAAGGTTCCGGCCATCATCCTGGATGAAAGCACCTCTGCGCTTGATCCCGCGAGTGAAGCGGATGTGATCCGCACCTTGCGCAAAGGCATTCGCGCGAACACGACGCTGATCATGATCACGCATCGGAAGTCGGTCGCGGAAAATGCGGATCAGGTCCTGTTTATGAAGAATGGGACCTTGCTGCGTGCGGGGCGACACGAGGTGCTCATGCAGGACTCCGCTGCCTATGCCAGATTGTGGGAGACCCTGCGCTGATGCGCCACGCAGCGGCCGAAACACATCATAAGGTGATCGCGCCGAACCGAGCGAATAGAAGCGTAGAGCGACACGTGGCCTCATGGTCTGGGCACCGCAGGAACAGCAACAACAAATTGTTAGTCACTGTATGATAGGTTGAATGACTGATGTGCCATAGACCCCTGGGCGACGATAGTGAGGAGGTCGATATAGGTGGGGAGTGACAATGAACGCCTGTGGTCTCTCTGAGGCAGGGTTTCCCGCAAGGCCGGGGGCAAGCCAGCAACCGCTCATGTCGGCCTTGGCAAAGGGCAGTATCGAGAACCTTTTAAACGCTGTACGAATTCACCTCGGCATGGATGTTGGGTTCATTTCCGAGTTCTCGGGCGATCAACGCTATTTTCGATATGTCGATGCCAAACCCGGGCAAGCCCCTGTAAAGGTAGGTGACGTCATGTCACTTAATGACGGTTATTGTAAGAAGGTTGTCGACGGCGACCTGCCTGAACTTATCGTCGATACGGCGAAGGTTCTTGCAGCCTTGTCTATTCCGGCAACCCACGCGCTGCCTATTGGCTCTCACGTTAGCGTTCCCCTGTTGCTTTCGGACGGTCGCCTCTTCGGCACCTTTTGCTGCTTTAGCCATCTTGCCGATACAACCCTAAATGCCCGGGACCTTGATGTTATGCGTACTTTCGCAGCAATCGTGGCCCACCAAATTGAAACAGAGCTCTACCTTAATGAGGGGCATCAAGAAGCGCGCCGCCGCGTGGAAGCCGTTCTGGCTTCAAGTCTTCCCGATATTGTCTACCAACCCATCTATGATCTTGAGAACCTTCATATCCTTGGTGCCGAAGCCTTGTCGCGCTTTTCATCCGAGCCGGTACGAGCGCCCGATCTTTGGTTTGCCGACGCGGAAGCAGTCGGGTTGAAAGCGGAGCTTGAGCTCAAGGCGATTACAAAGGCCTTACGGGGTTATAAAGATGTTTGGAAGCAAGGCGATATTTACCTAGGTGTAAACTGTTCGCCACAAACTATCGTGGACGCGGATTGGCAGAGCTTACTCAAAGGTGTACCTGCAAGACGGCTCGTGCTTGAGATCACGGAACACGATCATGTCGAAGACTATGATCGCCTCAACCTTGCCCTGAAACCCCTAAGGGCTCGTGGGGTAAAAATCTCCGTAGACGATGCCGGGTCCGGCTACGCCAGCATGAGGCATATCCTGAATCTCAACCCTGATGTTATTAAGCTCGATATCAGCCTCACACGGGGTATTGATGCTGACCGGACGCGACAGGCACTTGCTCGCGCCCTGATCTCGTTCGCCGACCAAATAGGGAGTAAGGTCGTCGCCGAAGGCATAGAAACCGCGGCGGAGCTGTGTAAACTTACTGAACTTGGCACCCATGCAGCACAAGGATATTATCTCGGTCGCCCCCTTCGTGGCGAAAGTTTTTGTGAATTGGCATCAAAGACAAATGAAGGTGTTGCGGCCGTCAATGATGAGTTGTCACTTTCGTCTTCGGTCTGGCGCAGCTCCCGCCATTCTGCTCGGTCGAAGAAGTCAGTATGACGCCCTGCAGACAATCTGTCGTCCACGTCATAGTGATGTTGTGTGACCTCTAGCATTTTGAAGCCTGCCGGCAAAAAGGCCTCACAACCTCGGCATAAAATCAAGTTGCAGACGAATAGGGGGAGAACGACGGAAGCCGGAACCATCCGAAGACAGGCTTGAGCGCGTGACAGGTCCTTCTCGCCCTACGCGCAAGAGTTTCTTACATTGCCCTGTTAGGAACCTAACGAAACTTATGCTCATTAATCACCGGCCGAGTAACAATATGCCACGCATATATCGGCGATTGATGCGGCCGCCGGATAAAGTTTCACAAGGTATGGTGCGGAATAATTCGCGCTGAGCCGCCCTGTAGCAGGTCAAAAAAGAAGGGGGACGAGATAACATCCCCTGTCCACTAACCGTTGAGCTTATCCTTCAAAGCCTTGGCCGGCTGGAAGGTTACCTTCTTGCCGGCAGCGACCTGAATAGTCGCGCCTGTCGACGGATTGCGGGCTTCACGGGCTGGCGTTTCCTTGGTCTTGAATTTGCCAAAGCCCGGGAAATTGACTTCCTCGCCGGCAACAGCGGCGTCTGTAATGGCCTTCAGTACGCCGTCAACAATAGCTTTGGCGGCGGTTTTGGTCAGGCCGTGTGCTGCGGCGAGCGTCTCGGTCAGGTCGGTCGTGTTCATGTTGAAATCCTTTGTTATCTTTGTCAAACCTGTACCCATTCGCCCATTGGGTCAATTACTGCCTGCACAAAACGCTGCTGTGGTTGTGGAAAGGCTGCCGGTAAAAGCACAATATCCGGCAGGCGATAGGACCAAAGCAGGTGACAGAACGATCGGCGGCAAAACAACTTATGACCTTCAGGAACGCCCCCATGAACCGCAATCTGCATTGCAGGCTTATTGTTCCGGGAAGAGGCCTGGCATCCAACGGCCTGCAAGTGTTGCAGGGAAGGCAAGGCGCAGGCATCCCCTTGGGGTCGGCGATGAAAGAACGCCGGCGTCGGTCAGGCCGGAGATGATACGCCGCCCCTGGCGGTCGCCTACGCCGGTTATGTTCGCAATTTCACCACGGTTCACTTCGCCTCTGTAAAGTAAGGCGTCGAGTACAAGTTCAGAATTAGCCGGAAGGGCGCCGATGTCGATTTCTTCTTTTGCCCATAGTTTGAGGCGCGCTCTCAACCGGTCTGGCTGGACAAGACTTTCCATGAATTCGACCTGATCCAGAGCCGTTTTAAGAAAGAAGCGTGTAAAGTCGACGAGAGCGCTTTCGCTCAGATTGCCGCGTCCATCCCGGTCGCCGTGGCGGATTTCGTCGCAACTGGCCAAATGGCGTTTGTACGCCTCAACCTGGCGAGCCAGCCCGCGTGAAATCGACCAAAGGGCACCCGTATCGAGTTGTTCCAGGAACATGGCATGAGAGACAAGGCGCGCTAGGCGCCCGTTTCCGTCGAGAAAGGGGTGAACCCAAAGAAGGCGGTGATGGGCGGCGGCTGTACCCAGAATCCGGTCAGCCTTACCCAAATGCCGGAATGCGTCTTCAAGCCTTGTCAGAAAGCGCGGCACGGCACCTGCGCTGATGCTAATGTGCCTGCCGAGCTGAACGTCGTGGGCACGTAATTCCCCGCCTGTGACCCGGATGCGCTCACCGGTATCGGGATTTTCTACCCATTGAAGGCTTTCAGGCAGGTGTTCGTAGAATTTGCGATGAATATCGCAAATGGCATTCAGGTTGAGTACGCCCTCCGTCAGTCCGCCTCCATCAATCCAGGCCTGAACTGAGATATGGGCCGTAGCTTCAAGTTGGAGATCACGCTTGGCTGTGTCGGTGCTGTAATCTTGGCGCAGCGCCTTTTCGATATCGACAGGATGGGTATTATGGCCTTCGATGAGGTTACTGTAATAGCAATTCATCGAACGGACGAGGTCACTTAGAGACGCGGCAATTTCTGCTGGAAGGCTTCGGCGAAATCCGGCTGACTTCTGGGCAAGATCCAATGCGAGATCAATCAATTCGCTGCGGCCACGTGCCTCGCTTCCGGGAACCACAGGCTCCATCAAACCAACATGTTCGCCTCTATCATCAGCCATCTCTATGTCCGCTATAAAGTCCGTTACGTTGTTGGCTAAAGATCATATACATTAAGGCATTTGGAAAAGAAATCGTTAAAAATAGCCGAAAAAATGTCCGCTACAATGTCCGTTAATGGTTGTCGTTCAGTGGTCCAGCTTTGAAGCCTTAAAATGCATAGGCTAAGGCACACGCCCAATAGGGTATCTAGCGCCTAACGACCAGGTACGTCGTGCGGATGTGCTTCCGGCATCGCGGGACGCGCCTTGAAGGCCACAAAAGATGCGGCTAAAGACAAGCCAAGGTCGGCCCTGCCGAGCAAGAAGGCTACCTGGAGCGCTTGCCCCGTTTCGCGTGCCAGGGTGCCAGCAGCGCGGCGATGACCAGGATAATCACCCAACCGCCAAGAATGACCGCAATCATCATGCCGGCACCACGTCACTGGGCGCGCCAAAGGGTGTGGACTTTAACAGACCATCGGGCAGCGCACGCTGAAGCTTTTTAGCCGTCGACCAATCGGCTGTCAGCCAGGTTTCCCAGTCTTCGGGCTCAGTCAAGATGACAGGCATGGCCTTGGCGTGGATCGGTTTAACCTCCGCATTGGGCTCCGTCGTCAGAAAGGCATAGAACTGCCCCGCTGTAGGCGCTTCGTCTTTCGCCCGTATCTGGCGACTGTGCGTATCGAAAATCCCAGCCAACAGACCAACCGGGCGCCCATCGGCAAATTCGAAGTAATGGTTCCTGTGCTTTTCGTCGGGCTCGGAAAACATCGTAAAGGGCACCAGACAGCGATGTTCGACACCGAGCCAGCGCCGCCAATGATCAACATAGGTTTTGCGGATATTGGTGATGCCGCGGTCATAGCTCATTGGCTTGCCCGTCTTCGTAACTAGATGCTCTACAGGCGTAGGCATGCCCCAGACCGCATCGTCAAGCACGAGGTCCCCCTCCTCAAGCCGGAGGATGGGCGCCCGGTAGTTTGGGAAGATGCCCGGCAAAATGTCCTGATTGCTCTTGCGGCGCGCCTGTCGCCACCCTTTGACCAGGGCTATTACGGCATCGGCATTTGTCGTGACATTATAGGCGTTGCACATGACCAAGCCTTGGGCAAAATGAAGCCCCTAAGCTACAGCCTTGACGTCTTACGTCAATGAAAAGAGATTATGCCTTTAAATGTGAATGTCTTTCGGCGCCGCATACTGGGTTGACAGGCCAAGGTCGCGTGCTGCTTGCATGTTGAGGATGCGCACAATGTCCGGCGCGGCTTCGGCAACAAAGAAAGGCTTGCCGTCGATGTCGTAGTGATAGCCGCCGACTTGGAACATGGCCGGATTGGCGCGGTTCTTGGAGACCTGCTGAGGCTGGTCGCTGTCTCTGAACAAGACCCAGGCGCTGTCATACAATCGAATGCTCATGGAGGTGTCTATATCGTGTGAAGAGGCATGCGGTCTAGCCTGAGGAGCGTCCGCACGTCAAATTTGATGAGGTCTACGATAAGTGCCACGCGAGCGAGCGCCTGAACTCCATGCGGAAGCCGTAGACGACGACCTGATCGCGAAGCGCTTTCCCCGCAAGCCGTCAGGTTCCGCATTCCGGGGTAGAGTATCCGATAGGTGGGGCCTATCGCACCGCGCCGCGATAGGTCTTGGCGTCGGATTCAAATTTCGCATGTCCGTAGCGTTCGAGCAGGCCTTCCAGCTTAGCGACCAGAACGCGATCGGCAAGCTCCCTGACCACCGGTATATCCGCCAGGACCCCGAAGACACGCAATTGCGAAAAGATTCGAGCTGCCGCGATCAGGGCCAGCTTTCGATCCTTTAACGTGTAGTGGACGCCCATCTGGCGGGCGCGTTGCGCGTCACCTTGCAGGAAGTGCTTGATGAAAAAGGCCTTCGAGAAGCTGCGCTCCAGCTCCCGATCGAGTTTGCCGCTTAAGGACGCGTCTTGAGACAGTTCCGTGTTCATCGTGCCGCGCACCAGCGCGCCACAGGTCGCCTCATCGAACGCGGGGCGCAAGGTCGCCTGGCGCGCCAGCATAAGACGTGCGACCGATCTGGGTGTATCGCCAAGCAGAGCCTCGGGCAGCCCCAACAGAAAACAGCGATAGCGTCCGATTTCGATCCGTGCGCGTTCCGCAGGCGTAAACGTTTCACGACCTTCCTTCAGCGCCTGAAAGGCGATCAGAAATGATCCGATCTGCCCCGCCGGCATCTGGTCAACCTGCGGAATGGGTACGCCGTAAACCTGCGGGTCCCAAAGGCCGTCGCGTTGCATGACATTGAACCGCACCATGGCATGCATGAGGCGGACCATGGCCGCCGCTTTAAACGCAGCACCGTTGCGCTCCAACGCGCCGGGCATCACCGTCAGAGTAAAAAATGTCGCCGTTTCATGCACGCGCTTGGCCGCGAGCTGGTCGGACAACTGACCGGTGAGGGCCATCGGCAGGGCCGAATACTTGTTCATGAACGTGGCGAGGAAGGCGCCACGAATGGCGAAGGGCACGAGGTGCGCATAATGATTGCGCTCGATCCGGGCGCCTTCACGCACCAGATTCATGTCCAGCCATGCGGGCCTGACCTCCATGGCGTTCAGGAAGGCTGCCAACTCAGGCGGTGCCTCCGGTGTAGCCTCTAGACCTTTGTCGCACGCCGTATGCAGCCACTGAACGATTTGCCGAAAACCAAATTCAGGGATGCGGGCCGCATAGGCGTCAGCCACGGCGTCGCCGGTCAGGGTGTAGGCGGCCATCAGTTCTATCAGAGGCTTGTCAGCCATGATGTCCGGGATCAGGTGCGCAAACTCTTGCAGACCCTCGCTGGAGGGCATGAAGGTAAATCGCTCCGGGAGTTGGCTGAAATCGACTTTTGCGTAAATAGACGGAAGGTCTGTCGCCTGTCGCTCAACCTGTCGCCACAGATCTGGGTGAAACTGCCGCTCTTGCATCGTCTGTCCTTTTGCCACCCCTCCCAGTATATTGGCCTAATGCAGAGCGAAAACAACCGGTTTGCCAGACAGGCAACAGGATGACCTAGGCGTCGTCTGACAGGGCGCGGACCAGGTCGAGAATTTTGCGGCGATGGGTCGCGGATCTGACGCGAGGATAAACTTCCGCCAGTTCGATGCCTTCGGTCGTCATCAGGAACTCGTGGACGAATCTCTCAGAGTCGGATTCGCTAAATCCTTCAGGTGTCTCGCCCTCCGCATAGCCTTCAAAGAAATAGGCGACTGGCGCTCTCAAAAACTTCGCTATTTCGTAAAGCTTGGACGCGCTGATCCGGTTGGAGCCGCGCTCGTATTTCTGAATCTGCTGGAAGGTAAGGCCAATCGCATCGGCCAGATCGGTTTGTGACAAACCTAAAAACTTTCGACGCATGCGGACCCTGGCGCCGACATGCAGATCGACCGGATTAATGCTGTTGTCGTCAAAGGCCATCTTCGTCCTCGTTGAGAAGGTGTTGAACGCCGAGCATAGTCGGCTTCATCGCTCTGGCGATGTCGCCTACAGGTATTGCGCGTAGGTGTGGCCGCCTTATGGCTCAGGTTGAGCCAGATATATACTGTTTGAAATGAATAGAAGAATATTCTGCCATATTTCGCGTAGCCGGTGTGCAGTGCAGCATCATGGCGCGACCTAAATGGTTCGGCAATAAAAATATGACGCATGACATTTCAAATCTAAGCCTTTGGACAGCCGCAGATTTTTATCCCCTTTCAAGGTGCTATGACGCCGCTCTCTTGTCTGCATACGCTGTCTACGTATTGACTCCGTTTTCAAAAAGAACAAATGTAGAACGAATGTGTTAATTTAGCTCCAGAAGGGACGTTTGATGTCATGTCAGTCGCCAGTACGGCCACCCTCACAGACCTCCGCCAGCAGATCGCCGGCCTTGAGCGGGTCTACACACGGCTTCGAACGGTCCTACCATTCGCTGTCCCCGCCATCGATGCACAGCTACCAGGGGGCGGACTCGCCTTGGGAGCCCTTCATGAAATTGCCGGCGGCGCCCAGGACGCAGTAGACGGCGCGGCGTCCGCTGCCTTTGCAGCAGGGATCGCCGCGCGAACGGGCGGTTCGGTCCTGTGGTGCTACAACCGCACCGACTTGTATGAACCGGCGCTGGCGAGGTTCGGACTGACGGCCGATCGGGTAATCTTCTTTGAGGGCGCCGATGAGAGCGAGGTCCTGGGCGCTTTTGAATACGCGCTTCGCCATGGCGGCCCGACCGCGGTCGTCGGCGAACTGTCTGGCTTGTCCCAGGTCGCGTCCCAGCGCCTGCAACTGGCGGCGGAGACGTCCGGCACCATGGCCATCGCCTTGAGGCGTTGGCGGCGCAATGTCGATGCGCGGGACTTCGGCAATCAGACGACGTCCTTTACGCGGTGGCGAGTGACAGAAATCAGCTCCGAGCGCTTACCGGTGCGGGGCGTCGGACGCGCGCGCTGGCAACTGGAACTCATGCGCTGTCGCGGCGGAAGATGTGCGGATTTTGAAGTAGAGGCGTGTGATGCCAAGGGTAATATCGTTGTTCCTGCCTTACTGGCCGATCGATCGGCTGAGGCGGGCAATGGGAACCTCCGGGCCATCTCGTGAGGTCCCGCTGATCTTAAAAGGATCTGATGGGCGGCGGCGCATCGTTACCGCAGCCGATGACCTGGCGCTGCAAATGGGCGTTTACGTTGGCATGCCGGTCGCCAAGGCCGAAGCCCTGTTCTCCGATCTCGTCATCCTGGAGGCTGACCCGAAAGCCGATGCGGCCGCGTTGCAAAAACTGGCGGTCTGGGGGTTGCGACATTATTCACCGAATGTGGCTGCTGACCCGCCGGACGGGCTGGTTCTCGACATCCAGGGCGCTGCCCATCTCTTTGGGGGAGAGGCAGGCCTGATTGACGATATGCGCTGTCGGCTGTCTGACCTGGGGATCACAGGCATAGTAGCCGTCGCCGAGACCTGGGGCTCGGCTCATGCTCTGGCGCGCTTCGGCGGGCAACCCGTCCAGATCGTTGAGACGGGGAAGGCCGGACAGGCGCTGCGTCGACTGCCGGTCGAAGCTTTGCGCCTGCCGCCAGAGATGTTACCCGATCTGCATCTGCTGGGTCTTGATACCATCGGCGAACTGGCCGCTAAGCCACGTCCGCCCTTGGCCAAGGCGTTTGGCAACAAGCTGTTTCGCCGTATCGACCAGGCTTTTGGAAGACTGGCCGAGCCAATCGAGCCGGTGGACGCTCCGGAGCTCATCAAGATCGAGCGCATCTTCGCCGAGCCCATTGGCGCGCCAGAGACCATCGAGAAATACACCCGGCGTCTTGTCGGTCAGATGTGTGAGCGTCTGGAGGAGCATGGACTTGGCGTGCGCCGGCTCGACCTGCATTACACGCGTACTGACAACAAGGTGGAGACGATCTTCGTCGCCACGGCCAAGCCGGTACGCGAGCCCAAGCGTTTGTCAAAACTCCTGTGCGATAAGATCGAAACCGTCGATCCCGGTTGGGGCATCGACAAGATGGTCATGACGGCCGCGTTCACAGAGCCGCTCATTATAAAGCAAGTCCTGGCGCCATTCGAGGCGCCGGCGCGCCCGGACATGGACGAGCTGTGCGACGGTCTGACCAACCGCTATGGCGAAGCGAGCGTCTATAGAGCCATACCGGTGGCGACCGATATTCCGGAGCGCTCCGTCAAACGCGTCTCCCCGGCATCAACGCTGACGGGCTCCGATCGCAATGCGCTCTACCGGCGACCACAGCGCATCTATCACAAGCCCGAACCCATCATGGCCATGGCCGTCATGCCCGATTATCCACCGCGCGCCTTTACCTGGCGTGGGCAGAGATACGCCGTCGCCTGCGCCGATGGCCCTGAGCGCGTCCAGGGCGAGTGGTGGGTAAACCCCCGGGAAAAGGGCAAGGTGCGGGATTACTTCATTCTTGAAGTCGATAGCGGTGAGCGCTTATGGGTGTTCCGCACCGGTGACGGCGTGCATGGTAACACGGGCTCGCTCGCCTGGTATATACACGGAAAGTTTGAGTAGCGTCAGCGGATTTTAAAATTGACGCTCAGGTCCAGAATCTTATTGGCAGTGTCAACACCCGCAGCGTCGACCTTGGCAATGGTCACCTGGCCACTAAAGAAGGCCTGTACCGATGCGCCAATCCCATAACCTATCGGAAATTCGTGGCGAACGACGCAAACATCCAGCACATGGTCAGAACCGATATAGCAATTGACCCGTGTCGTGCCTTCAACGAGCCCCCCGCGCGCGTCCGCCGGAAAGTTTTCCGACAGAAGTTTATGGAACATCCGCAAATTGATCGCTTCGCTATGTGTGCCCTTGGTGTCTGACCAGGTATGGGTGATCTCTGTCGGATGGGCGGTCTTTGAGAAGGCGCAGATGGACGGCGGGTCCTTCGCTTCAGGCCAGGCCTTCATGCGCTCAATGGCGTGGGCACTGCCGCGTTCCGCCGCACTGATATAAAGCCACTGGGCCTCCTGGTCATCCTTGGCGCCACCTTGTCCCGCCTCAACCATGACGGCGAGATGGTCTATGGCACTGGCCGAACCTAGGTAGGCGCCAAGTTTAAACCACTTTCGGGCGGCTTCCAACTTACCTAGCGAGAGGGCCTTCATGCCGAGTGCATTGGCCGCATCCCCACTACCGGCCTGGAAGGCTTGGACGTAAACGGTCATGGCCATATCTTCGTCTTTGGGCCCGCTTAGCCCATTTTGATAGTCGTATGCGACAGCGAAAAGACCCACCCGGTCTTTAAGCCCCAGCGCATTGCAATAGGGCATGGCGACCACGGCCGATTGAGGCCGACCTTCACCGAGCAGATTGGCAAGGCAGGTTTTCTGGCGACCGATCCGGTCACCCTTGTCGGCGGCCTTCTGATAGAGATCGAGGGCGGCGGCACGATCGACGGGATTTACCCCATCTGATTGCTCCAACGACGTGGCCAGATCGACGATCCCATTGACGTCACCACTCTTGGCTCGTTTCGTCAGGTCAGCACGGCGCTTGATCAGTTTGGCCCGTGCTTCTGGTGTCATTTCCTTCGGCCGAGAGGGATCCTCGTTCTGTTGGCTGATGTCGTCCGCCAACAAAACCGTCGGTATTACCAGCGCGGCAAGGCAAAATGCCAATATCGTCTTCTTCATGATTTTCCCCCCGGAAGACCTGATCGGTCTCGAAATGCGAGTGCACAAGATATTATGATTTGCGGGTGTTGGATACCGCTTTTGGAGAAATTCCCATAGCCATCACAGAATGTCCTGCGGTTGGATCATTGACTCTCCCACAAAAAGAACAAATAAAGAACGTTTGGTTCTGGTGGTTGTGGAATGTCTTCTTCTTCGAGCTACATTGAGCTCCAGTGCGCGTCGTACTTCTCGTTCCTGCAGGCGGTATCCTCTCCCGATGATCTCTTTGCGCGTGCAAAAGAACTCGGCATGGCCGCCCTGGCCATCGCCGATCGCAATACCCTGGCCGGCATGGTCCGCGCCCATGTGGCCGCACAAGAAAGTGGAGTCCGCCTGATCATCGGCTGTCGGCTCGATCTGAGGGATGGCATGTCCCTGCTGGTTTACCCCATGCATCGCGGCGGATACCGTAATCTCTGCCGGCTTCTGTCCTTGGGTAAAAGTCGGGGCGGGAAGGGCAGGTGCGATATCGACTGGGCGGATGTCGAGGACTTCCATGAAGGTCTGCTCGCCATCTTCATCCCTGACGAGGCCGATGCCCTGTGCGCCGTCCGATTGCGCAAGTTCAAAGCCCTGTTCGCAGAGCACGCCTATATGGCGCTCAGTTTGCGGCACCGGCAGAACGATCATATGCGACTGCACGAGCTGTCGAACCTGGCCGTCAAGCAGAGGGTGCCGACCGTCGTCACCAACGACATCCTCTATGCCGTTCAGGAACGGGCTTTCCTGCACGACGTCATCACCTGCATCCGTCACACCTGCAAGATCGATGATATGGGGGACTTAAGGACGAGGTACGCCGACCGTTTTCTCAAATCACCCGAAGAGATGCACCGCCTCTTCCCCGATTACCGCGAGGCCATGCGACGCACGCTTGAGATCGCGAACAAGTGCCGCTTCTCCCTGTCCGAACTGGAATACCAGTACCCCGAAGAAAAGCTGATGCCCGGCATGTCGGCGATTGAGGCCCTGAAACGTCTGTCCTGGGCCGGCGCCAAGTGGCGCTACCCGGAAGGCGTGCCACAGTCCGTCATCGATCTGCTGAAGCACGAACTGACCCTGATCGAGCGACTGGATTACGCGCCCTACTTCCTGACGGTGAACGCGATCGTCCAGTTCGCCCGGTCTCGCGATATTCTTTGCCAGGGACGCGGCTCGGCCGCCAATTCCTGTGTCTGTTATGTCCTGGGCATCACCAGCGTCGATCCCTCGCGTAACGACCTGCTGTTCGAGCGCTTCATCTCGGAAGAACGGCGTGAGCCGCCCGATATCGATGTCGATTTCGAGCACCAGCGCCGCGAAGAGGTCATGCAATGGGTGTTCAACACCTATGGCCGCAACCATTCGGCCCTGACCGCCGTGGTCAATCGCTTCCGCACACGCGGGGCCATGCGCGATACGCTGAAGGTGCTGGGCTTCCCAGAAGACACCATCAAGGTTCTGGCCAAGAACATCCGTTATTGGCACTCGGAAGGCTGCACCCCGGAAATGGCGGCGGAGCTGAACCTCAATATGAACGACCCGCGCCTGAAGTTGGCCTTCGAGATACATCTCCTACTGCTTGACGTGCCACGCCAGTTGTCCCAGCACCCCGGCGGCTTTGTCCTCACCCATGACCGCCTGGACGAACTGGTGCCGATCGAACCGGCGCGCATGAAGGACCGCCAGGTCATCGAGTGGGATAAGGACGATATCGATGCGTTGAAGTTCATGAAGGTCGATTGCCTGGCGCTCGGCATGATGTCGTGCATGAAACGCTGCTTTGACCTCTTGGCCGAAGCCAAGGGGATCCACATGGATATGTCGTGCATCCCACCGGAGGACCCGAAGACCTATGCGATGATAAGGCGCGCCGACACCATCGGCACCTTCCAGATCGAGTCCAGAGCCCAGATGTCGATGTTGCCGCGCACCAAACCGCGCACCTTCTATGATCTCGTCATCCAGGTCGCCATTGTCCGGCCAGGGCCGATCCAGGGCGATATGGTCCACCCGTACTTAAGACGACTGGAAGGTCTGGAAGAGGTCACCTTCCCGACGCCCGAACTGGCCAATATCCTGGGCAAG
Source organism: Asticcacaulis sp. MM231 (assembly GCF_964186625.1). NCBI lineage: Bacteria > Pseudomonadati > Pseudomonadota > Alphaproteobacteria > Caulobacterales > Caulobacteraceae > Asticcacaulis > Asticcacaulis sp. MM231. The sequence goes on from NZ_OZ075109.1 coordinate 208,145, forward strand.
ACCTTAGGCGTGCCGCTCTTCCAGGAGCAGGCCATGAAGGTCGTCATCACCTGTGCGGGCTTCTCACCCGGCCAGGCGGACCTGGTCAGGCGGGCGCAGGCGACTTTCAAGAAGACGGGGGGCATCGGTGCCCTGTCTCAGGACATCATCAACGGCATGCTGAAAAACGGCTACACCGAAGACTTCGCTATGTCTCTGGTCAAGCAGCTTGAAGGATTTGGCTCCTACGGCTTTCCGGAAAGTCACGCCTTTAGTTTCGCCATCATCTCAGAAGCTTCATCCTGGATGAAATGCCATCACCCGGAGGTTTTCCTAGCTGCGATCCTAAATAGCCAGCCAATGGGCTTCTATGCTCCGGCACAACTGATACGCGACGCCAAGATGCACGGCGTCGAGGTTCGGTGGTTCTGCGTCAACAACAGCCGCTGGGATTGCACCCTTGAGCCGACTGATCGGTCGGGTCGGTTCGCGGTGCGCTTAGGCTATCGCCTGATCAATGGCATACGTAGTGCGGACGTGGCCAACCTGATCTTTCATCGCGGCGACCTGCCTTACAAATCGATCCCGGATCTATGGCGCCGCGCCAAGACGCCGGAGCCGACCCTTCGTAAGCTGGCCAAGGCTAATGCTTTTGAGGGCGCCTTCCGGATCACCCGGCGCGACGCGACCTTTGCCATCAAGTCGCTTGGCGACGATGTCTTGCCTTTGTTTGACTGTATTCTGGATGAACACGGCCGCAGCCTCTCTGAAACCGGTCAGCCGGACATGAATTTCCGCCTTATGACAGACGGCGCCAATGTGGTGGAGGACTACAACCAGGTCGGTTTCAGCCAGACCGTTCACCCCGTTCATTTCCTGAGGAGCGATCTCACGCACCGTGGCTGCGTGTCGTGCCAAGAGGCCATGACGTCGAAGGACAAGCGTTATGTGTCCGTCGCCGGCATGGTCAATGTCCGTCAGCGCCCAGGCTCGGCTAACGGCGTGATCTTTATGACCATCGAGGACGAAAGTGGCGATGCCAATGTCATCGTCTGGGAGAAGGTGGGGGAGGCATATAAGCAGGCCGTGTTTGGAGCCACCATGGTCCTGGTCACCGGTTTTATCCAGAAGGAGGGCGACGTCGTCCACCTCATCGCCCGTTCCGTGGTCGACCTGTCATATATGTTGGCCAGCATTGGGGACCGTAATGCGCCGCTGAACGCACCGCACCAGCCGGGGGATGAGTTCCGCAATGGCGGGCCCGGCGTCGATCCGCGTGTGGCGAAGCAGGCGGAAATACAGCACAAGAGCCGGGATTTCAAATGAGATTGTTCGCCGAAAAGGCTGGCGCCGTACTTGTCGTCGGAGATAGAGCTGTGACGGTCTCACCCTGCGGGCTCGATCCCAAACGGCTAATGTTACCGGTTTTGGCCCTTAGCGGCCTACCAGCTCGTTTTGAATCTTAGAAAAGCGGAAGTCACTTAACCTTCGCGAGAGGCCCGGTAAGGCCGTTCTCACCATGCCAAGATAATATTGCCCTGATGGAATTTAAGATGGGGCCGATTAATGCTAACACGACCCTTGACCTAAATAATCCCTCTGGCCTAATTCAGGCACCAGGGCACTGCGAGTGGCAAATCTACGCCTCCGGCTCGGCCAAATGCGGATGTGGATAGAAATGTAGGTGCTTGCACGTTCTAAAAAGATAGGAAGTAGCGCTCACACCCCTGTATGAGAGTGCGGCTTGGCAGTGTGTGGTTGCAAGTAAATTTGGGGGCTTGAAATATGAATAAAACACATAACCCCAAGATCCCACAAATTTGGCCAGGTACACTCTGGATTGCCATTTTCGGCGCTGGGGTGGCCGTAGCCGTTGTGATCCGCACCTTTTTTCATCTCTCAAAGGCCGCACCGGCAGAACAAATCGGCTTAATATCGATCAACTTGCTGGTTTTAGCTGCCACGATTTGGGGCGTGCTTTCGTTACGCGAAAGCTGCAGTGTTTATTTGACTGAAGAAGGTATTGGGGCTGGACGCGGGAATAGGCACAAATTTATCAAATGGTCTGACGCAAGCTTTCAGTGGCGTTCAGACAATACGTTTATCGTGAAGAAGGGCGATGATACCATCGAAGTCAACGTCCTCCTCATGTCTAGTATGAAAGCCTTCTGGGAGTTCATCAAAACGAAAGTTCCAGACCAATCTCATTCCGATTAACGGGAGTAAATGGGAATAAATGATTTCCTTTTGTTTTGCTCGGCAGAACAACCTGATGACTCACGCAGATGTGCGCCTAAGAAGCCAGAAGGGTCTTAGAAACTACTGGGCTGGTCATGCGCCGTATCGACTGGCAGCAAGGCTGAGAGCGGGCGGATCATTGGCGCGTGAGATTAGCTGCCAATAGGTATGGCCAGCAGAGAGATTTAAAGTGATCCGAAACCTCCGGCCTTCTAAGTGAACGTCCGCTTCTCGGAGCTACTACAGGTCCTATGTAACACTTCCACATTGGCCATTAGGAGACCTCATTGCTAAGAATAGCGGAAGTGCTAAGCGACCAAGATCGAGGCGCAGGACCTTCAGGACGATCGGGCTTTCAACCCAAGGCCGGACTCGCATGTTCCAAGCGAAAGAAGACACCCAGTTCGCCGTTGTTGATCTTGGCAAACCGGCCTTCCATCGTCATGGGGCGGTCATTCCAGGCGATGGGCTGGTTGGACAGCACTTCCATAACCTCGTTGGGTTCTCCAGGCGGATGATAGAAGCAGACAGGGGTGTTGATACCGAGCAGGAAATGCTTTGTATGGTCGGACCCGTCCAGGGGAAGCACGAAACCGCGGGCCCGCACGGTCGTCCCGTCCAAAGCCGCGATTTCGGGTGTCGGGGTAAGGGTATAGTTGCCGGTTTTGGCATCGTAACCGACATGGCATCTGTGCATCATGTCCCAGAGCGGATCACAGGCGCGGGGGAGACCGGCTTGTGCTCGGCGCTCGGCGCGCAGTTCTGGATCGAGTTGGGCAGCCTGTGGATTGGCGGCCGAGCAACCTGCGGACAAATCTTGTTTTGTCAGGCTGAGGGCCTGGCGCGGGGAAATAAACAGGCTTGCAAGGGCCGCAGCCGTACCGCCGGCTCCCAGGAGCGTTAAAACCAAGCCTCGCCGATCGATCATGACGGTCTCCTACGATGTCTCCAAAACCTGCGGCCGACCACCTTGGGTGAAGAAGGTCTACTATGTGGAGCCCCTTGCGAAGGGGTCGGGTGTTGCGATATAAAGTATCGTTATGCGGCAATGTTAAGGCAAAGTTTCTGCTAGGTCGCTATGGCGGAAAAAGGCTGGGACGTAACGATCCGGCGGGGACGACATCACAGTTAAGCCCATCCGCCAGGCGCTGCTGGAGGCTAGGCGACCTCAAACGGCCGCGCCTCGTCTGCGTATCTCTGCGTGCGTTATCGAACTTGAGCCCTTAGCTGTCATTGGCATAGGGGCCCTGGCCACCGCTGGCAATATACTTATCAACGCGCGCCTGGAGCACGGGGAGGGGCACGGAGCCGAGGTCAAGCAGGGTGTCGTGAAAGGCGCGGATGTCGAACTTTGTTCCAAGCGCTTTTTCCGCTTTGCGTCTGGCGTCCCAGATAACCTGTTCACCCAGATAATAACTCAGGGCCTGAGCGGGCCAGGCAATGTAACGATCCACTTCCGTTGTCACCTCATGGGTAGACAGGGCCGTATGATCGAGAAGAAACTGCCGGGCTTGTTCGCGGCTCCAGCCCTGTGAATGAATCCCCGTATCAACCACGAGACGCGCGGCCCGCCACATCTGGTAACTCAGCATGCCGTAGCGTTCGTAGGGCGTGTGGAACATGCCCATCTCGTCACCAAGGCGTTCGCAGTAGACGGCCCAGCCTTCGCCATAGGCCGAGATGAAGGTATTCTGCCGGAAGGGCGGGAGGGACTTGTTCTCCGCCGCCAAGGGCATCTGCATCGCATGCCCCGGCGCCAACTCGTGGAGGGTCAGGGCGGGTAGCGCGTACAAGGGGCGGGAAGGCAGATCGTAGGTGTTGACCAGGTAGATGCCGGGGCCGCCACGGCCACTGGTATAAAAGGGGGCCACGTCATCAGGCACCGGCACGATGGCAAAGCGGGATCGTGGCAGACGCCCGAAGTATTGCGCTGCCTTGCCGTCGAATTCCTTAGCGATCCATGCCGCCCTGTCGAGAAGGGCTTGCGGCGTCTTGGCGTAAAACTGCGGATCTGTACGCAGGAAGTCGTTGAAAGCCTTCAGGTCGCCGGCGAATGCGACCTCCGCCTTGATCGCCATCATGTCCGCTTTGATTTTCGTTACTTCGTCAAGACCGATTTGATGGATTTTTGCGGCTGTCCAATCGAGCGTGGTGTATTCGCGGATCTGCGATTGATAAAAGGCTGGGCCGTCCGGCAGATCGATCGCGGCGATGGATGCCACAGCGCCTGGGGTGTATTCGTTGCGCAGGAAATCCAGGACCTGTTTGTGGGCGGGTACGACCTTCCCCTGAATAACGCTGGCGGCTTCTATGCGCAGCTTGGCCTGCTGATCGGCCGGAATAGTATCCGGCATTTTTTTGAATGGCGCGTAATAGGGATTTGCTTCAGAGGTGTCCGTTATGGCGCTTACGACACTCGCATCGCGTCCTTCCAGAACCACTTTCGGAAGGGTGAAACCGCGCTTGAGACCCGCGCGCATGTTGGCGATATTTTCCTCAAAGTAGACCGGGAAGTCGCCGAGCTGTGACAGATAGTTTCGGTAATCCTCAAGGGTATGGAAGGATCCGCTTGTGAGATAAGTCAGGTCGCTCCAGAACGAGGTGTCGCCGCTGAGCGGCCGTTGGTAGAGCCTGAACTTTTGATCCGCGATGAGGGTCTCAATCTGAAATTTGTAGACGGCGTAGTCCTCAGCATGTTGCGGAGTCAGCCTGGACGGATCGATGGTTTGCAACTCGGTCTGGACGCTGTTCCAGCGGTCGAGTTTTGATTTCTGGGTTGCCTCGTCAACGCGCGGAAGGTGCGCAGCCTGCGCGGCTCCGGAGGTGTTTTCGTCGGACGCGGTTTGGCTGCTTCGCCATGTAAATTCATCCGTGCTGAGCTTAACGAAGTGGGCGTCGAAATCTAGCGAGATGTGCGCAGTCGGCCTACGACCTCGGGTAGCACCGGCCAGAGCCAGGCTCGGAGCTGCCGTCGCGCTCAGGATGGCGAGGCCGGAGAAAAGCGTGGAGCGGCGTGTAAAACGGGGCATGGAACAACTTTGTAAAGGGAGATTGTTCCGGAACCGTATAATTTATTCAGATTGTTGTAAATGGTATGTTATAACATTTATTTATCGACACACTACGTGGACGCTATGATTACGAAGGTGCGCCGTGTGGTTCATCATCATTAGCGTGGTCTACCGCGCTATGGGGGGCACTGGCCTCAGCGGTTCTGGCCTTCAAAAGGGTAATGAATTTAGGCAGAGGGCACATCTGGTTGGGGCCTTCCTTGCAAGCCTTCATGGCCAACGGCTTCCAGGTGGCATGAGCGCGCATGGCGCGGATGTCATCGGCGGTCTGACTGCGGTAGTAGACCCTGACAAAGGCCCGGCCATGGGCATCTCGGATCAGGGCAAGCACAAGCGCACCGCCTGGCGAGGGATCATTTAGCGCAAAACCGGGGGCTTCTACCGCGACACCCAATAAGGCGGCCAGGGCCGCGACATTCGTGTCGTGGCCGATCAGCATGTCGAAAGCCGGGGCGTCCGGACGGCTGAAGTCATCGATGATTCTCCGTGCGGTCGGTTCGGTTTGAAATGCCATCATGTAGGGCGGGCGTGAGAAGACGTCGAACAGGGCGGCATGGACTTCACCAACCGCTTTCAGCGTCGCTGGATTGGCACGGCCCCAGCCAACCTCTTTCAGCGGGAAGCCTTCGAGATATTCCAGCATCAGTACCTGAGCTGTACCTGACGCATCGCGAACCGGCCCTTCGAACACCAGGCCGCGATTATCAGCCGTTGCGGCAAGGCGAGGCGCCCGCTGCGGGCTGCACGGGCGAGTGTCACAGGCCAGTACATGTTCGAGCCGTCCGAGCGCGGCGGCATGGCGCTGAACCAAGACAGACATGCCGCCGGTATAGGCATTGATGCTGGCGACAGCCCTCTGGGCATCGAACCAGGGTGGCGGCGCGCGGGTCGGCTCGAACAAAGGATCAATTTGATCGTCAGGCAGATGGCCCGCCTTAAGCGCGCATCCAGGAGCCAAGCCCTGTAGATAGGCTTGTCCGGTGGCGATGGTGCGTGGAGCCGTATTGGTCCAGACAACCATCGTGGCGGGATCGGGACAGGCCTTTGTGGGCAGAATGCCAATTGCCGAAAGCCAAGTGCGATCGGTTGTTCCGAGCGCCTTCAGGACATCGGCGCCATGGTTTGTGATGGTCTCCGGCGGGACGCTCCAAGCCGGCCATGGGGCGCCGGTTTTGGTGTCCAAAGGAACCTCATCGGCAATGGGAGATCGCACGCCATGGCGCATCAGCATGACGACGCGTTCGATCTTTTCATCGGAAGATACAGGCTGCGCAGAGACCTGGACTGCCAGCAGATAAGCTCCGGCAAAAGTGAGGGCGAAACGAAGCCAGTGATGAATGGTCATGGAAACTCTATTATGGCTGCTATGTGGCTTCAGCGGAAGGAGGACGCCTGCCAATTCGGTCGAAACTGGGGCAGTCGCGGCACGTATTTCGGGATAAGCATGGTGAGGAGACGCAATTGGAAGGCAAGGTGGTCACGAACGAACGTGTAGAGTCGCGATGTTCCCTCAAACAATCGTCATAACGCGCCCCTTTGAAGGTTTCGTGACCTTGGCCCGACATTTGAGGAGCTGTACGGCGGACGCTAAACGCGCGAAACAACTCACCAAAATAGCTAGACTGCGCCGTGATTGCTTACATGAAAACACCGCACCATGCTTCGCCATTGCTTCGAAGACTAGCCAGAAAATACGGTTGAGGAAGGCTGACAAAAACTTAAATTTCATATGGACGGTCCATCCTTCACTTTCTTTCGCTTTATGAGCGAGACCGCGGCAACCGAGATAACCGTCACTGCCATCAGGACACCTACAGCGAGGAAAGTCCGGTCTGACAAGGCGGCATTCCATTGAAGTAACTGCAGAAGGGCGTACGCCGCCATTACATAGGAGAGGCCAACGATCAGCCAGCCGACACCGCGACGATACGTCCGCGCCTGGGCTAGATTTGCCTTGTCGGTTACCAGGCGTGTGATCACCAGGCTATCTAGGCCGTCGGTGAGGATCATGCCGGCGGCGAAGCTCAGGCCGATGACAACGGCACCGGCAATGCCGCTAACCTGTGACGCGGCGACGCCCCAGGCGGCGATTTGCGCCGCCGTGTCGATGACCAGCCCAAACACCAGTCCGATCGACATTGTCACGAGAGGGTGGGTCGATACGCGCAAAAGACCGGGCAACACACTGTGGCGCCAACCCTTGGGCACGTAGATCTCTTTCGCCAACAGGGCTCTGAGATTGAGCGTACCGATCACGATAAACAGGCCGATGATGAAGATGGCCATCGCTGTTTCGAATTCCGGTGGCAGGGTGATCATTTGCCCGAGAAAGCCAAACAGGGCCGCAATCATCAAAACGGATATCGTGTGCCCCGTCGAAAACAGAAATCCAGTCCAGGCAGCGGCTTTGGGCCGCTCGTCGAGGGCGCGGAAGGTGATATTGTCGATGACGGCGATGTGGTCCGGATCGAGCCCGTGGCGCATGCCTAGCAAAAAAAGCAGGCCCAAGGTCTCTGGGGCAATAGAGGTCATCGAAATCATTTTGTAGTCCGTCCTGTCCACGCCAAATCGCCACTCGACGAAATGTGTTATATTGTAACAGTAAGAAAATCCAGCCTGATTTCGATAAATCCTCGACGCCCGGTCTCGCCGCTTAAATGCCGGCGGCGAAAAGTCTCTTGCGCTACGCTAGTAATGATATATCATAACATTTTTGAGCGACCCCGGATAGGTAAAAGTGCCCGCGTGATCAAGTAGGAACCTCATGCTCATGATGAAGAGATTATTGGTGTCTGGGACTGCGCTTGGGCTGGCATTCAGCGTGACAATGTTCCAGCCGGCATCGGCTGACGAAGGGATGTGGACCTTCGATAATCTTCCGCTGGCGAAGATCAAGGAGGCTTATGGTGTAAGCCTCGATCAGGCCTGGATTGATAATGTCCAGGCGTCTGCGGTTCGCCTGAGTGTCGGCTGTTCGGCCTCGGTCGTCTCACCGGACGGTCTCGTTCTGACCAACCATCACTGCGTTCTGGAATGCGCTCAGAACCTGTCCTCATCGAACGAAGACCATGTCACGAACGGTTTTATAATCGCCGGCAAGCCGGAAGAAAAATCATGTCCTGGCCTCGACGCGGAAATTCTGACGGATATCGTTGATGAGACGCAGGCCCTCAATGCCGCAACCAGTGGACTGACCGGGCAGGCCTTCATCAAGGCTTATGGCGCAAAGGCCGCTGAACTGGAAACGTCGGTCTGCGGCGATGACAAGGCGTTGCGTTGCCAGGTGATCAACTTTTACCAGGGCGGGCAATACAAGCTTTACAAGTACCATAAGTACACGGATGTTCGCCTCGTGTTCGTCCCTGAATTTCAGGCGGCCTTCTTCGGCGGCGATCCGGATAATTTCAACTTTCCCCGCTATGCGCTCGATGTGGGGTTCCTCCGCCTTTATGAAAATGGCAAGCCGATCAAGGCGCAGCACTATCTGAAATGGAATCCGCAGGCGCCAAAAGACGGCGAGCTGACGTTTGTTGCCGGTAATCCCGGAACGACCGAACGCCTGCTGACGGCCTCTCAACTGGAGAGCCGCCGCGATGTGTCTTTGCCAGCCGCCCTGATCACACTGTCCGAACTGCGTGGCCGGCTGATCGCCTTCTCCGAGACCAGCCCGGAAAACAAACGTATCACCAAGGACGAGCTGTTCGGGGTCGAAAATTCTTTCAAGGCCTATAGCGGCGAGGAACTGGCGCTGGTCGGTTCCGACATCGTAGCCGGCAAGAAGAGGGAAGAAGCCTATCTGAAATCAACGCTTACCGGGGATTTTGCGAAGGACATCGGCGATCCCTGGGCCAATATGGCTGCCGTTCAGACGGATTATAAGCGGTTGCGCCTGCCTTACAGCTATCTGGACAAGACGCCTGGTGACCTGCTGAGCATGGCGCGTACAATCGTTCGGGGCGTCAAGGAGCGGGAGAAGCCGTCGGCTGAACGACTGCCGGAATTTTCCGACTCACGTTTATCGGGCGTCGAGACGCGCCTGTTTTCGGAAGCCCCCATTGAAAAGCCGTTGGAACAGGTCGAACTTGAATTCGGTCTGTCGAAGGCGCGTGAAAATTTGACCGTCGATAGCCCGGTGACCCAACTGTTGCTCGGCAAGGAATCACCGGAAAGCCTGTCGAAGCGACTGGTTGCCGGCACGCACCTGACTGATCTGGCGGTGCGCAAAAAGCTCTGGAACGAGAGCTGGGCAGACCTTCAGGCCTCCGACGATCCGATGATCCAGTATGCCATCCGCATAGATGACCAAGCACGTGCCATCCGCAGCGAATATTAAGCCAAGGTGTCGGGGCCTGCGCAGATTGCGGCGGAGAAAATTGCCAGGGTTCGCTTCAAGGCGTATGGCACCTCGACCTATCCAGACGCCACCTTCTCGCTGCGCCTGTCATACGGGAAGGTCGCGGGCTGGACCTATAATGGCACAACCGTACCCGCCTACACCTATATGGGCGGTCTGTTCGATCGGGCAACCGGACAGGAACCCTTCAACGCGCCGGCGATGTTCCTCGCGGCGAAAGACCGGATCGATCCGAACAAGGTCTACGACTTTGTCACCACGAACGACATCGTCGGCGGCAATTCAGGCTCTCCGGTCTTCAACGTCAGGGGCGAGGTGATTGGCGCAGCGTTCGACGGCAATAGTCTCTCGCTCGGTGGCGCGTTCGCCTATGACGGATCGGTCAATCGCTGCGTCGTGGTGTCAACGGGCGCTATTACCGAGGCCCTCGACAAGGTCTATGGTCGCAAGGCTCTGGTCGCTGAATTGTTGACGGGTAAATAGGAGGTGTCCGGCGGTCATAGCCCGCCGGGCCATTTTCATTGTTGCGAATTGCAATGTTATACTATAACCATCAGCCAGTGTTTCTTTGAGGACGCGCGATGGCCTTGGTAGCCCGTGATCTTGTCGTTCGGCGTCGTGACCGCGAGATTGTTTGTCCTGATCTCACCCTTTCCGAAGGCGACACCCTGGCGCTGGCGGGACCATCCGGGTCAGGCAAAACCTCTATATTATTGGCGCTGGCTGGCATCTTACAGCCTGCGTCCGGACGCGTCGACGTCGCCGGAACGTCTCTATGGACGCTATCCGAAGAGAAACGGGCCATATTTCGCGGACGCACGATTGGCTATGTATTTGCCGCCTTTCACCTTGTGGACGCGCTAAAGGTCGAAGAAAACCTGCAGTTGGCGCGAACCTGTGCCGGGTTGCCACATGACAAGAGCCGGGCGCGGTCTCTGCTGGAAGACCTGGGTCTTCGTGACCTTGAGCGGCATCGGGCCGATCAATTAAGCCAGGGGCAGATGCAAAGGGTCGCCATTGCTCGGGCGCTGATGAACCATCCCAGGCTCCTTCTGTGTGACGAACCCACAGCAGCGCTCGATCCTGTCTCTGCAGCCAGGCTGATTGACCTGCTGCGACGCTGCGCGAGCGCGGAAGGTGCCGCCTTAGTCGTTGCAACGCACGATCAACGCGTCATGGATGCGTGCGGTACGGTCATTTATATCGAAGGAGAGGGCGCATGAGCCTCTGGTCACTGTCCTTCAAATACTTGCTGCGCCGTTGGGGTGGCGCGCTCTTGACTGTCATCGTCGGGGCCCTGGGGATAGCGCTCATCGGTACGGTCATGAATTTGGCGGAGGACGTGCCTTCTGCGGTCAAGAAAGCGCTTGGCGGCGCGGATATGGTGGTCGGCCCCAAGGGATCGGAACTTGATCTCGTCATGTGCTGCGCCTTGCATATTACGCCGACACGCGGACTTGTGTCTTATAGAGCCGCCGCCGAGGCCGTCAAAAATCCTTACGTGAAGGCCAGCGCGCCCGTCGCTCTGGGTGACAGCTATAATGGCACGCGTATCTTGTGGACGACGCCGGCCATTGTCGGGATTTATGATGCGAAGCTTGCGCAAGGCCGCATGTGGTCTGGCGGCATGGAGGCCGTCGTGGGCGCCGGGGCCGCGCGGTCACAGCACCTGACGATCGGCTCGAAAATGATCAGCACGCACGGTCTGGACATAGGTGGCGAACTGCACCGCAACGCCGCCTATACGGTCGTCGGGATTTTGAAGCCGAACGGATCGGTCATCGATCGTCTCATCCTGGCCGACCTGAAAAGCATCAGGGTCGTGCACGTCGATATAGACGATCCGGACGAGCAGGGACCGACGCAGGTGGCGGGTCAGGGCTATGACAAAGACGGCATGCCGATCGCCATCAGCGCGATGGTCGCCAAGTTCTCGTCGCCCATCGCGGCCGCCATTACGCCGCGCCAGATTAGCACAACGACGGATTTGACGGCGGCCAATCCGGAACTCGAAATGGCCCGCCTCAGTGCGCTTGTGCGTCCCGTATTCAATATCATGGTGCTGTTCGGCGTGCTGTTCGGCATCGTTGCCGCCTGCATGGCTGCGATCAGCCTTGTCAGCGGATTAAACCAGAGGGCACGTGACCTCGCACTTTTGCGCATCCTTGGCGCCTCCCGCTTCAAGGTCGCGCGCATGGCTTTTCAGGAGTCTCTAATCCTGGTGCACGGCGCGTTCCTGCTCGGAATCGCTGTAATGGCGGGGCTTGGCTCGCTTGTCGCCGACCGTATGCTGAGCTATGGCCTGTTGATTTCCAACTGGCCAAGCCTGCGCGAATTGCTACTTATCTATGTGGGTACGCTTGTCCTGGCCTTGCTGGCCAGCATCATTCCCGTGGTAAGGGTTGCGGCCTCATCCGTGGAGGAGGGCCTGAAAGCATGATGGAACGACGTGGGCTCTTGACAGCGGGACTGGCGATGCTGTCCTTGCCGCTCATCTGCGGGGCGGCACCGAAGAAAAGCGCGAAGCCGGCCGCGACATCCAATTGCGTGGATGTCGAACTGTGCGCTGAAAGGCAAAGCCAGGCGGGCCTGCCACGCTCACCCGATCCCTTGTGGTCGCTCCTACGTCAGTGCAAGGTATCTGAAAACCAGAAGACCGGTATGTATGCGATAGTTGCCACGCCGGAGGTCAAGGCCCTGGCCGGAAAGATCGTCAGAGCTAAAGGGTTCACGCTCCCGTTAGATGGCAACGACCGGACCAATCACTTTCTGATTGGTGTGAACACACCCGTCTGCTTCTACCATCCTCCGGGGCAGCCGAATGAAGTAATCGAGGTCATCTCAAAAAGTCCGGTCGTCTGGGACGAGAAAATGACGACGATCGAAGGGACATTCAGCCTGATCAACAATGGTGAAATGGGCGTTTTCTTCAAGCTGACAAATGCACGTCAGGTCAGGGGGTAGTGCGGCAGATACTCCATGGGGGAATGTGGCAGGGGAATAGATCTCCAGACATGACAGCGTCTCTGTCAGCCCTTCCACCGCAACTCGCTTCTGCATAACCTCAGTATAACACAGACGTTGGTTATGTCGGGTTTCAGGCGTGGGTCGGAAATCATGGCCAAACTTCCGCCTTTGGTGCACAGGAGTAGAGGTTGTAATCAGGAAGGCCTGAAGATTATTTACAACGACCTGTAAGTTTCGCGGATAAGCTTGAGTCTAATCTCCTGACACCCTTAAGAAGGAGACCGATATGTTGGCATTTTTTATTGAACCAAAGCACCGCCTTGTGGCGTTTTTCATCGCGATAGCGCTGGCGATATCGGGCCTTGTATATGGATTCAGCACCGGCGCGTTCCAACGTAACAACCGCGAAGCGCTGAGGGCCGAGCGTGAAGCCGCCAAGGTGACAGACGCACGCTAAGGGAAGCCTATGCCAGAGGCGGACGACGATTTTACCGGATGGATCACGCCGCACCTCAGCCGGTTGGCGCGGATCAGCCGTGCCTTCGCCGCCCCGGCAGATCAGCACGACCTCATGCAGGAACTGCTGATTTCGGTGTGGAAGGCGCGTCCGGCCTTTCGGGGCGAAGCGTCACCGGCGACCTTTATTTACCGCGTGGCCCATAACCGTGCCCTGACCTGGAAACGGCGCGATGCCCTCATGGGCCTGCGTTTTTTGAATGCGCGGCATGAATTGGCGGATATGGCCGCCGATACTTGCCGTGAGCCTGATCAACAAAGGCTGGATGGGCTTTATACCGCTATCCGTCAGCTTGCGCCGGTTGACCGGTCGTTGATGCTGCTGTCGCTGGACGGTGTGGCCTATGCCGACATGTCTGCGCTACATGGCCTGAGCGAAAATACAATTGGCGTCCGCCTGAGCCGTGCCCGTGCGCGGCTGGTGGCCATTGTCGGGGAGATGTCTGATGGATTTTGATACCCTTGAGCGCCTGTGGCGGAGTGAGGCCAATCATCAGGCCAGCGTGGCTGAGACCTATGTCGTCAAATCAACCCTGAAGACACTGAAAAACCGGCGGCGCAAGGTCGCAACCGGTATGGGGCTGGTTGGACTCGCCCTGACGACATGGACATTTATGATTCTCTATGCCTTAGCCGTGGGCAAGATCGCTAGTCTTGCTCGTGAATGGGGGATAGTCGCGCTGCTCATCGTCTCATGGGTAGCTTTCTTTGCAGCGATTGTACAACAATGGCGGCATATGAATGCGCACCCGCACACGACCGACACAATGCCGGAAGTTCTCCGGGCACTGATTGATGAGAACCGCACTGCGCAAGCCAGAACCCGCATGATGGCGATGGCGCTGATCGCCTTTATAGCGGTTTTGGGCCTATGTCTGTGGCAGCTTTATTCGGTCGGTAAGATGGAGCTACAGCATGTGGTGCAAGGCTCGATCCTTTTCGGTGCCGCCCTGGGGCTATCGAGCCTTATGCACACCATCCGATACGTACGCCTATTACGACCAGAAGGTAAGCGGTTGCAACGCCTGCTCGACCAATACGAAGTCGAGAATTGACATGCGTACTGTTCAACCGGATGCACCATGTTAGGATTCTCAGACCCCAAACCGTTTGCTGTCTACTTTCGGGAAGGTTTTAATCAAGCAGATATTCTCTCAGTTCCACTTCCGCCTTGGGCGCAAACAGGTCGGATGGCCCTGTCATCTCTGCAGATTTGAACGCCAATTACGCCTTGACGGCCAGTGATTCAGCAACAGCGATAAGTGTATCGAGGTGGTCGTCACCAAGATTTGCGCACGTATTTACAAGACGCTTAATACGAGGATTGGACTCTGCGTTGGGCACGCCGAGCAAAGCATTCGGCGTTGTCAGCAGTGCCTTTGAAATACCAATGAGCGTGCCGAAGTCAGGGTCACGGTCGCCTGTCGCGTAATGACTATAACGACGTGGATCAAGCCCGGCGCGCTCTGCAACCGCCGTATCAGTGAGCTTGAGCTCTTTCGCGCGCAATTTTAGATTTTCACCGAGGACTTTCATTAGAACAAAGTGTTCTAAAACTGCGTGCAATTGTACGCACAATATGGTCTATTTATAGACCAAATTGGGCTAAATCTTTACAGTCAATCGCCTTTCTAAACAACCAAACATCATTCCGAACAGAGTGGCACAATGGATATCGATCAAGTTGAAAAGTTCTATATAAATGCCCGCGCTGTTGGCGCGCTGGATCGCCACATCGGTGCGCGATTGCTGTCCCGGCGGATTTTGCTCCAGATGTCTGAGCAGTGGCTGGCAGATGCCATGGGGTTGAGGCTTGATGAGCTGGAGGCCATGGAAACAGGCACCATGCGTATTGGGCCGCGGCGTCTGGCGTTTATTGGTGCTGCTCTGGACGTGGCCGACCGGTATTTCTTTCTGGATTTTCTGGAGACGCCTGACGGGGCGTCGCGAAGGCCGGGCTGGTTGCGCGAGGTCGATTGCTGGTTCCGCGACCGGGTGGCGCCCTATGAAAATCTGCTCCTGAGCGTGGCGAAAGACCTGATCGGCTCTAAGGGGGCTGCGCGCGATCTGGTCCACGATGTGTATGCTCAGGTTCTCGTGGGCGACCGGTGGCGTACGATTGAGAACCCGAAAGCCTATCTTCGCAAATCGGTTGTACATGCGGCCTATGCTTTTTTGGCCAAGAGCCGCATCGTGCCCTTAGCGCACGGCGACGATGTCAAAGACGATGTGAAGGATGAACTGCCAGGTCCGGACGTGGAGGCCGAACAAAGGGATCATCTGCGCCGCGTGTTGGTGGCGATGAATAAGCTACCCCCCAAAAGTCGGCGTGTCATGATCCTGAGGAAGGTCCAGGGTTTGTCGGGACAAGAAATCGCCAAGCGGCTGGGTATCAGTTTGAAGGGTGTAGAGATCCACCTGACGCGCGGCATGGTCGCCCTCAACAAACATTTAGAGGCAGACGCTGTGGGGTTGGGGTTGAACGCGACCCTCTATACGCAAGACAGCACCGCCGACACTTCCATCTCAGATTGAACTGCCTTAAGCTGGGACGGTATCGGGATGCACCGGACCGTGGCTGGAAGTGTTTGACGTGACTGAACCTCTCGACAAAGAAGTGGATGACCTCCTTGAAGCCGCAGCGTCATGGCATGCGCGGCTTGACCTAGGCACGGCCAAGCTTAAGGACTTTGAGCGCTGGCGCGATGCCGACCCGCGCCATGCCGCGGCCTTCGCTCGCATCGTGGGCACGGATGAATTGATCGAGGATGTGAAGTTCCGGCTTATTGACGAAGTCGATGAATTCGAGGTGCCGCCTGGGACGATGAGCCGTCGGCAATGGTTAGGTGGCGCCATTGCCGGCGCGGCGGCTGTGGTACTTGGGGGAGGGGGGCTATTTGCGCTTCTCAATCGCCACGCCCGTGCGGAAACCCAAATTGGTGAGCGGAAAAGCCTGACCTTGACCGATGGCGCGCGCCTGGAGGTGAACACGGACACCCGGCTGTCGTGGACGTGGGGTGAGCGTAAAAAAGAGGTCTGGCTGAAGCAGGGCGAAATCGCTGTTTCCGTGCCGGCGTCGTCGCAAGACGTTTCGATCCATGCGTTGGGCTACGAAATTAAGCCCTCTGAGGGCGAGGTCAATGTGCGTATCCGAAACGGTGCGCTGGAGGTCACATGTCTGAAGGGCATGGTTCAGATTTTTGAGCCACCGGTGAGGCGGGCCCCAAATGTCGTTGTTGAGGAAGCCGCGCCGCCTATGCTCAAACCGGGCCAGGCCTATTCTTCAGCGTCGTCGAACCTGGGCATAAAGACCTTAACCGAGACGGACATCCAAACCGTTCAGGCATGGCAATCTGACGAACTGTTTTTCACGGGCCAGACCCTCGCGGCCGTCGTTGCGGAATTCAATCGCTATCTCACCCGCAAGATCGTGATCCGCGACCGGTCTATCGAAGGCCTTAGGCTTGGCGGGCGGTTCAATGTTCATGACGCCCAGGCCTTCCTGCAGTCACTAAAGGGTAGTTTTGGTATCCAGGCATCAGACGAAGGCGATGTGATTGCATTGACGCGGTCATAGTCGAACTTAGGGGCTTGAGGTCAAAAGGTGCGAGCTAGACGCGTTCGGCTGGAAACCTACCTATCAAATTTGGCGACCGTCACGCTTTCCTCGGTTATTCTCAACACCAGCCTTGAAATGACCGCCATCATGTAACATATAAAGTTACATGAAACAGGACAGCAAACTTTCGGGCATTCTCCACGTGATTCTCCACATGGCCAGCCTCGACACACCCGCCACGTCCGAAAAACTGGCGGCCATGATGGGCACCAACCCGGTGGTCGTCCGCCGCATCATGGCGGGCCTGCGAGAACGCGGCCTCGTTCATTCGGAAAAAGGCCACGGCGGCGGCTGGACGATCGCCCGTGATCTCGCAGCCGTCACGATGGCCGATATCTATGCCGCCGTTGGTGCGCCGGAGATCTTCGCGCTCGGCCACCGCACCGAACGGCCATCATGCCTGGTCGAGCAGGCGGTCAATGCCGCCTTAGACGATGCCTTCGCCGAGGCCGAAGCCCTGCTGATGGCGCGGTTCGCGGACGTCACTCTTGGCGCCCTGGCCGCAGACTTCCGCCAGCGCATGCGGGCGCGCCGCCAGACCCTTGAGGAGCAAAACCATGATCTTTGACGCCATTATCATCGGCGGCAGCTTCGCCGGCCTTTCCGCCGCCATACAACTGGCGCGAGGCCGCCGCTCGGTGTGCGTGATCGACGCCGGCCAACCGCGAAACCGTTTCGCCTCCCATTCTCACGGTTTTTTCGCCCATGACGGCGACGCGCCACGCGTCTTGATCGGCGCCGGACGCGAGAAGGTGGCGGCCTATCCCAACGTCACCTTCATTGACGCGCAAGCAACCGGAACACGTGGCCAGAATGAGGACTTTACCGTCACAGCCGGCGGTCAGGATATTCAGGGACGAAAATTGATCCTCGCGTTCGGTATCCGCGACAACCTGCCAGATATGCGAGGCCTGAAAGAACGCTGGGGCCATTCTGTGCTGCATTGCCCTTATTGCCACGGCTATGAGTTCCAGGGACAGCCGCTCGGCGTGCTGAGCCTCACCCCCATGTCGGCGCATCAGGCGCTGATGATCCCGGAATGGGGGCCAACCACGTTCTTCCTCAATGGCGGTGAGATGCCCGACAGCCAGACACGGGCGCGATTGCAGCAACGGCACGTGATTATCGAACCCGCCCGCATATCCGGATTTGTCGGCGCGGCGCCTGATATGGCGGGCGTCATGCTGGAAGACGGCCGGACTGTCCCGATTACGGCCCTTTACCTGGGTTCGCGCACCGAACTGAACAGCCCGATCGCCGGCGTGCTGGGCTGTGCCTTACAGGACGGCATGTTCGGGCCGGTCATTCAGATCGATGGCATGGGCCAGACCAGTGTGCCTGGCGTCTATGCCGCAGGCGATATCGCTCGTTCGGCCCATAATGCGACCTGGGCAACGTCTGATGGGGTGATGGCCGGTTCGGCCGCGCATCGCTCGCTGATCTTCGATCCCCTCGGCATGACATTTTAACCGCCGGTTTGGTGGTTGGCCGTGACGATCACCCTGTCGCTTGTCGTCCATCACGCCCGCAGATTGTGTAGGAAAAATGGGTGGTGAAGGAAAGCCGGATGCTCACCCTTACCCGTGCCGGCGTGAGTAACGAGGCCAATTTTCAGGTCAGACTGATCCGGTTGATGGCGACGCGGAGCGCGGGTGCGTGGCGTGTTGCTGTCGACTGTAAGCGGGTGGGCCGAGGCCGCTCACAGCAAGAGCGACAGCCCGGACCAAACGGGTCCACGGCGAGACGGTCCGACAGTGTCGAGCCCTTGCCGGTCAAAGGTTGCAGAAAAGCCCACCTTAAAGGCAGATGCCTTCAGCCAGCCGGCGGTCGACGCCACTGTGCAGACATCAGATCGGAAATGGTTGGATCGGAACGCTCTTTCAAGCCTGCAATGATGCGTTCGCGGTCGCCTTCAGGGTGTGTCTGGCTTAATTTGGTCGTACCTTCGAGGCTGTCGACATGGACGCGGAAGGAGCGGATCTTAGGGAGTAAGAACGCCACGCGACCTTCGGGCGCCATATCGATCGTCCAGGGTGCACTGAACGCGTTCTCAGCTATGTCAATGGTACGGCGCAACACGTCTGTTTGACCCGCCTCATCGTCGATGACCTCCAGCGTGCCGCGTACATGGGCAGCGACATAGTTCCAGGTCGGCACTTCTGGCTTTTCCACATACCAGCGCGGCGAGATATAGGCGTGCGGCCCTGCGAAGATCGCCAGCGCCCTGTCGCCGGTGCGCATCGTCTTCGCTTGCGGGTTTCGTGCCGCCATATGCCCGATAAGAGTTGTCTGACTGTCATCCGTCTCGAAAACGATGGCAGTGGTCGTGGCCGACATATCGGCCAGGATCAGGGTTGCGAAGGGATAGTCACGCACAATGGCAGCCGGATCAGAGGCGATATAAGGCTCGGCACGGAAGAGGGTAGGGCTCATCGGAATTCCTGAAAGTGTGTCGGTCATGCCTGTGTTCTGAAAACACATCATAAGACCTGCCTACATAACCCTCATAATGCTGCAAGACACCGACAAAATGCGGATCGGGTGGTGAGCCTGTGTCACCGTCACCTCCGGCCTTTGCATCCTGACAGTTACAAAGCCTTGTTCTAGCTTGGATTCATCCACCACAGGGCTGGACGCATAAGGTGTGTAGCCGCAAGTAGAGTCAGTTCCTTCACCTTGTGGTGACTTTTGCGCACCACGCACGACATTTTTTGCAATGCGGCATAATCTGATGCTGGCCCACTATTGCTTCACTTCACGAGGATACAACCCCATGCCCAGGTCCTTCCTGTCTCTTGCCCTTACTCTGTTTTTGGCGCCGGCGCTTTACGCAAGCCCGGGGTTCGCTCAAGTGCCGGCGCCGACTCCACCCGATAGTCAGGCTGATCTCAAGCCTGTCATCAATTTTGGTGGCAAGGAGCTGAAGTTTGACTGGCCGATGCTGAAGATAGGCACGGGTGAGTACAGCGAAGGGCCGACCGGCGTGACGGTCTTCAGTTTCGATAAAAAGGTCATGGCAGCGGTGGATGTACGCGGTGGCGCGCCTGCCACCGTCAATACCGACCTGGCGCGACTGGGCTATCCGACCTCGGATTTTGACGCCGTGGTTTTTGCTGGTGGTTCGGCCTATGGACTGGAAACCACGACGGCTGTGGCCAGCGCGCTAAAGGATGATGGCAAAAATACCGGCAACTGGGATTCCATCGCGGTCGCCCTGGGCGCTATCATTTTCGACTATGGCGACCGCCGCCTCAATGAAATTTATCCCGACAAGCGGTTGGCTCAGGCCGCCTATCGCGCCGCTCAGCCGGGTGTCTTCCGAAACGGCGCCGCCGGGGCCGGACGCATGACCATGTCAGGATACTTCTTCGGCTGCAAGGCGCATTCCGGGCAGGGCGGTGCCTTCCGCCAAATCGGCGACCTGAAGATCGCGGTCTTCACCGTGGCCAACCCCTACGGTGTGGTCGTCAACCGCGATGGCAAACTGGCCGCCTGTTACAATGATGCCGGCTGGCCGGCCAATATTACCGTCAATGACCTGATGCACAACCTGCCGGAAAGCCGCAAGGCCGGATGGGCCACGCCCAGCGGGCCGATGCATAACACCACGATCAGCCTTGTGGTCGTCAACCAGAAGATGGACGCCGCGGAACTTCAGCGCCTGGCGATCCAGGTTCATACCTCCATGGCGCGTGGTATCCAGCCTTTCTCGACAATGAATGACGGCGATGCGCTTTACGCCGTATCCACGGGCGAGATTGAGGCTGAGAAGGGTATCGTCGACAGCACCGAAATCGGCGCCATCGCGTCCGACCTGATGTGGGACGCCATCCTCAATTCGGTGCCCGCGCAGGACCCGCTGCCCGTCATCACAGCGCAGCCGGCCATCCCAGTCAAAGCTCTGGCGGGCTATGCGGGCGAGTACCGGTTTTCGAACTTCGTCACCGTCACGGTCAGTGAAAAGGACGGCAAGCTCTATGGCCGTGCGACCGGTGCGCGCAAAGCTTTCAACGTGCCGCTTGATCAGACGGTCGAGCTGTTACCGGTCGGGCCTGGCCTCTTCGCGGTGCCGGGACGCTACCCCACGGTGCTTGATTTCAACCAGTCAGGTACGCTTGTCATGAACCCTGGCCTTTGGAAGCAGACCGGTCTCTGGCAGAAGGCGAAAAAATAACCGCTTGCGGTGCGTTGTGCGCACCGCTCCGAACCGGCTACGCGCCTAGTCACAGGACCGTCACAAAAACAATCTGATGCCGTGGATACCCACACACACGAAGGGGATAACAACAATGACATCGAGATTTTTCAAAGCAACGAAAGGGAGCGTATCGGTACACGCGCTTCTGTCCGTCATGGTGGCGGGGGGGCTGCTCAGCAGCGTCGCCGTCACGGCCCATGCCCAGACCGAGGAAGCCGCTGCTCACGTGGCGGACAAGACGAACGACGTCATCGAGGTGGTGGTGACGTCACAGAAGCGCCGCCAGCGTCAGATCGACGTGCCGGTCGCGGTCAATGTGCTCAGCGCCGAGACCCTGGAAAAGCGCAATATCCAGACGGTTCAGGATCTGTCCTTCTCGGTGCCAGGTTTGATCCTGCGGTATGACGGTCCCGGTTCTTCGCAGATCTTCCTGCGCGGCGCCACCAACATCCGCGGGTCTGACGCCCTGGTCTCATCCTATATGGACGATACGCCGGTGACGCTGACCGGTGGCTTCCGTCAGGTCGACCTGCGTGCCCTTGATCTGGACCGTGTTGAGGTGCTGAAAGGACCACAGGGCACGCTTTATGGCCAGGGTGCCATGGCGGGTACGGTGCGCTTTATTACACGCAATCCCAGTCTCTATACTGTGGACGGCTTCATCAGGGCCGATATCTCGTCGATCGACGAGGGTGATACCAATTCCAAGGTGTCCGGCGCGGTCAGCCTGCCCCTCATCAAGGGCACACTGGGCCTGCGCCTGGCGGGCGCCTATGAATCCGGCGGGGGGTGGATCGACCAGCCCGGACTCGGTATCAAGGACGGTAACAACCAGGACATCTACAATCTGCGAGCCAAGCTGTTGTGGAAGCCGACAGATGATTTCGACATGACGTTTACGGCCACCACCTATTCGATGAAGAGCCGGTTCGGCCTCGACTACGAAAACCCGGACCGCACCCGCCCCGTTCCGGTAAGTCCGGATTACGACCTTTTGCCGTCGCGCCATGACCGCTCGCAAATCCTCAACGTCACGGCCAACTACAAGACCGGCATAGGCCGCCTGACCAGTTCAACCAGCTTTGTCGAACTCGACCGCAACTATGCCACAACCTACATCGCCGGACCCAAGACGACATCCGCCGGTATTCAGAACGAAGGCTTCGACGGCATCAGCGATCGCGCCCAGCAGTTTACGCAGGAAATCCGACTGACCTCTGAGGGCAGCGGTCCGTGGCAATATACGATCGGGGCCTTTTACAAGGATGCCCAGGGCAATCTCGATGATAAGGGCGTTTCCTACTATGCCGGCGGCACCTATCCCTTCACCTATCGCAAGTACGATACGTCCAGGTCGATCTCGGCCTTTGCCGATATTGGCTACAAGATCACCGACAAGCTCCTGATCGGCGCCGGTATTCGGTCCTTCAAGGATGATCAGACCGCCACGGACCTGGCCGGCACAGAGCAGAAAGCGACGTTCGACTCGATCGATCCGCGCGTCTATGTAACCTACGCCCTGACACCGAAATGGAATCTCTACGGCAATATCTCCAAAGGCTTCCGCTCGGGCGGTTTCAACAGCGCAGGCCTGCCAGCCTATGATCCAGAAAAGCTCATGAATTACGAACTGGGCACCAAGGGGATTGTGGCTGACGGCAAGGTACGCTTCGATATCGCAGCCTATTACAGCAAGTACGACGATGCCTTGCGCACCGGGCAGTTCTTCAACTTTCCGGCCGGTTATGTCAGCTATACCCGTAACATCGGTGAGATGGAAATTAAGGGACTGGAAGGCACAATCGACTGGCGCGTGACTCCGGCCCTGACCCTGTCGGCCAATGCCGCCTATATCGACGGTGAAGTCACCAAGCTCAATCTCGGCGCTGGAGAGACGACCAACTTCCAGGTCGGTGATGGTCTTGACTATGCACCGAAGTTCTCCTCCACCATCGCGGCGGATTACAGCTTCAACTGGGCCACCAACGTGCCGGGCTTCGTCCATGTCGATTACGTCTATCGCGACAAGACCTACGCCACCGACAACTCGATCCTTATCCCCCGTACCCAGTCGTCCGACCGCATCAACCTGCTCAATGCCCGCGTAGGCGTCACTTGGTCGGAGATCACGGCGGAACTCTACGTCACCAACCTGACGAACGAGAACCTTTTGGTCGATCCTTATGACGCCTGGCAACAGTCGTCGCGGACCAAGCCACGCACCGTGGGTGTCAGCCTGTCGCGTAATTTCTGATAGACATGCCGGCCCGCTGCCAGATGATGGCAGCGGGCCATGTTATTTTCCTGGAGTACCGGATGAGCAAAGACGATTTTATGGGCCACCCCAAAGGCCTGGCCTATATCGCCTTTACGGAAGCGTGGGAGCGGTTTTCCTTCTACGGGATGCAGGCGTTGTTGATGCTCTACATGACCGGTCGTCTGCTGAAGCCAGGCGTGGTGGATCAGGTCTGGGGCTTCGCACAGTTTCGCAACCTTGTTGAAAGCGTCACCGGTCCTCTGTCCGTTCAGGCTCTGGCGGCGCAGATATTCGGCATCTACGTCGCACTCGTCTATTTAGGCCCAGTTATCGGCGGTCTTGTCGGAGACCGCTGGCTTGGCCGGACGCGCGCCGTACTCACCGGCGCCGCGTTACTGGCGACCGGACACTTCCTGATGGTGTTCGAGACAGCCTTTTTGCCGGCGCTGGGGTGCATTATATGCGGGGCAGGGTTGCTGAAAGGCAATCTGGCAGCACAGGTGGCGGCGCTCTATGCGCCTGACGATCGCCGGATCGATGACGGGTACACGCTCTACGTCACCTCCGTCGTCGTGGGCGCTTTTCTGTCGCCGCTGGTCTGCGGCACCTTGGGGGAACTGTATGGCTGGCACTATGGCTTTGGTGCCGCCGGCCTTGGCATGCTGGTGGGTATTGCCGTATATCTGCGCGGCTTGAAGCACTTCAAGGAACCCCTGAAAGCAACCAAAGCGCAAAAGGTGTGCCTCACAGGGGCAGAGTGGGGTCGTATTGGCGTCCTGTGCGGCCTGATCCTGATCACCTCATTGTTCTGGACGGTGCAGTCGCAGATCTGGAACACCTATCCGGTGTGGCTGCGTGACGACGTTAGTCTCGGCATCGGTCTTGGCCTCAGCATTCCTGTCACGTGGTTTCAGTCGTTAGACGCCTTCGCGGTGCTGGCCCTGACGCCGGTCGTTATGGGAATGTGGAAGGGCATGGCCAAACGGGGCATGGAGCCTTCAGACATCGTCAAGCTCGCTATGGGCTGCGCCCTGTTTGGCAGCGGCTGCGTCTTGTTGACCGTTGGCCAATGGCTGGCGGGTGCGGGCAAGGTCGCTGTGATCTGGCCTTTGCTCTTCCACTTCGTCATTGGTGCCGGGTATCTCCTGTGTTCTCCCGTGGCCCTGGCGCTTGTCGCCCGCAGCGCACCGGTACAGGTCAAATCCATGATGGTTGGCGGCTACTATATCGGCCTGTTCATCGCTGGCATCTTTTCCGGCTGGCTTGGGCGATTCTATGAACCCTTGCATCCCCCGCTGTTCTGGCTGTTACATGCCGGGATCGGGCTTGCCGGCGCCCTCATTCTGCTGGTGCTTTACGCGCCTCTGCGTCGGATATTACTGGCGAAGCCTCAATAAAGGAGTACCCGATGGATACGCATGAAGAGGATCGCGCCGCCGCCTATAATCCGCCGTCGCGCAAGACCATTCCGCCGTTCGAGGCCTTGCGCGCTTTCGACGCTGTCGCGCGCCTGGGGGGGGTGCGCCAGGCGGCCCGAAGCCTCGGCCGCGACCATGCGGTGATTAGCCGCCACCTCAAGACCCTGGAGCAGTGGACCGGCGCGAAACTGGTCGAGCGTACGGCGCGCGGCGTCGTTCTTACCGAAGACGCCCGACGCTACCACAAGGACATCGCCAGCGCTATGGACGCCATAGCGGCGTCAACGATCGACCTGATGCGGCGCGGCTATCACAACCATCTCAACATTGCCTGCTCACCGGGCTTTGCGCTGCACTGGATGTCGCGTCGTGTCGGCATGTTCGAAAAGCTGCATCCCGATGTCGATATTGAACTGCGCTCCATGGATCGCAATGCCATGACGGGGCTGAACGAGGCCGATATCGAGATCCGCTTTGTTCCGGCCTATCGCGTGGCCCTCAAGCTGCCGGCGGAGATGAAAGCGCAGGAGGTGGCCAGTGTGGCTGTCATGGCTGTGGCATCACCGGACTATCTTGCCCAGGCCGGGCCGATCGAGACACCGCGCGACCTGATCCATCAACGCATGCTACACGAAATGGATTTCGACAGCTGGGCGCACTGGCTGGCGGCGCATGGCGTCTATGATGAGCTTGACCTGACCGGGCCACGCCTGTGGCAGGGCCACCTGACGCTCGATGCCGCTTTGCACGGGCGCGGCGTGGCATTGGTCAATGCGCTGGTCGGGCAAGCCTTCTTTAAATCGGGCCAACTGGTCGAGATCGGTCGCGGCAATCCGGCCTTCCGGCCCTATACAGAAGGCAAGTATCTGATCATCGGCCGCGCCGACCGGTGGGAAACGCCTATGATCCGCCGCTACCGCCGCTGGCTTATGGACGAACTGAACAAGGAACTGGCGACCTTCCGCCGGCCAGCGGCGTAAAGGTTCCTGTTCTGCTTTAAGCTATTGCATTCTAAGTCGTATTTTCCGTCGTGGTGTTGTGGGCGCACCGCCTTCTCAACGGTTCGCACCTTCGCCCGCAGGGGGTAAAAGAGTAGGTCTTAAGCGTCAATCTTGCTGTATTAAGGGGAACGCTTTTGTCAAGTTTACAAGCGCCGGGAATGCCGGCGATGGTCTCCCCGATTGAAGAGGGCTTTGCCGACGTCGAAGTCGGCGACATGACCGAGCTCTATGCCGGCCAGCTCATGCCTGATTTCCAGGCGCACACCCTGAAAAATACCCATCGCGCTTTCGCCACGCGGATCATCCGTCGCGGTGGACCGGTGGCTCCGCTGGCCTACGCCAGCACAACGCTCGATGATTTTCCGATTCACGCTGACGGCCAGATTTACGATCTCTACGACTATGTCTCGCGCAATCGTGTGGCAGGTCTGCTGATCATGAAGAACGGCGAGATTGTGCACGAGCGCTATGAGCTGGGCAATGCACCCTCCGAGCACTGGGTGTCGATGTCGATGGCCAAGTCGGTCGCTACCACGCTTGTTGGGTGCGCTATCCGTGATGGTTATATCAAAAGCGTCGAAGAGCCGCTCACGGCATACCTGCCCCAGTTGATTGGGTCGGGGTATGACGGCGTCTCCATCCGTCAGTTGATGCAAATGACGTCCGGCATCAAATGGGACGACACGCAGGTCAATCCAGCCTCCGAACGGCGCCGGATGTTGGCGCTTCAGGTGGCGCAAAAGCCCGGTGAGATCATGCGCTTCATGGCTTCTCTGCCACGCATCGCCGAACCGGGCACTGTCTGGAACTATTCGACCGGCGAGACTCTATGTGGTCGGCGCGCTCGTCAAGGCGGCAACGGGCAAGTGGCTGTCGGATTATCTGTCCGCGCGTATCTGGTCACGACTGGGCATGGAGGCGGACGCCTACTGGTGGCTTGAAGCGCCGGGTGGTCTTGAAGTCGCCGGCTCCGGGTTGTGCGCGCCGTTGCGAGACTATGCGCGGTTCGGCCGCTTTATTATGAAGGGCGGCGTCATCGACGGCGAGTTGGTCCTGCCGGGCAACTGGATGGCGGAGGCCGGCGTATCACGCACGGTCGGCGGCGCGAGGCTCGATTACGGTTACATGTGGTGGACCGTGCCGGATCGGAGTGGTTCGCTGGCTGACGGCGCTTATGCCGCGCGCGGTATCTTCGGCCAATACATGTATCTCAATCCGGCGCAGGACGTGCTGATCGCCGTCCTTAGTTCCCGTGCCAAGCCGCGCGGCGCCGAGGCCATTCTCGATAATGATTTCTTCAATTCCACGGTGGAGGCGCTGCGCTAATGGATACCTGGCCCCAAAATGACCCGGTGCGCAGCACCGCCGCCTGGCAGGCCGCTGATCAAGCGCATCACCTGCACTCCTTCACCGATCCAGCGGTCATCCGCGACAAAGGCTCACGCATCATCACGGCCGGTGAGGGGTGCCACGTCATCGACAGCGATGGCCGCCATATCCTCGATGGCATGGCGGGCCTGTGGTGCGTCAATATCGGCTATGGCCGCGTCGAACTGGCCGATGCCGCCCACGCTCAGATGACGGCCTTGCCCTATTATAACAACCATTTCCAAAGCGCCACGCCGGCCATGATCGAACTGGCCGAGACGCTTGCCGAACTGACGCCTCACGGGATCAACCACTTCACGTTCGCCAATTCCGGATCGGAGGCCAACGAGGTCATCATCCGCCTGGCGCGCTATTACTGGCAATTAAAGGGCCAGGCGCAGAAACGAAAGATCATCAGCCGCACCCTGGCCTATCATGGATCTACCGTGGCGACCTCAAGTCTCGGTGGTATGCCGGCCATGCACGCCAATGATGGCGGTGTGATGCCAGAGATCACCCATATCGAGCACCCGCACTGGTATGTAAATGGCGCAGACCTGACCCCGGCGCAATATGGCCTTAAAGCCGCCCAGGCACTGGAGGCCCGCATTCTTGAACTGGGGTCTGACACCGTGGCCGCCTTTATCGGCGAACCCGTACAAGGCGCGGGCGGCGTGATCGTTCCGCCCGACACCTACTGGCCGGAAATTCAGCGCATCTGCAAAAAGTACGACGTACTGTTAATCGCCGACGAGGTTATTTGCGGATTTGGACGTACCGGTTCGTGGTTCGGATCAAATACCTTCGACATCGCGCCGGATCTTATGCCGATGGCCAAGGGACTGTCGTCGGGTTACATCCCCGTTGCGGCGGTCGGTGTCCATGATCGCATCTTCGATGTTATCGAGCGTGGCGGGCTATGGCCGCACGGCTATACCTATTCCGGGCATCCGGTTGCCTGTGCCGTCGCCCTGGCCAACATCGCTGTCATCAAACGCGAAGGTTTGGTCGAGCGTGTCCGTGATGATATCGGACCCTATTTCCAGTCCAGACTGGAAGACCTGGCGCAACGTCATCCGCTGGTCGGTGAACGGCGCGGCGTCGGTCTGATGGCCGCCCTGCAACTGGTGCGCAACAAAGACACCCGCGAGATCTGCACGCCGCAGGACAACGCTGCCATCTTCTGCCGCGAGGTTTGCTACGAAAACCGGTTGATCGCCCGCGCTGTCGGGCAATCCATGGTGATGAGTCCGCCGCTGACAATCAGCCATGCCGAAGTCGATGAAATGGTCGCCATTCTCGCCCGCGCTCTGGATGCGACGGCGCGAAAACTTGGATATATCTGATATGCCTGATGTTCATAATCTCTCCTCTGCCGGCGTCAAACTGCTGTTCGAGACGAAAGCATTCGCCGAAGATTTAGGCCTCCGTAACCGCTCGTCGGGCACCTTCGCGGTGACCAATCCGGCCGATGGACGTCATATCGCCGACGTACCCGATATGGGCGCGGCGGAAACAGAAGCGGCGGTGGGCGCAGCAAAGGCGGCCTTTGTCGACTGGTCTGCACTGCCGGCGCGAACTCGCGCCGACACCCTGCGTCGTTGGTACGAGCTCATTCTGCAAAATAAGGATGCCCTGGCCGAACTTCTTACCCTGGAACAGGGAAAGCCGCTGGCAGAGGCTCTGGGTGAGATCGTCTTCGGTGCGCAGTTCATCGAATGGTTCGCCGAGGAGGGTAAACGCCTGTATGGCGACATCATACCCAGCCACGCCGCCGACAAGCGCTGCCTTGTGCTCAAACAGCCGATCGGCGTGGTGGGCGCCATCACGCCGTGGAATTTCCCCAGCTCGATGATTACCCGCAAGGTATCGCCAGCCCTGGCGGCCGGCTGCACCATCATTATCAAGCCAGCTGAGGATACGCCGTTGTCAGCCCTGGCCTTGCAGATGCTGGCCGACGCCGCGGGTTTTCCGCGGGGCGTCATGACGGTCATTACCGCCAGGCGTGCCGAAGCCGTGGCGGGTGTGCTGACCACACATCCAGATGTGCGCAAGATATCCTTCACCGGCTCGACCCGTGTCGGCAAGCTCCTGATGCAGCAATGCGCGGGCACGGTAAAGAAGCTGTCGCTCGAACTAGGCGGTAACTCACCCTTCATCGTGTTTGATGATGCCGATCTTGATGCGGCTGTGGCCGGCGCCATCATCACGAAGTTTCGCAATGCCGGTCAGGCCTGCGTCGCCACCAACCGCATCTACGTCCAGTCGGGTGTCATGGCGGAGTTTGCGGCGCGCCTGAAAGCTGCCATTGCCGGGCTTCAGGTCGGACCGGGGCTGCAGGCCGGAACGCGCATTGGGCCTCTGATCAACCCGGCGGCCGTCGAAAAGGTCGAAGGGCTGGTGAAGGACGCGGTCGAGAAGGGCGCCTATCTGGCCCTTGGCGGGGGCTTGCACGAACGCGGCGGCCAGTATTTCACCCCGACCCTGCTGACCGGCGCCACCCATGACATGGACATCGCCCACACTGAAATCTTCGGGCCGGTGGCGGCGCTCTTTCCCTTTGAGACCGAAGCCGAAGTCATCGCCCTAGCCAATGATACGCCTTATGGCCTGGCGGCCTACTACTGGACCCGTGACATCGGTCGCGTTTTCCGCGTCGGCGAGGCGCTGGACTATGGTCTGCTCGGCGCCAATGAAGTCCTGACGTCCAACCCGGCCACGCCCTTCGGTGGCATGAAGGAATTGGGCCTGGGGCGCGAGGGTTCCAAGTACGGCCTCGAAGATTTTGTCGAGATCAAATACCTGGCGCTCGGCGGCATTTAATTCTCTTACCCACGGACACTTGAAAATGAAAAAAACTCCGATCAATCCCAGCGGGACGGGGTGGGCTCAGGCCTGCGCCGTCGATCAGGCGGAACGCCTCGTGTTTATCGCCGGACAGGTGCCACAAGACAAGGATGGCGTCATCCCGGCCGACATCAGCGATCAGTGCCGGCTGGCGTGGGGCAATGTCGTCCATCAACTGGAGACCGCCGGACTCCAGCTGGAGAACCTGGTCAGTGTGCGCGTCTATCTGACAGACCGACAGTACATTCCCGAAATGGTGGCCGTGCGCAACGAGGTGCTGGGCCTGCGTGCCGAACCCGCCTTCACCGTCGTGCTGGCGGGTCTTTACGACGCGCGCTGGTGCATCGAAATCGAATCCGTCGCAGCCGCTTAAGAAAAGGAAGTTTTCATGTCCACCAATGCCGAACTTTATGCCCGCCGGGTCGCCGCCATTCCAAAAGGCGTGGTCAACGGTTTGCAGGTTTTCGCCGCGCGCGCTGAAAATGCCGAAATATGGGATATCGAAGGCCGCCGTTATATCGACTTCGCTGCCGGTATTGCCGTTTGCAACACGGGCCATCGCCATCCGAAGGTGGTCGCGGCCGTCGAAGCGCAGTTGAAGACCTTCAGTCACACGGCTTTCCAGGTCATGCCCTATGAAGGCTATATCACCCTGGCCGAACGCCTGAATGCCCTCGCGCCCATCAGTTCTTCCGCCAAGACCATCTTTTTCAATACAGGTGCCGAAGCCGTCGAAAACGCAGTGAAAATCGCGCGCGCCGCGACGGGGCGTACGGGCATCATCGCCTTCTCAGGCGCTTTTCACGGCCGCACCCTCATGACCACCGCCTTGACCGGTAAGGTGGCGCCTTACAAAAAACTGTTCGGCACGCTGCCGGGCGAGATTTGGCGTGTGCCGTTCCCGGTTGAGTCCTATGGCGTAAGCGTCGAGGACAGCCTCAAGATGCTTGACAGTATACTGCGTACCGATGCCGATCCGGACCAGGTGGCGGCGATCATTATCGAGCCGGTGCAAGGCGAGGGCGGTTTTCATATCGCACCAGCGGCGTTGCTGCAGGCCTTGCGTAAAGTCTGCGATACCCACGGCATCCTGCTGATCGCCGACGAGGTTCAGACCGGGTTTGGGCGTACCGGTAAGATGTTTGCCATTCAGCACAGCGGTGTCGAGCCTGATTTAGTGACAATGGCAAAGGCGCTCGGCGGCGGCTTCCCGATTTCGGGGGTGGTCGGCCGGGCGGAGATCATGGATGTAATCGATGGCGGCGGTCTGGGTTCGACGTTCGGTGGGGCGCCTTTGAGTTGTGCCGCGGCTCTGGCGGTGCTCGATGTCATCGAAGACGAAAATCTTGTGGCTCGCGCGCAGGCCATTGGGGAACGTATGCGCTATCGTTTCGTTCAGTGGTCGCAACGCAACGATCTGCTGCCGGTGACGAATGTCCGCGGTCTGGGCGCCATGAATGCCTTCAGCCTGCCAGATGCGGATGCTGTAAAAGCCGTTATCGGAAAGGCGTTCGCGGGCGGTCTGATCCAGATCTCTTGCGGCGTTTTCGGAGAAGCCCTGCGCTTTTTGCCCGCGCTCACCATATCGGACACCCTGATTGACGAGGGGCTGGACATACTCGAAGGCGCGCTGGCCAAATGAAAGAACGGATCGCCATTATCGGCTGCGGCTTGATTGGTGATAGCTGGGCCGCCCTGATGACTGCCTTTGGCCATGACGTGACCGCATGGGACCCGTCTCCACGCATGACGGCCGATTTCGAGACGCGTGTAGACAAGGCGAGAAAGCAGGTCTGGCAGGTGATGCCGGGCGCGCGCCCCGCCACCGGCAACCTGACACTTGCGGCCACTCTGGAAGAGGCGTTGGCCAACGTAACATGGGTCCAGGAGAATGCGCCCGAACAGCTGGGACTCAAGCAGGAGCTCTATGCACAGATCGAGACTTACGTGAGCGATAGGGTTATTGTCGCCAGCAGCACGTCGTCGCTGACCTGGTCGGAATTGTCCATCGGCATGCGCCATCCCCATCGCCTGATCACGGCCCATCCGTTTAATCCGCCGCACCTGATGCGTCTGGTCGAAATCTATGCTGCGCAAGATGATATGCGTGCCCGCAGTGTTGCTTTTTACGCGGGGCTAGATCGCAGACCAGTCGTGTTACACCGTGACGCTGTCGGCCACATCGCCAATCGGCTGGCCTCTGCTTTGTGGCGAGAGGCGGTCAACATCGTTGCCGAGGACATTGCAGACGTCAGCGCGGTGGATGCCGCTTTAGTACATGGACCAGGCTTGCGCTGGTCGGTGATGGGCGCTCATATGGCCTATCATCTCGGCGGCGGGGAAGGTGGCATGGCAGCCTACCTGAAGCATCTCGGTCCGAGCCAGGAGCGCCGGTGGCAGACGCTGGGTTCACCAAAATTGACGCCGGAGGTCTGCGAAAAACTCATTGACGGTGTCGCCGTCGAGGCCGCAGGACGGTCCATAGCAAGCCTGGCCCTTGAACGTGATGACGCTCTGATCCGCGCGCTGCGGGCCAAAACGCAATGACAGAACCAGTTCGTATTGCCTTGATTCACGCACTTGAAGAGTTTGTCATGCCAATCCGCGAGGCTTTCTCGAAACTTTGGCCGGAAGCTTATGCCTTCGATGTGCTTGATACATCTCTGGCTACGGACCTGGCAAACAGCGGAAGCCTGGATGACGCCATGATGGCACGCTTCCAGACCTTGGCCGAATATGCCTTGGCCAGCGAAGGAAAGGGCGGTCGCACCCAGGGCATTCTGTTTACCTGCTCTGCCTTTGGGCAGGCCATCGAGGCGGTCAAGGCGCGTCATCCGGTTCCGATATTGCGGCCAAATGAAGCGGCTTTTGAAACAGCCCTGGGGGTGGCCAGTCGCATAGGCCTCGTCGTGACTTTTGAACCGTCTCTGAGCGCTTTGAAGCAGGAGTTGAGCGTCATGGCCGCTGCCCGCGGCAAGGCAATCGAAATCCAGGCCGTACTTGCCGAAGGTGCGCTTGCGGCGCTCAAACGTGGCGATGGTGATCGTCATGATCAACTGGTTGCTGATCGCGCGGCGAAGCTGGGCGATGTTGAGGTCATCGTGCTGGGGCAATTTTCACTCGCGCGTGCACGTCAGGCTGTCGAACGTGCTACGGGACGCCACGTCATCACCACACCTGAAAGCGCTGCGTTGGCGATGAAGGGTAAGATCGACGTCTAAAGGGGATTAGGCGGCAGTTGGGTTGATCAATACCCCGACGCAAAACGTCACGCCCTGCGCACTGAAATTTACTCCCCGGAGATCTTGTTGTGCGTCATGTTGGTGACGCCGTTCTTGGGAGGGTCGAGAATGTCGAAATGCACATCAAGCGCCAGTGTTAACAGCTTGGCGCCCAGTTCTGCCCAAAATCGAATAGCGAGCTTTCGAAAACCGGGTCATTCGCTTTCGGGGGACGGCGAATTATGGCGGTCGTACGCGCATAACTTCGAAACTGTGTCTGTCACGCTATAGGGGATTTTGCGCCAATCCTCTATTGTGGGCCAATGGACATTCGTAGCACCCGAGGAACGGACTACCAGCGCGTCAATCGACCGATTGGTGTGCTAGTGGATGAATACCCGGCAGGGTTCATTGATCCACCCCATAGGCACGAGCGGGCGCAACTCGTCTACGCAACATCTGGCGTCATGTCGGTCATCACGGATCAGGCGAGCTTCACCATTCCACCTCAGCGCGGAGTATGGATTCCGGCCGGTATACGTCACGAAGCGCAGTGCCGGGGCAGTGTGTCTTTGAAGACGCTCTACGTCGAGCCGGAAGCCGATACACGCATGCCAAAGCACTGCATGAGTGTCAAAATATCGGGCCTCCTAAGAGAGCTGATTATCGAGGCGGGCAGCTTGCCAGTGGAGTATAATCTCGACGGTCGCGAAGCAAGAATCATGGCGCTCATTCTCGATGAGATCGCGGAGGCTGTTAGCCATCGGGAAACACCGCTTAACCTTCCAATGCCGGCGGATCCACGGCTGATCCGGATTTGCCGCGCGATCATGACCGATCCCGCCAGTGAAGATGATCTCGACCATTGGTCCGAGGTGGCGTGTATGGGGCGCCGAACCCTGACCCGAGCCTTTCGGCGCGAAACGGGCATCACCTTCGCGGAGTGGCGCCAGCAGGCGCGTCTGGCAGAGGCCGTTTCGATGCTCGCCATGGGCAAGCCGGTGACGACCGTGGCCTACGAGGTGGGCTATAATAGTCCCAGCGCTTTCGGTACCATGTTTCAACGCGCGTTCGGAACGTCGCCCAGCCAGTACTTTGAACAGGCGGGTAAAGCGAGGACCGCAGAGTAACTACCGGTTGGGGTTCTGCCAGCGCATATAGGTAGCGAGGTCAGCCGGCCCGTGGGTCTCAAGCGCCGTGAGAATTTCGCTGAACTCAAGGTCTTGCTCATCCTGGCCCAACTTGAAAGCGATTTGTTGCTCGACGATGTCAGCACGGAAGCCGACAACTCCGCGGGCGAGTCGTTCTGCGCGCGCGCCCATATCATCAAGCGACCAATGGTTCGGCCGGCCCTCTTCATGGGTGTCGATCAGATCACGGAGGAGGACCCCGATCTCTGCCGCCGTTTCGAGAAGTGAAATCCGGCAGGCAAAAGTCGCGCTGGCGTAGTTCCAGGTTGGTGCTTGCGTTTTGTCGCTAAGCCATGACGGCGAGATATAGCCGTGCGGACCAAGGATGAGCAGGTGTGCGAAAGGATCGGTGCGCAGGCGCTCGACTTGCGGGTTGTTGCGTCCAAAATGCCCAAGCATGGCCACCAGGTGGCCACCTTCGACAATCGGGCGAATGGGCAGGGGCGTCGCATTGAAGGTGCCACCGGTCGAGATGATCCAGGCAAACGGGTAAGCTTTGATCAGATCGAGCAGATCAGAAGGTGATTTCGGTACGTATTTGGCGGGTTTGGGATCCATATCAGACCTCCCGTTTGGCATGACGATGGCCGTAGAACATGTAAATCAACGCACCGAGTATGACATAGGCGATGACGAAGCAGGCGGGCAGGATGTCGCCACGCAGGGCCTGGGCCACGATATCTATGGCGACCGGCACCACCATGCCCAAGCACAAGATGATCGCCATCAGAGGGACGTATCCGATCCAAATTTTGCCCGCCCTAAAGCCACCGAGCGGCACCTTGAAGGGGCGAGGCAAGTCCGGATGCGTGTTACGCAGCCATATGAGACTGAAGCCGACGACAGAGAAGGCAAGCGCCGTCCCGAAGCTGACCATGTCGCCCAGCACGGATATGGGCAGGAAGGCGGCAATGACGGCTGAGATCAGGCACACGATGATTGTGGCATTGGCTGGTGTTTTGAAAGTCGAGTGCAGCTTGGAAAAAATGGGGGGAATCAGGCCGTCACGGGCCATGGTGTAGCAGATCCGGGAATGGCCATAGCCATTGACCAAAAGTACGGAAGCTAAACCGGTAATGGCGCCTATTTTTATCAGCATGGCGAACTGGGGTGTGTTCATACGGTCTACGGCAACAGCTATAGGGTCAGCGACGTTCAGGTCCTTGTAGGACACAAGCCCAGTCAGTGTGGCGGCAACGGCAATGTAGAGCAGGGTGCAGATCACCAGCGAACCAAGAATGCCCTTGGGCATATCCTTCTGCGGATTGCGGGTTTCAAGCGCAGCTGTTGAGACGGTCTCAAAGCCAAGATAGGCGAAAAACAGCACTGATGATGCGCGGAAGATTCCAGGCCAGCCGAAGGCAAATCCGCCTTCATTGGCGGGGATGAACGGTTGCCAGTTCTGAGTGTCGATCTTTCCCCATCCGACGGCCACGAAAGCGACAAGGATAAAGACCTTGATGATGACGAGAAGCGAGGTGACAAAGGTTGATTTGGAGACGCCCAGACTGAGGACCAGGGCCGCCAAAAGTAAAGCAGTGGCGGCCACCAGGTTCACGCCCCCGGTTAGGGCAAACTGAGTGTAGCCATCTACCAGGGTCGATGTGATCATTGGCGTCGAGAACGCCTGTGGTATAATAATATTGAAATCTCCCAGGACATTAACCAGGTAACTCGATAGGCCCACGGCTAGGGCAGATCCAGCCAATCCGTATTCCAGCATGAGGAGCCAACCTGTGCCCCAGGCAACGACTTCGCCCAAAGAGGCATAGGCATAGGTGTAACTGGATCCTGACACTGGCATGGTCGAGGACAGTTCCGCGTAGCAGAGGCCGGTAAAGGCGCAGGCCGCCGCGGCCAGTAGGAAGGAGATGATGACGGCGGGACCGGCGTAGTGCGCGGCTGCCGTGCCTGTCATGACATAGACGCCGGCGCCGACAATGCAGCCGATGCCAAGTAAGATGAGGTGTGGCCAACTAAGGGCACGGTGCAGCCCGTGCGTTTCAGCCTTTAGCCCTTCAATGGATTTACGTGAAAATGCCTTGCCCGTCACACTCATGGTCCCCGTTGGCTAAACCATCACCAAACCACAGTTTCCGGCAGGCCACTCTATCGGACAGACCAAAAAGGCTCTGTTTCAGGCCAATGACGCGGCGAAGCGCAACGAGGCGTGCATCCCAGCTTGTGAGTGTATAAGCGGTCGTGGATCAGCTAGGGCGCACGTGTCTATGGGTCTTGCTCTATATCATGATGCTTCGGCGTCAGTGTTGCGCGTAGGTGACGCTGTCAATCCATCGGTCGTTTGGCCCATTTGCTTGAGTTAATGTCCTCCACTCAACTGGCCATGTCGCATTTCCGTCATAAGTTGGCTGACAGTCAATCGCAGAATTGACAGGTCTTCCGGGAGCGAAGCCATGAGCCGTTTTTCAAGGGGATAAAGACACATGACCAATTTCAAAACTGCCTTACTGCGTAAAACCTGCCTTTTGGCCATCGTTATGTCTGCGATGGCTTTACCGGCATTCGCACAAGACGCCGCGCCCGCCGCCTCCAGTGAAGACGTCGTCGTTACGGTCACCAAGCGTTCTGAAAAGGTGCGCAGCGTCTCTGGTTCGGTCTCAGCTATGACCGGCAAGGCGCTGGAAGATCTCGGTGCTGATTCCTATGCCGACTATATCCAGCGGGTGCCGGGCGCCGTGTTCAACAATTACATGCCGGGCGTCTCGCATGTGACCCTGCGCGGTATCGCCACATCATCGGGCAATGCGCAAGGGCAGGGCACGACCGGTTACTATCTCAATGATGTGCCGCTGACCGAGCCGGGCTGGACCATTGTCGTGCCGGATATTGACACCTTTGACGTCAACCGTGTCGAAGTGCTGCGCGGCCCGCAAGGCACCCTGTTTGGTGCGGCCTCAATGGGCGGCGCGATCAATTACGTCTCGAACGTCGCCGACACAAGCCGTTTTGAGTACAAGCTTCAGGCCGATGTCTCGTCAACGAAGAACGCCGACACCTCGACAGGCTTGAAAGCCATGTTCAACGTGCCGCTGATCGAGGATAAGCTGGCCGTGCGCGTTGTCGGTTATGCCAGCCAGGAGGCTGGTTATCTTGACAATATCGGCGTGGGCGTCGATGGCGCCAACGAGGTTAAGACCTCGGGCGGCCGCTTGTCCTTCGTCTATACACCCACGGCCGACACCAGGCTGACCTGGCTCAGTATGTACCAGCAGACCGACGTCGCTGATTCCAGCTACCAGATTCCTTCCCTCGGCGACCTGAAACGCTCGACCTCGCAGCTTGAGCCGGTCAAAACCGAGGTCGAACTGCACTCTCTGCGCGTCGATCATGATTTCGGCTGGGCCAATTTCACCGGCATTGCCTCCTATGGCAAGAAGTCGCAGGCCTGGACCATCGATTACACGCCGATCGAAATCTATTACAATGCCGATCTCGACCTCAACCTGACTGCGCCACTCTATATCAATTCCGGTGGCAACAGTGAGAACACCACCTTTGAAGCCCGTTTGGCCTCGCCCAAGGGGGACAAGTTCGAGTGGGTGGCCGGGGCCATGTACTACAAGTCGGACAAGTATCTTTACGAAGTGATCGGCGCCGAAGGTGCTGCCGCGGAGTTCAACACCTCTGCCTGGGCCAATGATCCGAACGCCGGCGCGGTCATCGCACCGGATGGCGAGGTGTTCAACGGCTACTACACCAAGGTCAAGGGCACAGAGCAGGCTGTCTTCGGTGAACTATCCTACAACTTCACGCCGCAATGGAAGGTAACCGTCGGCGGGCGTCTGTTCGAGACTGAGGTTTATTCCGGCACCCTGCAGGATGGCTTCTCGACCTATAATACGACGACGCACATCAATACGCCGCTGTTTTCCAGTTCCAAGAGCAAGGACTTCGGGATTCTCGCCGAAGGTGGCCCTGACCTACAAGGCGTCGCCGGATCTGATGGTATACGGCCTGGTTTCCAAGGGCTTTCGTTTCGGTACGCCGAACGTGCCGGGTCTCAGCACCTATGACATCCCTTCCGGATCGACGAGCGATGAACTGATCAACTACGAAGCCGGTGTGCGCTCGAACCTGTTCGGCAACAGCGTGCTGCTTGACGCCACCCTGTTCTATGTCGACTGGAGCGATATCCAGCTTCGTTTGCAAACACCGGACTTCTTCAACTACGCGGCCAATGGCGGCAAGGCGAAGAGCCAGGGCGTGGAAGTGGCCGCCACCTGGCACGCCACCGACAAGCTCGACCTGTCGACCAGCATCACCTACACGGATGCGCAACTGACCGAGGATATGTTCATCCTCTACTACGGCACCGCCAAATCGGGCACGCAACTACCGGGTTCGTCCAAGTGGTCGGCCTCCAGCAGCCTGACCTACCGTTTCAGCGCGCCGTACAGCCCTGTCTTCAGTCTGACCCATAGCTACCTGTCGCGCGGGATCAGCGATCTCAGCTCGGCCGCTCTGGGCGCGCCGAACTATCAGGGCGACTACAACCTGATCAATGCCCGCCTGAAGCTTGATATGGGTGAAACAACCGTCAGCGTCTATGCCGACAATATTGCCGACGAGCGCGGGGTCACCCGTCAGGTCGGTGAGGTTAACGGCACGGGGCAGGGCATTATCCGTCCACGCACCTATGGTGTCCGCCTGAGCTGGGGTATGTAAAAGCGGATATGAGCAGGAGCGCGGGCATGAACAGAAGAGGTTTTCTTGTAACGGCGGCAGCCACCGCCTTCATGCCCGCGTTTGGCTCAAACCCTGTTCTTGCCAAAACCGTTCTACGTCCGCCCGAAACCGCGATGATCCCGAAACGGATCGAGCAGTTGGGGCGGACGCGGATCGACAACTATGCCTGGCTACGTGATTCGAACTGGGCCGAGGTGTTTATCGATACGTCCAAGATGCAGCCCGATATCCGTCAGCATCTCGACGATGAAAACCGCTACGCCGACGCCATTCTCGCGCCGACCAAAGATCGTCAGGCGCAGTATGTCGCCTCCATGAACGCCATGGTCGGGAATGATAGCGAGACACCGCCGTCTCCCGACGGCGACTGGAACTACTACACCTACATCCGACCCGGCGAGGACCACACCATCCACGCGCGCAAGCCACGCGGAGGTGGTGACGAGCAGATCCTTCTTGATGAACAGGCACGCGCCAAGGGGCGCGACTATTACCGCGTAGAAGACGCGCAGCATTCGCCCGATCACAACCTGTTTGTGTGGGCCGAGGACCTCGGCGGCGGTGACCGTTTCGATATAGGCGTCCATGATCTCAAAACCGGCAAGGTATCGGTGACCACAACCACCGACACCTATGGCTGGCTGGGCGTGATCGTTTCGCCGTGTTCTAAGTGGGTTTTCCGTATCCAGCGTGATCAGTATGGCCGCCCGGCCAAGGTCATGCGTATGCCGGCGCACGGTGGCCCAGAGGCGCTTGTTTATGAAGAACACGACGGCGCCTTGTTTGTCTCGCTTGGCCGCACTGCGTCCAACAGCCATGTGACGATCCGTATTTCCGGTCCCGATCTCGACGAATGGCATCTCATCCCGGCGGCTGCGCCAGAAAGCAAGCCGGTCCTGATCGAGCCACGCACCGTAGGGCTGCACTACCAGGTCGAGACATGGAACAACCAGCTTATCATCCTGACCGATGCTGACAGCGCCGTTGATGGGCGTCTGGTCCGTGCGGATGTCTCCAGACCCGGCAAAACCGACTGGCAGGATTGGGTGCCGTATGCTGAAGGGTGCAACCTGCTCGAAATGCATCCTTTCAGGGACCACTTTGTCTTGCTTCAGCGTGCCGGGGGCAAGTTAGAGGTCGTCGTCACGCAAGCCGATGGGAGGACGAAGACGATCGCCTTCGATGAAGCGGCCTATGATGTGCGTGTCGCCGATAATCAGGAGTTCGCCTCCCAAACCCTGCGCCTGAGCTATCAGTCGCCGCGGACGCCGGAGCGCTGGATAGCCTACGACATGGCGACCTCGCAGCAGACCGTCATCATGAGCTCCAGCGTCCCCGGTCACGATCCTCAGGCCTACGAGGTGCGGGCCTTGTTTGCCGCAGCGCCTGACGGCCAGCAGGTGCCTTTGACCGTGCTGATGAAGAAGGGGACAAAGCTTGACGGCACAGCGCCACTGCTGCTCTATGGCTATGGCGCTTACGGCGTGCCTTCGGAAGCCGACTTTTCCATAGCCAATATTGCTTTGGTCAACGCCGGCTGGATCTACGCCATCGCCCATGTGCGCGGCGGTTCGGAAAAAGGGCGGAGTTGGTTCCTCGATGGGCGCAAATTCAAAAAACGCAACAGCTTTACCGATTTCAACGCCTGCGCCGAGTACCTGATCGCCCAAGGTTATACCGCAAAGAAGCGCCTTGTTGCTTACGGGCTTTCGGCCGGCGGTCTTCTGGTCGGGGCTTCGCTGAATCTGCGACCTGATCTTTATGCCGGCGTCATCGCGCAGGTACCGTTCGTCGACATGCTCAACACCATGTCGGATGCCACGCACCCGTTAGTGCCGGCCTTCCGGCCTGACTGGGGTGATCCGCTCGCGGACGGACAGGCCTATGATTATATCGCCTCGATCTCGCCGTATGAGAATGTCCACAAGGCGGCTTACCCGATGGTGCTGGCAACGGCGGGGGTGCGCGATAATCGGGTGAGTTATTGGGAACCGGGCAAGTGGGTGGCGGCCCTGCGTGCCCACACCACGTCCGGCAAGCCGATCCTGTTCCGCATTAATATGTCCGGCGGCCACCAGAGCAATTCGGGCCTTTCCGACGCGTTCGCACAGGCGGCGCTGTTCTGGTCGTTCGCTGAACTCAGCCTGAAATCTTAACTGACGAAAGTTCCATAGCTTATGATGCCACCTGTCAGCGCCTTCGGCGCCGATCTCGACCCGGATATTCGCCGTTTCATTCAGGAAACTGGCGCGGCCTACGGCGATCATCCGCCCTTCGACACGCTTTCGCCGGATGCGATGAGGGCCGTCTGCGAAGCCGTACGCACACCGTGGCGTCAGGGCGGACCGGTAATGGTGCGCACAGAAGCGTTTGAGGTCGCCACGCCGCATGGCCGCGTGAACGTGCGCCTGCTCGACCCGACACCTGCCAGCGATGCACCTAAGCCGTGCCTGGTCTATGTCCATGGCGGCGGCTGGATGCTGTTTTCGATGCAGACCCATGATCGCGTGATGCGCGAATATGCGGCGAGGGCTAGTGTCGTCGTCATCGCCATGGATTACGCTTATGCGCCGGCGGCAAAGTTTCCCGTGGCGCTGGAGCAGGTGGTGGCCACGTTGCGCTGGACGCACGACCATGCCGCCGAACTGGGCATCGATCCTGATCGTATCGCCATTGGCGGCGATAGTGTCGGTGGCAATATGTCGGTAGCGACGGCCCTGATGCTGCGCGATGTCGGCGAGGGCGATCTGCTGAAAGGCCTGATGTTGCATTACGGCGCATTTGACGATGATTCAAGCCCCGAGGATCACATCCGCTATGGTGGCGAGGGCTATATGCTCTCCAGCGCTGAGATGGTGATGTTCTGGGACAACTATCTCAACAATGACGCCGATCATCACAACCCGCTGGCCGTGCCGATGCGCGCCGATGTGACCGGCCTGCCGCCGGCCTTTTTCACGATTCCACAGTGTGACGTGTTGAGTGGTCAGAGCAGGATAATGGCCGAGCGTTTCAAGGCGGCGGGTATCGCTACGCAAGTGGAAATCTATCCCGGCGCATCGCACAGCTTCCTTGAGGCTGTCTCGATCTCACCACTGGCTGAAAAAGCTATCCATGATGGCGCGATGTGGCTGGCCAGGTTGTTCGCGACGGTCAAGGCGGATTCCGAGGTTCCGGCATGAAGCTGGCCGAGGCGTTTGCGCTAGGCCAGCTTGATGGTCACGATCAGGCGGCGCTGGTACGCTTGGGCGAGGTCTCAGCTTTGGAACTCACCGAGGCGGCGATTCTGCGCATTGAGGCGCTGGATCCGGAGCTACATGCGGTGAGCTACAGGGCCTATGATCAGGCACGGGGCGAGGCCTCGTCGCCACTCGCGGACAGCCCGTTAGCGGGCGTGCCATGGCTGGTGAAAGATTCGCTCGACTATCCTGGCATGCCAAGCTTGGGCGGTTCGCGCAGCAAGCCGGATACCGCGAAGACGTCGGCTTTTCCCTATGTCGAACGTATTCGCGCCGGTGGCCTGATCGCCCTGGGCAAAAGCGCCATGCCGGAATTCGGCCTGCTGCCGGTTACCGAACCTTTGATTCGTTCGGCCACACGCAATCCATGGTCGGCACAACATTCACCCGGTGGTTCGAGCGGGGGCGCTGGTGCGGCGGTCGCGGCGGGTCTGGTGCCGGTGGCGCATGGTTCGGATGGCGCGGGCTCAATCCGTATCCCGGCCTCGTGCTGTGGCCTGGTGGGGCTGAAGCCGGGCCGCGGCGCTACGGTGCGGGTACGTTCTCGTCACGTCATTGAGGACCTGCTGGTTGGCGACGGCCTGATGGCGCGCAGCGTGCGTGACGTCGCCGTTGGTTTCTCATTGGCGCATACGGGGCAAATGACGCCGGCCGTGGATCGCCGGTTGCGCATCGCCGTGACCACGCGCACGCTTTCTGGTGCGCAGGCGGCGCCGGAACTGATGGCGGTGACGATCAAGGGGGCCAAGCTATGCGAAAGTCTCGGTCATCAGGTCAGCTTCGTAGACTATCCGATTGATGGCCCGGCGGCGGAAGCAGCCGAGCGTACCCTTTGGATTCATATAGGCGCCGATTGCGTCGATGCCTGCCGAGCAACGGGGCAAGACCCGGGAGCAGTGCTGGAACCATGGACCAACGCCTTGGGGCGCATGGCGGCGGCTCTGCCGGTCTCGGCACTGGAAGCGGCCTATCGTCAACTGACCGACCTGCCGCGCCAACTCGACGCTTTCCATCAGGCATACGATGTCGTGCTTTCGCCCACCCTGGCACATCTGCCGCCGCTAATCGGCGAACAGGCCCCGACGGTTGACGGTGATACCTTGATTGAGCGTATGTTCGGATTTCTCGGTTTCACGCCGCTACAAAATCTTGCCGGAACTCCGGCTATTTCTCTGCCTCTCTATGAGGAAAAGGAACTGCCAGCAGGTATCATGTTCGCGGGAAATCGCGGATCTGAACCGACCCTGTTGGCTCTGGCCACCGAGTTGGAGACGGCGTTGCCATGGAGAAACCGCTGGCCGATGATGTCGGTATGTTAGATATGTCCGACATTGAAGCACATAAATATGCGGTCAGGACTGTGGAACGGCATCCAAAGCGGAATCACAACCTGATCCATTAGATGTTTGATTTGCAAAAACTTTGTTTCAATAAATGGTGCCTGAGCATTGGGAGCCGATCAAGATCTTCAAGGCTTTCCATGGCGGGTATCTGAAGCGAGCTTTATGCTCTTTCCCTTTTGGATATGCTTCGTGAGGTTCCGTTCAAAAACCCTTTGGGCCTAGGACGCCGACATCGAGGGGAATGTGCCGGTCGTTTTGCGAAGTCTCTTTACAGGCATAAATTGTTGATTATTCGCGCTACGCGGTGACGCGTGTTGGCCTGGGTTTGACGGCGCGCGAAAAAATGAACTATTTTATAGGCTTATGAGGCACATTTTACCGTGCTAGGCGGCTGCTAGGCACTCATTATAGACAGCGTGCGTCTGGGCTGAAGTTTTCCTAAATTTGGTGACGGATTTCCGGCGCGATGGTGGTTTTTGATCTAAGCGTGTGGGGTATCCAGAGATCTCCCACTCCTTCTCCCCAACGGTCACAAAAGTGACACGTCACGAAGGGGAAAAGATCATGTCCAACCATTACCATCCGTCTACTGTGCGCGCATCCGTCATCGCTCTCATCATCGGGGCCGCCCTCTATTCCAGTGGGGTTGCCGTCGCGGACGACCG
Source organism: Asticcacaulis sp. MM231 (assembly GCF_964186625.1). Lineage (NCBI taxonomy): Bacteria > Pseudomonadati > Pseudomonadota > Alphaproteobacteria > Caulobacterales > Caulobacteraceae > Asticcacaulis > Asticcacaulis sp. MM231. Next base: position 252,343 of record NZ_OZ075109.1, read on the forward strand.
AAAAATTGCTTTCGATATTCCGGCGGAAAGCACCGCTGCCGCGCTGAACGACCTGGCGGCCCAGGCCAATATCCATCTGCTGTTTCCCTACGATCTCGTCGCGAGCACATCCGCGCCCGCCCTCAAGGGCACCTATTCCGTTGATGAGGCGCTGACTTTGATACTGTCGGGGAGCGGCCTGGAGATCGCCGAACAGAAGGATGGCAGTATTTCCCTCCGCGTGACTGCCGGTAAAGGGGAGGCGGCGACTGAGGTGATTGTCACTGGCAGCCACATCCGGGGCGGAAACCCGACCTCGCCCGTCCATACCGTCACGCGTGCTGATATCGATGCTTCGGGCTTTTCGCAGATTGGCGACGTGATGCGCAGCCTGCCGGAGAATTTCGCCGGCGGCCAGAATCCCGGCGTTTTGGGGGCCTCCAACAGCAATATTGCCAATATGAACATCACCAACGCCTCGACCATGAACCTGCGAGGCCTGGGGTCTGATGCCACCCTGGTACTTGTCAACGGCCACCGTCTGGCCGCAGACAGTTCGTTTCAGGGCGCCGATATCTCCGGGATACCCCTTTCGGCCGTCAAGCGTATCGAGATCGTGCCCGACGGCGCCTCGGCCCTCTACGGATCCGACGCGGTGGCCGGTGTCGCCAATATCATTCTTCGCAGGACGTTCAATGGGGCCGAGGTCAGTGCCCGTCTGGGGACGACCACCCAAGGCGGCGGCGCGGAACAAACCTACAGCCTCCTGGCAGGCCGCGCCGGCACCGCTGGTTACGCAATGCTCAATCTGGAATATGCCAAACAGGACGCTATCCTGGCGGGCGACCGTGCCTTCGCGTCTAACGTTGCCTCGGACGCGACCCTCATTCAGCCGCAGGTGAGACGCTCGGCGTTCGTCAGTCTTGGCCGTGACCTGAGCGACGCCGTCTCGGTATCCTTGGATGCCTTGCTGTCGGACCGGGACACGACCTATCTCAATCATATTTACAAGGACTATCCCGGTTACACCGGCTGGGCCTACACACCGGCCTTCTCTGTGACGGCCATGGTCGATGTCGCCTTGTCCGGGGGCTGGAAGGCCCATATCGCCGGCGGCGCAGCCGGCAGCCGCAACAGCACGGGCATCAGGTCCTATGGCGTGGATTACCCAAACTACAACACCAACCACCTTCAGTATATCGAGGCGACGGCGGACGGTACCCTCATGTCCTTGCCAGGTGGTCCCTTAAAGGTCGCGGTGGGCGGAGGCATGCGCACCGAGGGCTTTCAGCAAGGCTTTAAAGGCAGCCCCAGCCTGCTGATGCCCTCAAGGCAGGTGGACTATGCCTATCTCGAAGGGCAGTTGCCCCTGATCGCGCCGTCCTCGGACCGGACCGGGCTACATGCCCTGGAACTGAATCTGTCGGCGCGCACAGAGCATTATAGCGACTTTGGATCGACGACCAATCCGCGCGTCGGTATGCGGTACGTTCCCTTCAAAGACCTGACCCTCCGGGCCAGTTGGGGCAAGTCGTTTAAGGCGCCCTCCTTCCTGCAAATGTATCAGGCGGTCACCCTGGCGCTCTACAAGCCCGGTCTTCTGGGGGGCAGCAATGACGGTTCGATCGCGATGCTCGTCTATGGTGGCAACACAGACCTGAAGCCGGAAACGTCCACCTCATGGTCACTCGGCGCGGACTACGCCCCGGCACGTATGCCGGGCCTGACGCTATCGCTCAACCTGTTCAATATCGATTACACAGACAGGGTCGTGCAACCGATCAATCCGCTAACGGCGTCCCTGTCGAATCCGCAGTTTGAGCCGTTCCTCAAGGTCGATCCGGCCACAGCGACCGTTGAAGCCCTAGTCGCCAACGCCTATTCCATGGATAACTATTCGGGCCTGACCTATGACCCGAACAAGGTCTCGGTGATAGTCTACGACAATTATCAGAATGCGACGGCCCAGACCGCGCATGGGGTGGACCTCGGCTATCGTCAGCACTTCACTCTGGGAGGCGGAGGGTTGGACGCGTTTGCCAACGCCACCTGGCTTCATCTCGAACAGCAGACCATCGCAACACAGCCGAAGGTCGGTCTGTCCGGGACCATCTTCAACGCTCCTGATTTCAAGGCGCGCGGCGGGATGACGTGGCAAAATGGCGGGCTATCCCTCTCGGGCATCGTGAACTATCTGGGCGAGGAGACCGACACCGGCGTGACGCCCAACCGCGTGATCGCGTCCTGGACTACCGTGGATATCCATCTGGCTTACAGCTTCGCGGGCCGGTCAGGTTTTGCCCAAGGCCTGAAACTAGCCCTGTCCGTCTCCAACCTCTTTGATCGCGATCCACCCTACGCGCCCAGCCCGGCCCTTTTCTACGAGGGCCTGGCGTTCGACAGCACCAATGCCTCTCTCATCGGACGTACTGTCAGCCTGACCCTGACCAAGGGCTGGTAAAGATGCGCATCACGTCGTTTGCTTCACCGATCGCCCTGCTGGTCGGGCTCAGCCTCGGTACGGCCGGGGTCGCAAACTCCGCCCCTTGTACCAGCCTCCTGCCGGCACCTTCGCTGGCAGGAGACGCCAAGCGCGCCATCGTCGCTGACGACCTCTTACGGCTTAGGGACATCGGACCGAAGCACCCATCGGCGAGCGACCCCATCTTGAGCTTGTCGCCGGACGGTACACGCGTGGCATTTCAACTTCGTCGGGCCGATCCTGAGATGGATGCCTACTGTCTGGGCATGGTGGTGATGCCGCTTACGCCCGGCGGAAGACCGACCATCGTCGATACAGGCGGCGACTATATCCGCGTGCGACAGGAGATTGGCACGCTCACCAACGGGCCGAGCGGATATACTGAAATTATCACGCCCAAATGGTCGCCCGACGGCAAGGTCATCGCCTTCAAGCGCAGCGACAATGGTAGTATTCAGGCCTGGATCGCCGCTGCCGACGGAAGCGGGTCACGCGCCGTCTCCCATCTCCCTTTCGACGTTGAAGACCTGAGCTGGACACCCGATGGACTGGGTCTGATCGTAAAGGGTCGACCGGGCCTGGACGACGCGAAGCGTGCGATTCAGCGCGAAGGTGAAAACGGCTATTTGTTTGATGACCGCTTTGTTCCCTTCGACAGCAATGTACCGTGGCGTCGTAACAATGTCCCCAGGCAAGCCTATTTCATCAACGTGGAGACCGGTGAGGCCCGGTTGGCTACCGATATGGAAGTGGCGAAAAGTCTGAGTGTACGATCGACCGCCACCCCCGAAAGAGCCCTGAACAGCGTCTCAGGGCCATCCGGCCAAGTGGCTTGGACCGAGATGTCTGACCCCAAAAATGTCGCGTCGCCTGAACGCCTGGGTGTCAGCGGACCTCACGGGAAAGTCTGGACCTGTGCGGCTGAGGTCTGTGCAGGTGCGAGGGCGGTCTGGTGGCGCGATGAGGAGACTGTCGTTTTCCAGAAACTCGAAGGCTGGGCGCGATCCGAGACCGGCCTGTACGAATGGTCTATCCGTTCAGGCAAGGTGCGGCAGATCCTCAAGACGGAGGATCTCCTCGCTGGATGCCAGATCGCTACAGGCGTCCTGGTATGCGCCCACGAAGCCAAGGTGCAACCCCGTGATATCGTGCGGATTGATCTGACATCAAGGCGGTTAGAGACGCTGTTCGACCCCAATCCGGAGTACAAGGCCATCGCCTTCGGACCCGTCAAACGGCTGCAGTACGTCAATAGTTTTGGGGTGCAAGGCTTTACAGACCTAGTCCTGCCGGCCAACCGTAAGCCTGGAGATAAGGTACCGCTCGTCGTAGTACAATATCTCAATCGTGGCTTTTTGCGTGGTGGTATCAATGACGAGGTACCAATTCTCCTGTTCGCTGCCAACGGCATGGCCGTGCTCAGTTTTGAAGATTACCAGTCGCCCGGGTCCATAAAAGGCGGCCCCTCCTGGGACGCGATCACGGCTTATGATCGCATCCACTGGCGTGGCCATCGCAGCACACAAGAGCTGCTCGAATTGGCCATCAAGCAATCGGTCGCGACGGGCGCGATCGACGAGAAGCGGCTAGGCATTACGGGCATCAGCGCTGGGTCCAACACCACGCGCTGGGCCTTGCTGAACAGCGATCTGTTTTCTGCGGCTGTCATCGGAAGCTGTTGCGAAGACATGACCTCGATCTTCACGGTGTACGGCGAGCAGGGTGGAAACGAAATGCGTCGTTATGGCTATCCTGGCCTGACGGCGGACGGCAGGGCCTTCTGGGCGCCATTTTCCATGCGCCTGAACGCCGGCCGAATGAAAACACCCCTGTTGATGGAACTGGCGGATCACGAATATCTCGCGTCGCTGGAAAGCTACTTTTCCCTCAAGGAGCAGGCCGCGCCCGTCGAGATGTATGTGTTTCCAGATGAGTTTCACGAGAAGTGGCACCCCATACATCGGCGTGCACTTTACGCGCGTAATCTCGACTGGTTCACATTCTGGCTCCTGGGCCAGGAAGACACTAATCCGGCAAAACAAGAGCAATACAAACGGTGGCGATCACTCCGCGCCAACCTGCCGGGTTCGGACGCATCCAGAGGGAATTAGGCATTCCCGCGTCCGGTGTGCGGCCTCGATCATTCGAGCATGGTCGGGGCCGTCTTTTCCTTTCGGACGGCCTCCCAATGTCGTACCCACGCTTCTGCCTCCGCCAGGTCAGACAGACGCATGTGGTCGAGCGGTTTGATGAGCGCGTTTGGGGCCAGCGCCTCATACACGGCCCGCGCATCGATCAGGCCCTCTTGGGCGAGCCGCCCCGTTGTCAAACGTTCGCGTACCAGGTCCTTGTGGTGTTCCATGACGGTGTAGGCGAAACTATTCGGACCGCCCTTGGAGGTGCGCTCGATGAGCGCCTTGGGGAGACGCCGGGCGAACGCTGCCCGGGCAACAGACCGGTTGCGCCCGCCAGCGATCCACTTCCACATCGGAATCCGGAGACAGGTCTCCATGACCGGTTGCGAAATCAGGGGCAAAATCTGCGGGGCATGGTCCCTCGGAAGTCCGTCAATCGTACCCTGAAGACCAGCCAGCATCGCAATGTGAGCCGCCTTGCCCGGGAGGGCGGCCTTTGGGGCGTGTAGCCAGGGATGGCTCAGCGGACTATCGCTGACGTGAGCCGCAGCGGGACCAAGGAAGCGCGTCTCACCGTGAAATCTATAGGTCGGGTCTGCGTCGACATACCGTTGAAATGCCATCCTAAAGACGGCACCGGCACTCGCATTGTTCTGATGGCATATATCAGCGAAGGTCTGGACCAGACCCAAGCCGAGCCCTTCGCTGCGGAACCGATCCACCAGGGCCGTCGCCGATTGCGTAAAACAGAAGACGTTGTCGCCACCGATGCCGCTGAAAAAGGCATCTATACCGAGCACTTTTTCCAGTTCGAAGCGGATGCCGAAATTGCTTTGGGCAAAGGCATGACCAATAGGGCGCGGCAGGTTGGCGGACAGCGCGCGTGTGAAGTCCACCAATTCTGGGCGATGAAACGCTTCTACTAGTGGGACCTGCAACCTGTCGCGCAGGATGCGCGCAAACGCGCGCTCATCCCCCTCCGCTTCATGGGTCGCCAGGGTCACGCAGGTGAGATCGGCGCCCGCTTCGACCAGACAGGCCGCCAGGATCGAAGAGTCCAGTCCACCGGACACACCCAGCAAACACCGCGGATACCGACCGGCCCAAGCGGCAACGCAAGAGAGGAGGGTCTCCTCAAGATGTTCGACCATCTCCGCATCCGATTGTGCGCGGTCCGCTTGAACGAAATCCCATGGCGACCAGGCCTGAGTGGCCATCTGCACCTCAGCCCCAATGGAGAGCCGAAAACCCGCCATGACTTCCTGAACCCCGACCAGGCCCGTGTCCGGCGTACGGATATCTGGTGCATGGAGGTGGCGCCCGAGAAAGCTGAAATCGATCTCAGGGGTGAGGAAGCCTGCGGCAACCAGCACATCCACATCAGATGCAAAAAGAACGGCGCCCTCATGTTTCAAAACGTAGCAAGGCATGGCGGCAGACGGATCCCGCACGACGTGAACAAGGCCTCGGGCATCTTCGATGACGGCCACGTAGCCACCCCAATAGGACGTCAGAAAGCTCTGTCCAAGGGTGTCCCGCGCGATCTGGCTCGCCCGGTGATCCATGACCTGAACCCGCACGGAACACGGCGCGCGCGTGAACAGATCACCGACGACTGCGCCGATGCCACCGTGAAGCGGCAGCAAAGGGGTGTTCGAATGAATCATTACCGCCGGTGACGTCACGGTCTGCGCCAGACCGATCGCACTGACGGCTCGCGAGACACGAGCCCTTCGATCGGAATCTCGCGTCACGATGGCGATATAGCGCAGAGCCATGTCACACCACCAGAATAGGTGTGTAGGCTGAGACCTGCTCAACCGTATCGTTTAAAAGGGTGTCTCCGTCCTGGACCCAGGCGTGCGCGCCAAACGGCATCATGCGAACACCCAGCACCAGGTTTGGATAGTAGCCATAGGCGCTGAGATAACGCACCATCGCGATCGACCAGCGAAGACATTCATTCTGCCCAGAGATAAAGCGCCGGGACGCCAAATATCGCAGGGTTATATGGCTGAGCGTGTCGCCATCCACAGGTGGGGCGTGAGAGGCCTTTCGGCATTTATGTTGGCGGATATCGGAAATTATGTCGTTCAAAGGCCGATGCTTCAGATCGTGCCGTGCCTGGATCTGCGCGAAGACAGGGAACAACGGAGGGAGCAAAGACAGACTAGCGCTCTGCTGGGGCAGCCGACTGGAACGGGCAGGTGCAAGGGCCACCTGCTGACGGGGGGCGCCCGCTTCACTTTGAACAATAAGCCCAGCGGTCATCAGTTTGGACGTTGTCGCCGGGTCCAGACCCTTGCCGTTAAACCAGTCCTGAACGGCGGCATCCGTCGCGGTGGGAAGGGCAAAATACCGGTCGGCGGCCAGATCGAGCACGACGACACGACCGTTGGCGACGCATCCATACACGTCCGTTCGGAAAGCAAATGCCATGCTGATACCGCCCATAAAAATGAAGAAAGGGCAGCGCTACCCGCACTGCCCCACCTGTTTAGTCATGGCTCAGGCCAGGGTTAGGCTTGTGCTGGAGGGCATCATCTGCCTGGAACTGGGTCTGCATGCCCTTGGTCTCGGTACTTACGGCACCAAGGTCGATGACGTCTTGAGGTTCGATTTTGGTCATGGTCGCTGCTTTCAGTTTGTGAGAAGCTATGCCGGCGACAATCTGTCGGCGGGATGAGCTTTTCGGAGATGAGAGGAAATGCGGAGAACGGGATCAGTACTGTCCTCCGCCGGGTGATCAGTCGTTGCTCAGACCGGGTTGCCGCAGGTGCTGGGCGACTTCGTCGGGCGCGAAGATGGTTTGATTGCCCTTGGTTTCGACCGACGCGTTGCCCAGGTCGATGAGGTCTTCGGATTCATGATCGAACTTGGTCATGACAGTCTCCTTTGTCAGTTTTGAAAAGCCATGGAAATTCATGGCCTTTCGACTGTACGACCGGTGAAATTTGATCCCAAACTGATCTTATTCTGATCAAACGATTATCACGTGACCCCTCAAAATCTGAAATTTTTGAGGCTACTGACCGTAGGCCAGAGCAATGAAATTTGGCACCAGGGCCAGGCGTCGATGGTGATAGCGTTTCACGAGATCCCGAAGTGAGCCCAGATCGTGCGCCTCCCACGCCGCCTTGAATTCGGCCATCTCGGCTGGCAGGTCGATGAGGTTGCCGGTGTCTAGTTGCCGAAGGGGGCGCAGACGGTCGTTGACGTTAGCGATCGCATACCGTGTCTCGCTGGTGTCGCTGAAATCGGCGATCGCCAGGAAAAGGGCTTCTGTGGCCGCCACGATATCGGCCTGATCCAGGTTCAACTCCGGAAAGTGTGGCGCAGGCCCGTTGTCCATGGCGGTCTCAATCGCCAGCATCAGGATCATTTTATTCCATTTGTGGACATCGCGGACGCGGCGCTCCTTCGCGGCCGGAATGACGTATCCCTCATGTGGCGTGATATCGACCACGCGTTCGCCGATCATGCGGTTGAGTAATAAGCGTATCGGCATGGTGCTGACGCCGTAGCGTTGCGACAGGGCTTCGATATCTATCCGTTGGCCTGGCTGGAGCGGCGCCGACAACAGGTGCGGCCGCAGATCACTATAGATGTGTTCAATACGAGACGGCTTGCCCATGACGGTCCTTGCAGACGCCTGAAACCTAGACAGCCAACCGGCTGACTTCAGCTTGGGCGTGATATTTTGAGGAATTAGTCGCTTCATAATAGAATGAACGCGCGGTAAAATCAAGCTGTGGCGGGCTAGGTGTTGGCGGACGACCGTCCGTGTTCAGATCAGTTCAACGGTGACAGGCGATTGGCGACCTGGGCGGCAATCCCCTCGCGGCGCTCGTAATAGGCTGCCAATTCCCTTTGCAGCCCGCGTTTGTCCTTACGGCGCCAGCAATCGAGCATGCGTTGATATTCCGCCTCCCGATCCGGCAACATCTCGGCCTCGTAGGCGCGGATCGCCAGTGTCTCTTCCCGCAGCAATGATATGCTCGTCTGCAGCAGCGGGTTATCCGCAGAGTCGATGATGTCCTGGAACAACCGATCTACGGCCTCGCCGACGTCGAAGGCGGGTGCGTCGGCTGAGGTGGCCCCTGAAGACGGCGGTCGCTGTGTCATGGAAATCCAGTCCTCCGCGCAGGTCTTGAGCCTTGGGTGATTTCACCAAGCATTTTGAATTCCGTCAATGCTTAGTTTATCTGACTTCAGGTCTCAGGGGCGTCGCCCCTCGCGCGGGCAAGGCCCACGTTCGGTATCCCCGGCCTTCCGCGCGAAGCGCTTGTGCAGGCCGGGTGATCCCCCTCCGAACCTGGGCCGTGGCCCTTGCTACCCCCAACCTCGCCGGTGGGCAGGGTTTCAGCGCGGACTTGAGCGCTGGAACCGTCATCGAGGTCGCAACGGAGCGGTCCGATCCCACAAAGGAACACGAGCATGCCAACCATAGGTACTTTCACCAAGGCCGGAGACATCTTTACCGGCACCATCCTGACCCTGACACTCAATGTGACGGTCAATATTGTCCCCGCCGACCGCGTTTCAGACCAGTCGCCCGACTATCGGATCCACTGGGGCTGCGTTGACTGCGGCGCGGCCTGGAAGCGGACCAACGACGCCGGCCAGGCGTTCCTGTCCGTGAAGCTTGACGATCCGGCCTTTCCCCATCCGATCTATGCGAGCCTGTTTGCCGATGACGATGAAAATCGCTTCAATCTGGTCTGGTCACGACCGAAAGGGCGATGACGCGGACAAAAAAGGGAGCGGGCGCCCTGGGGGGCAAGGCGCCCGCGCGCCGCCAGATTCGGGGGGATGAACAGGGCGGCGAATTCGCATTATAGGCGAAAAATGGGGCCTGAGTGTGACGCTGTTGACAGAAAGGGGCTAAGGGCGCTGCCCTCGCGACGGTCAAGGAGAACGTCCCGATAGGGGGACCGGCGCGGGCGGTCTCCCCAACCTTCCGCGCCCAAGGGGGCTTGTGCAGGTTGGGTGATCCCCCTCCGCCCGCGCCGTCCTTGACCTCTGCTACCCCGGTCTCGCCGACGGGCAGGGTTTCAGCGCGCCAAGGAAGGCCGCTGTAACCCAGCCTCAAAAGGAAAGACCCATATGAAAATGACATACCTGCCCAGCCTGATGGCCATTGTTCAGGATGACTCACAAGCGACGCCTGTCGCCACGGTGACCATAAACACACTCGACGGCATATCTATCCATGTCCTCGCGCGCGCCATGGCCATGGCGCCGAGCCTTGTGTGCCTGCTCGATGGCATCATGGATATTGAACCCGATGAAGACGGCGACCGCACCCTCTCGACAGAAGGGATGCAGCCCATTCGGGACGCGCTCTCAGCGTTCACCGTGGCCGATTTTGTCCCCCTGAGCCACTACGTCCACATCATCAAATAGGAGCGAAACGCTATGAATACCTCAAATATTACAACGTGTGCCGCGCCGATTTCAGGGGCTTTTAAGGTCGATGTCTCGCGTGGTAGTCACAACGGCGTTGTGTCGTCACAGTGGTTCAGCCGCCCGGACGATCAAAGGTTTTTGAATCTGGATGACCTTTATGAAAGCACCCGTCGCCGTGCTGATGGCGCACAGGTTCGCACCGTGAAAAGCGATCAGGTACGGGTGGAAGCCGACCGTGACGATACCGAGTCATTGCGCCTGATCCTTCCGGGACGCGATGCCGAAATTGCCCCGACACATTGGAGCTTCGGGCAATTGTGCAGCATGGTCGGTGCGCCCAGCACCTATATGCGTCAGTTGCCTGCGCCGCTGGCCGGGATCAATCTGCAACACGGCCTGTTAAGTCATCGCGCTGAACTGATGAAAACCTTAGAAACCGGTGACGGGCAGGTCGAATTGCGCGCCGTGACCGGACCGGACTACGGCCGCATTTGGGATCATGAACTGGTCGGCGCGGTGCGGAAGATTGCCGGAAATGGCCTTGGCGATACACGCTGGAAAGTCCCCGGCGTGCTCGACTGGGGTACCATGACCCATAACCCTTATGTCGATGTCACCAAGGAAACGACGACCCTTTATGCCAGTGACCGTGACGTCTTCGTGTTTCTCGTGGACGACACCCACCCCATCGAGGCAGGGCGATTGCCCAATGGCGAGCCGGATCTTTATTTCAGGGGGTTCTATGCGTGGAACTCGGAAGTCGGCTCCAAAACCCTCGGCATCGCGTCCTTTTTCCTGCGTGGGGTTTGTCAAAATCGCAACCTATGGGGTGTTGAAAGCTTTGAAGACATCACCATTCGTCACTCTAAATTTGCCGCCCAGCGCTTCGCCCATGAAGCCGCGCCGGCCCTGAAAAATTTCGCCAATTCATCCCCAGCCTCGTTCATTGCCGGGATCAAGGCGGCACGGGACAGGGTCGTGGCGAAGGATGACGATGACCGCGAAACCTTCCTGAAAAAGCGCGGATTCTCGAAGCCGGAGACGGCCAAAATCATCGACGCCGTGCTCAAAGAAGAAGGCAAAAAGCCGGAAAGCATCTTTGATTTCGTCCAAGGTATTACCGCCCTGGCCCGTCAAAAGCCGCATCAGGATAGCCGTCTGGAATTGGAAAAGGAGGCTAAGAAATTGATGTCAGTGGTTGTCTGAACCCGCTCTCATAGGCCCGTTTTGCCGTCGGGAACCCCGTGTTTCCGGCGGCTCGCCATGCCGACGGCATGGCTCGCGGGGATCCCAATTCTCAGGTCAAACCGGTCTTGAAATAGGGAATCGTTTTTGTCTCGGAGCGAATTTCGACTCTCCCGAAAACACCCCTCAAAAATACGCTGTCCTGACGACCGGTGGCCCTCGCACCCGGCGGTTCAAGGACAGACCTCTATGGACGACGAAATTACGCGTGCCGCCCTGGCACGAAAGGGTAGCCCTTACTTAAATACCCAGCAGGCTGGCCATTATCTCGGCCTTTCATCGAAGACATTGCAACGGTTGCGGATCACCGGCGGCGGCCCGGCTTTCCGAAAACTGAGCTGGACCATTCGCTACCATATCGATGACCTGAAGGCGTGGTGTAAGGCGGAAGCCCTCATCAAGATTCCCGAAAAGCCAGAATGGGATGACATGTAATGCTGCGCTGGCAACCCCGAAATCACGGGCCCTCAGGCTCGAAATCCGCGCGCCTCTACGGCAAAATCTCCGCGATTGCCATCGGTGCTCTGTCACTCTCTGGCCATCCCGGAACGCCCGCTCTGGTCTACAATCCAAGTCCAAGCGCGCCGCTCGGCTACTATCGCACCTTACCCGCCCGCCCGCTGATGAGAGGCGACTGGGTGCTTGTAAGAGCGCCGAAAGCGGCCAGACAGTTGGCGGATCAACGCGGCTATTTGTCCGCGTCTGTGCCCATGATCAAAACTGTCGTCGCCCTCGCTGGGGATCGCATTTGCGCAAGCGGCTCCCTGATCTACGTCAACGGTGCGATGATTGCGGCCCGCTTACACGTTGATCATCACGGACGGCCTTTGCCATGGTGGACAGGATGTCGGACCCTGGGAGCGAACGATGTCTTTGTCATCAACCGGTTCTCTCCCAGTTCATTTGACGGGCGCTACTTTGGCGTCGTCTCCCGAGAGGCTGTGCTGGCCCGGTTGGTGCATTTATGACCCGTGCGATGCGCTTGTCAGTGCTTTCTGCCGCCATTGCCTTGGTGGCATTCCCGTTTACGTCTATGGCAATCGAAGCGGCCACAGACGGGGTTTCACACACCGAAATCCTGTCGCGCTGGCATGCGGAGATCGCCATCGCCGCCCAGCGATTTTCCATACCGGAAGCTTGGATTGCTGCGGTTATAGGGGCGGAAAGCAACGGGCAGACGGAGGTCGGCGGCAGACCCATCACCTCACCAAAAGGCGCGATGGGGCTGATGCAGCTCATGCCGCCTACCTACGCCGAGATGCGCCGACTTTACGGTTTGGGTGATGACCCGTACGTGCCCGGCGACAACATTCTCGCCGGGGCCGCTTACCTGCGTTTGAACCTCGACCGCTTCGGATATCCCGGCCTGTTCGCTGCCTATAATGCAGGGCCAGAGCGATACGCCCGCAGCTTGAACGGCCACGGACTGCCTGCGGAAACGCGCGACTATCTGCGCAAGGTGACCAGAGCGACCACCGCCCAGGCCCCTGCACCTGACAGCATTTTCGTGAATTTAGGCGATCCGGTGGCGCCCTCGGAATCCTCCGTCGTGCCCTCGGTTTTTGTCCCCCTGACCATACCCTGAAAATGAGCACAAAATGAGAACTGAGTGAAGGCAAGATAAAGGCTCAACTCCCGTTTCGCTTAAGGGTTTGTCTGCACATCGGTTTTAGGGATTTACGAAAATTGTTTGGAGTTAAATCGCGGTAACTGGCTGAAATCATTAGATTGTGGGTTTTGTGATGCAGGATGACGATGTGCGGCCTAAACTGGGTCGAATCCGGGCTAAGGGCGACCAATCTTTTCTGCCCAAAGTCCTGAAGGCCGCGCGCAAAGCAGGCGGTCTTAAAACGCCGGGCGGAAAGGGGCGGGGAAAGCTCTGGAGTCGGGGGCGGGGGGCGGGTATCGCCGCCGTTACGGCGGGTGCGAGGGTTAGGGGGCTTTCTGCACGACGCGTGATCGTCAAAACGCGGTACACCCGTTTCACGCCGAGCGGTGTCAAAGCGGCCAGGGCGCACCTACGCTATCTCCAGCGTGACGGGGTGACGCCGGAGGGGGAGCCGGGGCAGATGTATGACCGATTGAGCGACCAGGCAGACGGCAGAGGTTTCATGGATCGGGCTGCAGACGATCCGATTCAGTTCCGGCTGATTGTCTCTGCCGAGGATGGCGACAAGTATGAGGATCTGAAGCCTTTGACCCGACGCTTTATGGATCAGATGGAGAAGGACCTGGGCACGCGCCTCGATTGGGTCGCGGTCGATCATCACAATACGGCGCATCCCCATACCCACATTGTGGTCCGCGGTCGCGATGAGGCCGGGAAGGAACTGGTCATTGCCCGTGATTATATCAGTGAGGGTATGCGTGACCGGCTTGAGCAATTAGTGACCCTTGACCTCGGGCCCCGTTCCGAGCGGGAAATCGATATTGCCCGACGCCAGGAGGTCGAACAGAGCCGGCTGACCAGTCTCGATCGTCAGTTGATAAGAAACATGTCCCTGGACCGGATCGTCGAACCCGATATTTCGAACGTGAAGACGAGATCGCTTCAGGTTGGACGTCTAAGCAAATTGCGTGAGTTCGGCCTGGCAGAGGAAATGGGGCAGGGCCGGTGGCGACTAGCTGAGCATCTCGACGCCACGTTGCGGGAAATGGGCGAACGCGGCGACATCATCAAAGCAATGCATAAGGAGCTCGCGCTCAAAGGCATGGCGCGTGCCGCGGAGGAAGGCATTATCCATAGATCGAATGATCCGACCATCGCCAAGCCCCCCCTCGTCGGCCAAGTGTTAAAACGCGGTCTGCTCGACAGCGAGTCAGATCGTCACTTCCTCATGATCGACGGTGTCGACGGCGCCGTCCATTGGGTTGATATCGGGCGGGCCGGCCGGACACGCCCACTGTCAGAGAACATGCTCGTTCGTATCGAATTTCGGCAGGCCGAAATCAAGCCGGCCGACAGGACAATCGTGGATGTGGCAGCGGCGAATAACGGATATTATGATGTCGCCGCCCATCTGAACTTCGATCAGTCGGCGACTGAAGCCTTCGCGGAGACCCACGCGCGGCGTTTGGAAGCTATTCGGCGTTTGACCGGAAAAGTGGAAAGAAATGACACGGGTGCTTTTCATATCGACGAGGCCTATCTCGATCACGCCCTTACATATGAAAAGAAGCGGGTGGACCAAGCGCCGGCAGACGTCCAGCCCCTTTCGCCGATCGTCTTATCGCGGCTGCCCGAATATAATGGGGCCACATGGCTAGATCGCGAACTGAACGAGAGCACGATCGCGGTGGCGGACGCTGGCTTTGGAAAAGAAGTCCGGGTCGCCCTACAACTCCGTCAAGCGTGGCTCCTGCAAGAGGACATGGCCATCGAGGTTGAGGGGCAGTTTGTGACCAGACCGGACATGCTGGGGAAGCTAGAGACACGCGACCTCTTTAAAGCGGCAGCGCGCCTCACCAAAGAGTCTGGATTGAGTTACCGAGCCGCTCAAGTTGGCGAACGGATCGAAGGGCAGCTCAGACAGTCGGTCAACTTGCCAAGTGGGAAGTTTGCCATGGTTGAAAAGGGCAAGCAGTTCACGCTGGTGCCCTGGCGGCCGGTGCTTGAAGACCATATCGGGAAAACCGTGTCTGGTATGAACCGTGACGGGGGCATTAATTGGACGATCGGCCGTGGCAGGGGGAGAGGCGTACAATGACAGCTTTCACATCAGGGGCGATGTTTAGGCGAAAGGACGGTTGCCCGTATGAGAGGCCAGCCACCCGTCATTTTATTGGCGCCCCGTTACGGGTTGTTGAGCCGCCGGCACGCGGGGCCAACCAAAGCCCAAATGGCGCGCACAATGTCCGGGAAGGGCGGGCCGTCAAATTCGATGGAGCGGGCATAGGCATCCCACTGACGCCGCTTGTCCGCAGAGGTATAAAACGCTTCTGAAAGCCCCGGCGGTGTCTCGGTGGGTACGGCCGTGCCACGCCGTTTGAATGTGGCTTCGATCGCGGCATCCAAACAATTCGGCTCTATGGCCAGGCTCTGGGGAATAGCCCACAGGTCGTAATAGTCTTTCATACGCCCGTTGATGAGGCCGAGATGGACCATCGCCTGGAACTTTTCTGCGATCACCGCTGCGGGCGGATAGGCTTGTATGCGGGAGGCTTGGCCATCCAGCAGGTTGGGAAAGTCGATGTCCATAGCAGGTGGAGCAACCGCATCTCCGAAACCAATGTCAATGGTGATCGAAATGCGCGTCTTCTCAAGCAAAGCTACGGTCTTAAGGCGGGTGCCGCCATAGTCAGCATCCTCGCGGATCGCCTCGGCGGTTAAGGCCTCGGCGTCAAAGATCAGGCCGTCGTGACCGTCGATCGCGAATATCTCAGCGAAGGTCTCTAGCAGACGATCAGGATTATCGTCACCATGGCCAAGAAAATCGACATCTCGGGTGACGCGCATAGCATCGTCCACCCAGAGTGTGACAAGCAGGCCGCCCTTGAGGATAAATCGGTTCCGATAGGTTGAAATTGAAAGCCGGTACAGAAGTCGCTCCAGGCCGTATCGGACCAGGATCACATCGAACGGCTGTCCCTGGGCCTTAGCAAGCCTCAGGAGCCGGTCCTTAAACGATGCCGCCAGGTTTGACTTGGCCTTATCCATTGGAGGTCAGGGCTTCCAGGTACGGCGCTATGATTTTGACCGCGCCGCCATGTCTCGCCGCCTCATAGATGTCAGATGGCGTCACTTTGCGTTGGGTCAGCGCAGATTTTAGGCTCTCGATAGCGATGGATCTATCCACCAGTCGCGGGTTACGGAAGACGTCTGCCAGCGTTCTGGCAATGGAGTAGATCGGTACGTGAACGCCGGAGATCGTATGGGTTTCAACGCCATCGCGAAAGGAACCGGATTTAAAGCGCACCAGTCGTATCGGTGGCGAACGCACGTCAGGCGCCCAGGCGCCCTTGGCAATGGCCACCCAAACTCTACGGGGCATCTGGTCTGTCAGGCCATGAAAGGCCAGGGCGGAGGTCATGGAGATAATGCCGTTGGGGATTTGTTTGGCAATTTCAGCCAAAGCGTGGTCGTTTTCCAGTTCACTATCACGACTTCGGTAGAGGCCACGAGCGACCCGACCGATGAGACCGCTGGCCTCGGCACGGGCGATCGTTGCGGATGTGATACCTTGAGCCCTCAGGTCATACGCCCGCACAAGCGGTTGGGCTTCAACGATAGCCTTCAGGCGTTGCTGCTGCGTGGCGGCCAGGGGCTGCATGATACAAAACCTATAACTGATTATCTTTCAGGTATATGTTTTGTATCATGTCGCCTATTAAGCGTCCACTAACATTCGCTATGAACCGGTCGGTGCCCAACTGACGAATCCAAAAGCGGAGCCACAATTCGTCCGATGAGACTGGGGCACATCCGCGATGAACGCAGGACTGCAAGCAATACCCGACCGGCGTGGTTTACCTGTCCTCATTTGGCCTGACTAGGCCCTCCCTGGTATCTGGCTGATTCACGCAGAGTGCCCGAGGATGACGAGGCATAAGCCTTCCCCCTCGGACACTCCACATGACCCCCACCAAACTCCTGTTCGGTCAGATATTCATCGTCTTGCTGACGGCCCTATTGGGGGTTTGGGCGGCGACCCAGTGGGCCGCGGCGCAGCTGGGTTATCAATCTCAGTTGGGACCTGCCTGGTTTTCGGTTTTGGGTGTGCCGGTTTACCGGCCCTGGCAGCTGTTCATCTGGTGGTACTTCTACGATGCCTATGCGCCGGAGATCTTCGCCCGTTCAGGTGTGCTGGCCGCGTTCAGCGGTTTGGTCGGATGCTCCACGGCCATAGCCGGATCGGTCTGGCGGGCCCGGCAGACCAAGCTGGTGACGACCTACGGCTCGGCACGTTGGGCGACCCAGACCGAACTCGAACATTCGGGCCTGCTGGGCGATGCGGGCGTGTTTCTCGGTTGCTGGAAAGACGGCTATATTCGTCATGCCGGCCCGGAGCATGTGATCGCCTTTGCCCCAACCCGCTCCGGAAAGGGCGTCGGGCTGGTAGTGCCGACCCTGTTGTCGTGGACCGGGTCCGTCATTGTCCACGACATAAAGGGCGAGAACTGGGAACTGACATCCGGCTGGCGCGCCAAGTTCTCGCACTGTCTGCTGTTCAATCCGACCGACATTCGCTCTGCCCGGTTCAATCCGCTGCTGGAAGTGCGCAAGGGCTCCAACGAAGTGCGGGATGTCCAGAACATCGCGGACGTCCTGGTCGATCCCGAAGGCGCGCTGGAGCACCGCTCGCATTGGGAAAAAACCAGCCATTCGCTGTTGGTCGGTGTTATCCTCCACCTACTCTACGCGGACCCCGACAAGACTCTGGCGCGGGTGGCGACCTTCCTCTCTGATCCCGAGCGCACCTTCGAGAACACCTTGCGCCGGATGATGACCACCAACCATCTGGGCACCAAGGACGAACCACTGGTACACCCCGTTGTCGCCTCCGCCGCTCGGGAAATTCTCAATAAGTCCGAAAACGAACGCTCCGGCGTGCTGTCGACCGCCATGTCCTTTCTCGGACTGTACCGCGATCCGGTCGTATCGGCCACAACGGCGGCCTGCGACTGGCGGATTGCTGACCTGATGGACGGCGAGCGGCCCGCCTCCCTCTATCTGGTCGTCCCGCCCTCCGATATCTCCCGAACCAAGCCATTGGTCCGCCTGATCCTGAACCAAATCGGTCGCCGCCTGACCGAAAAGCTCGAGGGGCACGACGGTTTCAAACATCGCTATCAGCTTTTGATGATGCTGGATGAATTCCCCGCCCTGGGGCGCCTGGACTTCTTTGAGACGGCCCTAGCCTTCATCGCCGGCTACGGCATCCGCGCCTTCCTGATCGCCCAAAGCCTGAATCAGATATCCAGAGCCTACGGTGAGAACAACTCAATCCTCGACAATTGCCATGTCCGCATCGCCTTCTCGTCGAACGATGAGCGCACAGCCAAGCGCATATCCGACGCGCTGGGGACAGCGACTGAGCAGCGCGCCCAACGCAACTATGCCGGCCACCGCCTGTCACCCTGGCTTGCCCACGTCATGGTGTCACGTCAGGAAACCGCGCGTCCGCTCCTGACGCCCGGCGAAATCATGCAACTGCCGCCGTCGGATGAGCTGGTTCTTGTCTCAGGCCTGCCGCCCGTCCGCGCTAAAAAGCTGCGCTATTTCGAGGACCGAAATTTCGTAGTGCGACGTTTGTCTGCTCCAGCCCTCCCGACGGACGGCTACGCCGACAAGCCGGCCAACCGACCGGATGAGTGGGGTGAACATGTGCGCGCTGTGTCCGAAACCTTGCGCGCTGCGTTGAAGGCCGAAGAGGCGCGGCAGGCCGAAGAAGACGGTGTGACCCTCCAGAAGGTGCCCGGTTTTCACCCGGCCGCACCTCCTGTTCTGCGACCGGCGCCGGAGCCGGCAGGTCCACCTTCCGACGATGATGGCGATGCCGTCGCTGACAAGAAGTCCATCGATCTGGCCTGTGCGTCGCGAGCCGTTACCCAGGCTGCCACGATGGCGTCGGACCGCAAGGCCGCCGCCAGGGGCCTCAACCTCGATCTCTTCAGGGACAACTGACATGACCCGCCTGCCCATCAAGAAAAAATATCAGATCTACCTGCATGGTCCGGTCGTGGCGCGCTTCGAGGCATTGGCCGCCCGGCCTGGCACCAACAAATCGGCCATCCTCGCCATGGCCATCACAGCGTGGATAGACCGCAAGGCGGCCAACGAACTGGATGACCGGTTCGGCGTGCGCTTCCGCAACTACGGCGTCCAGCTCGAACGCTTTGAACGCGATCAGCGCGTCCTGATGGAGACCCTGGCCCTGTTCATCCGTCTGAACCTCCAGCGGGACGCCTTTCTGCCGGAAACGGATGAAGCCACCCGCGCCCGAGGCGCGGAACGTTTTCGCGCCTTCGTGGCTGAGGTGGGCCGCAGACTGGCTCAGGATGAGCCCAGCTTCGATCCGGAGATATTGGGAGGCCTCGATGACTGAGACCGTCTCCGCCCGCCGCCTTCGGTCTATGCTGCGCACGGCCATGGGCAATGTCCTGGCAGCCGCTCTGGCCGATCCCGAAGTCGCCGAGATCATGGTCAACCCAGATGGCGAGATCCGTATCGATCGTCTCGGGCAAGGCCGTATCGAGACCGGTAGCCGGCTGGAACCGGCCGAGGTTGAACGCATAATCCGGCTCGTTGCCAGTCACGTTCGGGCGGAAGCCCATCGCGACAATCCCATTGTGAGCGCGGAACTGCCCTTCCGCGATGGCCTGTCGGGGGAGCGGTTCGAAGGTCTGCTACCGCCCGTGGTGGTGTCGCCCTGTTTCTCGATCCGCAAGCCAGCGCATCGTCTCTACGGGTTGGGCGACTATGTCGCTGACGGCGTCATGTCATCCCTGCAGGCCAGAGCTTTGCGCACCGCCGTGCGCGACCGGCGCAATATCCTGGTCGCTGGCGGTACCAGCTCCGGAAAGACCACCCTCACCAACGCCCTTCTGGCCGAGATGGCCGAGCTTAATGAACGCATCATCCTCATAGAGGACACACGCGAACTGCGCTGCGCCGCCCGCGATTGCGTGGCCTTGCGTACGCGACCCGGATGGGTCTCGCTGGGAGATCTGGTGCACTCCACCCTACGTTTGCGTCCCGACCGGATCATCGTCGGCGAGGTCAGGGGTGGAGAGGCGCTCGATATGCTGAAGGCCTGGAACACCGGCCATCCCGGCGGTGTCGCCACCCTACATGCCAATTCCGCACGCGGGGCGCTCTACAGGTTGGAACACCTCATCCAGGAAGCCGTCACCTGTGTGCCGCGCGCCCTGATTGCCGACGGCATCGACGTCATTGTCTACATCGCGGGCGACAATCCGCACACCCATTCGCCCCGCCACGTCGAGACCATTGCCGAACTGGTCGGCCTCGACGCCACCGGCGATTACCTGCTTCAGCCCCTGATCCAGGCCTGAAGGTTCATCCACCTTTTTTACGGAAAGTCCTATGTTTGTAACTGTTCTGCGTTCCCCGTCGTCACGCGCCTTTGCCCGGGCGGGCTGCCTATGTCTGCCTGTCCTGATGTTCGCCGCCGTCGCCAATGCCACCGGTAGCGACATGCCCTGGGAGGAGCCCCTCCAGCAGATCCTGGATTCGGTTCAGGGGCCGGTGGCCAAGATCATCGCCGTCATGATCATCATCGTCACGGGCTTGACCCTGGCCTTCGGGGAAACCTCGGGCGGTTTTCGCAAGCTGATCCAGATCGTCTTCGGTCTGTCCATCGCGTTTGCCGCGTCCAGCTTCTTCCTCGCCTTCTTCAGCTTCGGCGGAGGCGCGGTCGTCTGATGTCCCATCCCGTTGAAGGCTTCGAGGTGCCTGTTCATCAGGCTCTGACCCAACCCATCCTCCTGGGCGGCGCACCCCGCTCGGTCGCCATCGTCAATGGCACGCTGGCGGCCGCGCTGGGTCTCGGCCTTCACCTGTGGCTGCCCGGTCTGGCCGTCTGGCTGGCCGGGCATAGCCTGGCGGTCTTCGCCGCCCGAAAAGACCCGGATTTCGTGCCGGTGCTTCTGCGTCACCTCCGTCAGAAAGGGTATTGGTCATGCTGAACCTCAAACAATATCGCCATAGCGCGGATCGTCTGGCAGATCACCTGCCCTGGGCGGCGCTGGTCGCGCCCGGCATTGTGCTCAACAAGGACGGTAGCTTTCAGCGGACGTTTCGCTATCAGGGGCCGGATATTGACAGCGCGACGCCGGAAGACCTCGTCGGCATCTGTGCCCACCTCAACAATGCGTTGCGTCGGTTTGGCTCTGGCTGGGCGCTATTTTTCGAGGCCCGCCGTGAACCCGCCATGGCCTATCCAGGGCTGGGGTTTGAAACCGGCGTTGCCCGTCTCGTGGATGAGGAGCGACGCGCCCGGTTCGAAGGCGAACTGGCCCATACGTTTGAGACGGCCTATTTTTTCACCTTGGTCTTCCTGCCCGACGCCGATCAGACGGACGCCATCGGTATGGTCGTACTCGACACGGAGAGGGCGGGTGAGGGGCGGGACTGGCGTGAAGCCCTGGCCCGGTTTATCCGCCGCACCGACGCGGCGCTCGATCTGTTGTCAGGCTCCCTCAACCAGATTTCGGCCCTGAACGATACGGAGACCCTGACCTATCTGCACACTTGCGTCTCGACGAAGACCCATCCCGTGGCCGTGCCCGCAACCCCGGTCTATCTTGACGCCATACTGGCGGACACGGACCTGCTGGGCGGTGTGTCCCCGATTTTGGGAAGGGAATATCTGCGCAGTTTGACCCTTCTGGGTTTCCCGAACCATACATATCCCGGCGTGCTCGACGCCTTGAACCATCTCGATATCCCGTACCGTTGGGTGACGCGGTTTATCCCTCTCGATAAGACGGAAGCCGTGTCGACCCTGACGAAGCTGCGACGCCAATGGTTTGCCAAGCGCAAGTCCGTCACGGCCATCCTGCGGGAGGTGATCTATTCCGAGGAAAGCCGGCTGGTCGATACCGATGCTGATAACAAGGTGTTCGATGCCGATGCCGCCTTACAGGCCGTAGGCGCCGATCAGGTTAGTTTCGGCTATCTGACCACGACGCTGACGGTACGGCATCCGGACAAGTCGATCGCCGATGACCGGCTCCGCCAGATCGAACAGGTGATCAACGGCCTGGGCTTTACGACCATCGATGAATCCCTGAACGCGGTCGAGGCCTGGCTCGGCAGTCTTCCCGGTCACGTCTACGCCAATGTCCGCCAGCCCCTGGTCCATAGTCTCAATCTGGCTCACCTGATGCCGATGTCGGCCGTCTGGGCCGGTGCCGCGCGCGATACCCATCTGGACGGACCGCCGCTGCTCTATGCCCTGAGTTCGGGTGCGACGCCCTTTCGTCTGAGCCTCCATGTTGGCGACGTCGGTCATACCCTGGTGCTGGGGCCGACCGGCGCCGGTAAGTCAGTCCTGCTGAGTTTCATGGCCCTGCAATTCATGCGCTATAAAGATGCGCAGGTCTTCATCTTCGACAAGGGAGGGTCCGCCCGTGCGGCGACCCTGGCACTGCGCGGACAACATTACCGGCTTGGGCGCCAGGCTGCGCTCGCATTCCAGCCATTGCGTAGGATCGATGATGAAGCCGAGCGCGGCTGGGCGCTGGAGTGGCTGCAGGGGCTGTTAGCGGTCGAGAACGTTACCATCACCCCCGAAGCCAAGGAAAGCCTGTGGTCAGCATTAAACAGCCTGGCCCAGGCACCGATTGCGGAACGGAGCCTGACCGGTCTGGTGATGCTTCTGTCCTCGAACGCGCTGAAAGCGGCCTTTCGTCCCTACACCCTTGATGGGGCTTTCGGGCAGTGTCTTGATGCCGAGGAAGATAGCCTCGATCTCGGGCGGGTGGCCTGTTTTGAGACCGAAGACCTAATGGTGGAGCCCAGCCTGCTGGGGCCGGCTCTGACCTACCTCTTCCATCGCCTTGAGGCGCGCTTCGACGGGCGGCCGACCCTGCTGATCCTGGACGAGGCCTGGGTGTTTCTCGATCAGCCCTTGTTTGCGGCGCGTATTCGGGAGTGGCTTAAGACCCTGCGCAAGCGAAACGTCAGCGTCGTCTTCGCCACTCAATCCCTGACCGATGTCATCGAAAGCCCCATCGCGCCGGCCATCATCGAGTTGTGCCCACAGCGCATCCTGATGCCCAATGATCGGGCGGTTGAGCCAGCGATGCGGCTTGCCTATGAACGCGTCGGTCTCAATACCCGCCAGATTGAGATCATCGCGCGCGCCACGCCGAAGCAGCACTATTATCTGCAGTCACGCCGCGGCAATCGTTTGTTCGATTTGTCTCTGGGTCCGATCGCCCTGGCCGTCTGCGGTGTGTCCGGTCCAGAGGACCAGGCGCTGGTCGATCGCCTTCTGGCGGAACACGGCGCCGAAGGATTCCCAAACGCCCTGATCAACGCCCGCGGACCGGACTGGGCGCGTGACCTGTTGCCAGCCTTTGAAGGAGGCGCTGCCTCTGACTGGCCTGCGACCCTTCCCCTTTATCTGAATGCCAACTGAGGAGACTGTGATGACCTGTTTGAAAACCCGTGTACTGCCTGCACTTGTTGCCCTTATGCTGGGAGCCGGAAGCCTATCACCGGCCCGCGCGCAATGGGTCGTTTACGACCCCACCAACTATGCGTCCAACGTTCTGCAGGCGGCACGTGCCCTGCAGCAGGTCAACAATCAGATCCAGAGCCTGTCCAATGAAGCCACCATGCTCGTCAGCATGGCCAAGCATCTGCAAAAGCTAGATCTCAATGAGCTTGCCAAGCTCAATGGCGATATCGCCGCGATCAACGACCTGATGAAACAGGCCAAGGGCATCGCTTTCACCATTGAGGAAACCGAGGCCGCCTTCAAAGGCCAGTATCCCAGCGCCTATGCCAATGTGAAGTCGAGCGGGTTGATCGGTGAGGCCATGACCCGGTGGCAGAGCAGCATGGATGCCTTTGAGCAGACCCTGCTCGTCCAGGCCAAGGTCAATGAAAGCCTGACGGATGACGCCATGACCCTGAGCGATCTCGTGTCAGCCTCCCAGGGCGCAGACGGCAATCTCCAGGCACAACAGGCGGCCAACCAGCTTCTGGCCCTGAACACCAAACAGCAGATGCAGATCACCACCCTTCTGGCCGCCCAGTATCGCGCCGAGGCCCTCGACCTGGCCCGTAAGGCACAAGGCGAAGCGGCCGCAAAAGCGATGACCAAGGCCTTTATCGGCTCCGGCTCTGCCTACACTGCACACTAACCCACATTGGTTTTTGTTTAGGAGCCCCCCGTGGATCTCAATGTCGTTGACCAGTTTTTGAGTGTCTTTAGCCAGTATCTGGACAGTGGGTTTGGCTTGCTCAAGGGCGACGTCGGTCATCTGGCCGGACTACTGATCGCCATAGACGTCACCCTGGCAGCCCTGTTCTGGTTGCTGGACGAAGAGGCCCATATCCTGACACGGCTCGTGAAAAAGGTCCTGTTCGTCGGCGCGTTCGCCTACATCATCAACAATTTCAAAACCCTGGCCGGCATCATTTTCTCGTCGTTCTCGACCCTGGGGCTGGATGCCAGCGCAAACACCCTGTCAGCCGCCGACCTGCTCAAGCCCGGCCGTCTCGCCGGCATCGGTTTCGACGCGGCCAAGCCCTTGCTGGATCAACTGGCCGATCTCATGGGCCTGGACACCTTCTTCTCAAACTTCCTTACGATCGCTGTCCTGCTCATCGTCTGGTTGCTTGTCCTCCTGTCCTTCTTCGTGCTGGCCATTCAACTGTTCATTACGATCCTGGAGTTCAAGCTAACGACCCTGGCCGGCTTTACCCTCGTGCCCTTTGCCCTGTGGAACAAGACCTCGTTTTTGGCCGAGCGCGTCCTTGGCAACGTGGTCACCTCCGGCGTCAAGGTCATGGTGCTGGCCGTCATCGTCGGCATCGGCGCGTCCTTCTTTCAACACTATGTCATGGGTTTGAACGGCGCCACGCCCGATCTCGTCCAGGCCCTGACCCTGGCCCTGGCCTCGTTGACCCTTTTGGGCCTGGGCATTTTCGGACCTACCATCGCCTCCGGGCTTGTCTCCGGAGCACCGCAACTGGGCGCCGGCGCCGCTGTTGGGACCGCCGCGGCCGCTGTAGGGGCCGGTATGCTGGCCGGTGGGGCGGTGCGCGCCCTGGCCGGCGGTGGCGCCCAGGCCTTCAGTGCCGTCAAGGCCGCCGCTGGTATGTCCGGTGGGATGAGCAATGGTGGGACGGGTGGGAACGGCGGCCCGTCGAGTGGCGGCGGCTCCTCCGGTGGAGGGGCTGGCGTCGGTGGTCCTCCGCCGAATATGCCAAAAAGCCCTACTGCCAGTGGCAGCGACGATACGCCACCGGCCTGGGCCAGACGCCAGCACGAGCAACATCGACGTCAGGGCCACATCCATATGATCCAATCCGCCATCACGTCGGGTGACCAGGGCGGCAGTGGGCCTGCGCCGGATATCACCGACAAGTCCTGATATTTCCGTTTTTTAATCTGCCTGTTTCAAAGCTTCACCCCGGAAGGAGACCTCATGTTCAAACGCATTATCCAGAAATATGGCGATACGCCGGGGCCCCTCACGCCCTACCAGAAGGCGGGTGAGGTTTGGGATCGCCGCATCGGCAGCGCGGCCGCCCAGGCCGCCAATTGGCGCGCGCTGGCCTTCGGGGCGGTCGCAGTCAGCGCGCTGCTGTCGTGTGGCCTCATCTATCAGGGCAGTCAAAGCCGTGTCACACCCTATGTGGTCGAGGTCGGACCGGGGGAAGGCGTGCGCGCTGTAGCGCCCGCGTCAGAAGCGATTAAACCCACAGACGCCCAGATTGGCTGGTTTCTCTCAAGGTTCATCACGGATGTCAGAGGCCTGCCAACAGACCCGGTCCTGGTACGACAAAACTGGCTGGAAGCCTATGTCTTCGCCACGGACGACGCGGCGCGCTTCCTGAACGAACAGGCCCGCTTGAATGATCCGTTTACGGATGTTGGCAAGCGGTCGGTAACGGTGAACATCGCCAGCGCTGTGCGCGCATCGGCTGGCACGTTCCAGGTCAAATGGGTCGAGCAGGTGTTCGCGTCCGGTAGTCTCGTCTCGACCACGCGGTGGACGGCCCTGTTAGGCGTTCGCCAGAAGACTCCCAGTACCGCCGACGTGCTGCGCAAAAACCCGCTGGGTCTCTACGTCACAACGCTCGCCTGGTCGAAAGACTATGGCGGCGAGGTCGTACCCACCAATCCTTCGCCTGCCAGTCCCTTACCCCTTGTTCAACCCTGATCTTGAGGAGCCTTGATATGCGTTTGATCTGTCTGCCACTTGTTGTGTCTGTGTCCAGTTTGGCCGTCTGCGCGGTGGCTGGCACGCCGTTGGTTTCACCGGACTTCGTCGCCGCCAAGCGGCTGTCCAGCACTCCGCCCGCCGTGACCGTGCGATCGCTCGATACACCGGCCGTGCCTGCCGGCCTCATTGTCTCAATGCCAGTGCCGTTGCCGGCCACGTCCGCGGGAGCCGTGGCAAAACCGCTCGACCGCATAACCGCCGCCAATAAGGCAGCGCTTCAGGAACCGCGTGGTGAAGGATTTATCAGCGCGATACAGGTCTACCCCTATATGGAAGGGGCTCTCTATCGTCTCTACGCGGCCCCGGACCGTGTGTCCGACATCACCCTCCAGGCCGGTGAGGGGTTGATTGCTATTTCCAGTGGTGACACAGCGCGCTGGATCATCGGCAACACCAAAAGCGGCGCAGGTGCCGATGCCCGCGTCCATATCCTGGTCAAGCCGCAGCTCAGTGGGTTGAAGACCAACCTGATCATCGCGACCGACCGCCGCACCTACCATCTCCAGATGGAAAGCACGCCGGCAACCGCAATGGCCGCCCTGTCCTGGCGCTACCCGCAAGATGGATTACTGGCGCTCAAGGCAGCGGAGAAGAGGGCCCAGGTGGCTGCGCCGACGGCAGACGCGATTGCGCTGGAGAACGTCCACTTTGGCTATGCGATCACCGGCGCCAAGCCTGCGTGGCGACCGGTACGCGCTTTCGACGACGGCGCCCGCGTCTTTATCGAATTCCCCAATGACCTGTCGACAACCGAGGCGCCGCCCTTGTTCGTCGTAGGGAAGGGCGGTCAGGCGCAACTCGTAAATTATCGGGTGAGCCGCAACTACTACATTGTCGAGGGCCTGTTTGAGGTCGCGGAACTGCGCCTCGGCGAAAAGCCGCAGGCGATCGTGCGGATCACGGCCGATCGGAAGGGCGGTGCGCGCCATGACTGAGACAGAAAAAGTGGAAAAGGTCGATCCGGAAACCCTGGTCTTGCGCGCAAAACCTCGCCGTGTGATTCGCATCAAGCGCAATCTTCTGATCGGTCTTGCCGGCGGGGCTTGCGTTGTTCTTGTTGGTCTGACCTCGCTGGGCTTGGTCCCCTCCCTGATCCATCCGGGCGCGCCTTCGGTGGACGACAAGGACCCGGAAAAGCACAAGGCCGGCCTTCCTGATCAGGTTGCCGGCCTGCCGAAAACCTACGCTGATGTACCGAAACTGGGCGAGCCGTTACCGGGCGATTTGGGGAAGGCGATTCTTGAATATAGGCGACGGCATGGCGATATGGCGATGGTAGACCAGGGTGCGCCAACCCCTTCTAAGGCATCGCTGTCAACCGCCGACCGTACGAGCAGCCTGTTTTTCCAGGTCGCCGCATCCGTGGCACCCGAGCGGCCCGTGGCCTCGGCTCCCAATCTTTCCAGCACTGACAACCAATCATTGATGTTGACGCCGGCAATCCCTCAGGCATCGTCGCCATCGGCGGCAAAGACAGGCTTCCTCGAAACGGCGAAGCGGAGCGCCAATATCAATCCCTATGTTGTGCAGGAACCGGCGAGCACAAACATCGTGATGGCCGGCACCGTCATTTCCGCAGCGCTGATCACAGGCTTGAACTCGGATCTGCCAGGCACCATCCTCGCGCAGGTGACCAGCGACGTG
The DNA here is from genome assembly GCF_964186625.1 of Asticcacaulis sp. MM231. NCBI lineage: Bacteria > Pseudomonadati > Pseudomonadota > Alphaproteobacteria > Caulobacterales > Caulobacteraceae > Asticcacaulis > Asticcacaulis sp. MM231. The sequence continues at coordinate 280,165 of NZ_OZ075109.1, forward strand.
CATGATTTAACCGGACGGTCGATTCTTATTCCGCAAGGCACGCGCCTGATCGGGACATACGACAACACGGTATCGTTCGGTCAAGAGCGTGCGCTCATCGTCTGGCAGCGTCTGATATGGCCAGATGGTCGATCTCTGCAGATCGACACTATGCCAGCCTCAGATATGTCGGGCTATGCCGGACTTTACGACGAGGTCTCGTTCCACTCCACGGCCTTACTAAAGGGTATCGGACTGTCGACCCTTTTGGCCCTCACCGGAGACATCGGAAACGATAGCGACAATGATCTGGTCAGGGCGTTGCGCCAGTCCGTTCAGCAGACCGCCAATGAGGCCGGCCAGAAGATTGTCAGCCGGCAACTGGATGTTCAGCCAACGCTCAAGGTGCGGCCGGGCTGGCCGTTGCGGGTGATCGTCCAGAAAGACCTGATCATTACCGAAAGCTTGGACGGAGATCGCCCGTGACCGACATAAAACTGCCAAGGCTGCCCGATCGCACACCGATCAAACTTACGATTACGGTTGGCGCCGATTTAAGCCAGGCCCTCAAAGACTATGCAGATTTGTATCGGGTCCAGTATGGCGTCCAGGAATCGGTCACCGATCTGATCCCCTTCATGCTTGAGGCCTTCCTGCAAAGCGACAAGGGGTTCAGTCGGACGGTCCGCAAAAGCTGAAGGCGCTCTGAAATCTCCAGCGAGGGCGACTGGCCAAGTAGATTAACGTGAACGACCGAACGCGAATTGAAAGTGTCGCGCACATGATACTAAAGCTGTGCCATGGACCTCAAGACAAGTGCCCTTCAATTTTCCCCTTGTTAAAGCATATAGGGATCTACCTTTTGGCGACAGTTTACCGCCAGGCTAAAATCTCTTGATCGAGAGTGTTTCAAAAGTTTGCTTCAACGATGTCGTCGAGCGGTCGTAGTCTGCAAGCGCCAGCGCCGCGATCAGGGCATCGACCACGCAAAGCTGGGCGATTCGGCTGGTCATCGCCTCCGTTCGGAAAAGGGTCTCACGCGCCATAGTGAACAGCACAACGTCGGCATGGCTCTGGATCGGTGAGCGGGCAAAGTTGGTAATGACGACCGTTTTTGCGCCGGCTTTCTTGGCCAGCTTGGTCGAGGTGACCGTTTCATGCGTCGCGCCGGAGTGTGAAACCGTCAGAACGGCGACGTCCGGATTTGCCTGTGAGGCGCTGATCGCCTGGATATGACTATCGGTGACGACTTTGGCGTCAAGGCCGATGCGTAGCATGCGATAATGCGCATCCTCCGCGATGGGGGCGGATGAGCCGACGCCATAGATTTCGATGCGCTTGGCTTGGCGAAATATCTCTACGGCCTTGGCCAGGGATTTTGGATCAAGCACGGACAACGAGTTACGCAGCGCCTGGATACCAGAGTGGAATATCTTGCGGCAGACGGTATCGGGATCGTCGCCACGTTCAAGGTCCTCATGGATGAATTGTACGGGCTGCACGGTCTCCTGTGCCAGGCTTAGCTTTAACTGCTGGAAGCCGGACAGGCCCAGTTTGCGGCAAAAGTTGATCACGCTGCCTTCGCTGGCGCCGGTGGCTTCGGACAGTTCGGTGACCGACATGCTGACGATGCGTTCGGGCTGTTCGATGACGTAGTCGGCGATACGCTGTGCCCCCTTGGCTAGGGTCGGGTAGGCGATCGTGAGCCGCGCCAGGGCGTTTTCCACCGGTGTATGATGGGTTGGGCCTGATCGCGCTGTCTTTTCGTTCTTCATAATCTTTTTGTCCATGGCCTGCCGCTCTCCCTAACATGCCGTTTGGTATCGTGATTCCGCAATTTGATCATGTCAGCGAGATCGGGGTCGATTGTCATATTCAGCCTATATAGCCGTTTGTTGACATAAATATTACTCATTATTGTCGCGAATAATTAATGAGTGAAATTTACACATCCCAAAATTGTCGCACGCGGCTTCGCAACGCGACCGAGGGAGTATAGTGTTGAATATACTGATCACGTCGCCTGCCGGCGGCAAGGGCCAATGGAACCAGCCAGCCGCTTTGACCCACGATGATATGGCCACCGTCTTTGACGGCGCTACGCACGTTCTGCTTGACTGGGACGGCTGTGTCGCTTTGGCCGATAAACCCTTGCCGGCGGCGATCGCCTTTATGCGCGCATGGGCAGGACGTGTCGCCATTGTGTCTAACAACTCAACCCACATGCCGGAGGATTTCGTCGCGATTTTGGCTGCCGCCGGCATAACCCTGCCGGCGTCTCATGTCCTTCTGGCGGGGGCGGAGGCGCTCCATCAGGCCCGTGACTCCGGCGCTGGCCGTGTCATGGTCCTGGGTGATCATAGGCTTAAAACCTATGCAAAAAGCCTTGGTCTTATGGTGGTGCGCGAGGAGGCTGACCTTGTGGTCTTGCTCCGCGACAAGCAGTTCAGCTATGTTAAGTTGGCGCGCGCCGCCAACTGCTTGCGCCGCGGTGCGCGCCTCATCGTCGCCAATCCTGATCTGACGCATCCGGGCGCCAATGGCTGCCTTGTACCGGAAACCGGCGCCTTGCTTGCAGCGATTCTGGCCGGCACCGACCATGCATCCATAGACTATGACATCATAGGCAAGCCCAGCCGCGGCCTGTTTGAGCGTGCCTGCCAGGTGCTTGGCGCTTCGCCCCAGACCACAGTCATGATCGGAGACAACCCCAAAACGGATGGCGATGGCGCCAGGGCGCATGGCTTGCGGGCCGTCCTGATCGGCCCCGCGTCAGGTCTTTCCTTCCGCGATTTCCCCGGTTGGTCGGCCGAAGTATGATAAATTTCACTCACTTTATTGCCAATGTAAAAATGAGTGAAAATCATTAATTTGTCATAAAAGGCTGCATTTTCTGTCACGGCCACTGGCTAGTTTCCCCTCGACCGGGCCCCGCACGCTCATAGCGCCGCCCACAGGTTCGCAACATCAAGGGGATATACCATGTCTTTTAAGAAACGGGTGATTTATGCGCCGCTTCTGGGCGCGCTGACTTTGGCCTGCCTGGCTGGCGCTGCCCACGCTGAGGGTGAAGCCTCCACCACGACCAGTGCAGAGGTGGATGGCATCACCAACGTCGTCGTGAAGGGAAATCGCAAGCTCTCCGGCGCCACAGCGGTCGCCAAAGAGCAGGCCGAGTACGGCAACGACGTGCAGGTCATTTCATCGGCTCAGGTCGAGCAAAGCGGCGCGGTCAACTTCGCCGAAGCTGTTCAGTTCCTCGTCAAGGGCGTCAATATCGGTTATTCGCCCGATGAAGGCGAGTTCACGATCCGTCTTGATGGCGGCGGTGACCGCGATACGCTGGTGACCCTTGATGGCACGCCACTTTACGACCGCGGCCCGGCGCTGGAGAACATTTGGGGTGCAACTACCATCGATCAGCATATGATCGACAATATCGAAGTCTTCCGCGGCGGTAACAGCCTGTACTTCGGATCGAACGGCGGCATTGGCGTCGTTAACGTCATCACCAAGAAGCCCGACGGTACGCGCAAGGGTGACTTCGGCGTCTCCTACGGTTCCTTCCAGACGCGCGAGATCTGGGGTAACTATTCGTTCCCGCTCGATAAGGACGGCAAACATTCGATCATGTTCTACGGATCGATGCTGGCGACCGACGGTCCGCGCATATTCGATCCCGCCGTCTTTACCGACAATGTCGCGCTTTCAGGCGGCGTGCAAAAGTATCCGCTCAACAAGAACGACATTGGCATCAAGTACCTGTGGCAGATTGACGAAAACACCGAACTGCGCGCCAACGCCATCTATACCGAGAGCTGGTTCCAGGACCCATTCCCATCCGGTGAATCCTATTCACCCAATACGCTGCGCTACCCGATCTTTGATGTGTCTTTCACCAAGCGCTGGAACGACAAGCTGTTCCTGGAGGCCTCGGCCTACTACTCCAATCCAAAGCTGTGGAATGCCGAAGTCTATCCTGAAATCTGCATGATCGCGGCGGGCTGCGTTGATCCGAACGCCCCGACCAAGACCATTCCGAAGGGTGCCTGGACGGGTGCGGTCGAGCCGGGTTTTGGCCATGGTTTTGGCAACAGCAACCAATATGTTAGTGGCTTCAAGGAAAAGGGCGCCACGGTACGTGCCACCTGGAACGTCAACCCTTATCTCGAACTGGTCGGCGGTCTGCAATATGTGACCTATGCTGATGACTCTGATGACCGCTTCGCCATCCCGAACAATGACAGCACCACGACCGGCGTCTTTATCGATGTCCATCCACGCCTGCCGTTCAGCCCGGATACCCGCATTTCTCTGGCCATCCGCGAAGATTTCTCGGACGCTTTCGATCACAAGATGATCTGGAAGTTCGGCGTAAAGCAGCCCTTCCTAAAGGACTTCTACGCCCGCGCCAATGGTGGCACGTCCTACAGCCTGCCGCAGACTAACGAACTTTACATCAATAATCCGCGTCCGACGACGGCGACGGCGGCCGGCTTTACCGTGATCGGCAATCCGGATCTGCAGACGGAGGAAACCGAGACCTACAACGCCGCGATTGGCTATAAGCATGACTTCGGCAAGATGGGCTTCTTTGCGGAAGTCGGCGCTTTCAACACGGAAATTTCCAACCGTATCCAGACCACATCGGGCCGCCCGATCATCGTACAATATAAGGGCGTCAACACCCCGGTCGACACCTATTTCAACAACTCGGCCAAGACGATCATCAAGGGGCTGACGGCGGAAGTTGACCTGCGCCTGGGTGAACAGTGGCACTTCAATATTGGCTACACCAAACAAGACGCCTCGGACGAAAGTGGTTCGCGCAAGGGTCTGCAGATCAATGAAACGCCGGAATGGTTCGCCATCGGTGCCATCGACTGGACCTCGCGTGACAAGCGCCTGAAGATCCAGCTTCTGCCGCGTATCCAGGGGCCGGAATGGTCAACGGGCGGCCCCGCCATGCCTGGCACCGCCAAGCCGGCGGTGAATGGCATTGGCGCTGACTCCGGTGTGCCGCGCTACCGTCATAACTTCGGCGACTACACCGTGGTCAACGGCAGCGTCACCTATCTGCTCGGCGACGACATGCAGCACCGCCTCCAGTTCCGCATCGTCAACCTCTTCAATGAGCACTATGCCGAGCGTTATGGCTACGGCAACAACTTCTACGGCGTCGACTATAACAAGGGCCTCTATAGCAATACCGATGACCGTTATTTCTACGGCTACGAATTCGAAGGCAAGCCGCGCAGCTTCTACATGACCTTCGCCACCAAGTTCTAGTTTCTCTCTTGTGCCAACTTTGTGTGTGTCCCCGTCAACACTCGGGGCGCGCGTGGCGAGAAAGCGTTTAGCCGCGCGCGTTCCTCCGATGTGATCCTGCCTTGTCCTGTCCGTCACATCCTGAGACGGGCAGGACAAGGCTTCACCGCTTGGACTTTCCCTTTCCGGAGCACGATCCCATGACCGAGACCAACCGTCGCAATCTTCTTCGTATGTTTGGCGCTGGGGCGGGTCTGGCCGCCAGCGCCACGCCCTTTTCGAACGCTATCGCCCAGGCCCTCAGCATCCCGGCCAAATCCGTCACCGGTACCATCAAAGACGTTAAGCACATCGTCATCCTGATGCAGGAAAACCGCTCGTTCGATCACTACTTCGGCACCTTGAAAGGCGTGCGTGGCTTTGGTGATCGCCATCCGGTGCCTATGGCGGCCGGGCCGGTATGGCAGCAGTCGGATGGCAAGAAGATCATCCCACCTTACCACCTCGATACCAAAACGACCAATGCCATCGCGGTGCCCGGCACACCGCATGGGTTCGGTGACGCGCAAGCCGCCTGGAACCAGGGCAAGTTTGGCTACTGGCCGAAATACAAGAACCCCTATTCGATGGGCTACTACCAACGTGAGGATATCCCCTTCCAGTTCGCACTCGCCGAAGCGTTTACGATCTGCGATGCCTATCACTGCTCGTTGACCTCTTGCACGGATCCCAACCGCATCGTCTTCTGGTCAGGTTCGAACCACGATCCGGACCTACGCGCCAAGGGCATCAATGCGACGAAAGACAATTCTGAACCTATGAACCTGCGCTGCTGGGTCAAGGGAACTCTGCCGGAACCTGGCTACACCTACCAGGGTTCCGCTTTCACCTGGCCGACCCTGCCGGACGTTCTGGAAAAAGCCGGCGTGTCCTGGCGCTTTTATCAGGACCCGAACGACAACTGGACCGGCGCCATGCACGGCGCCCTGGCGTTCGCCAGTTTCCGCGACGCCAAGCCAGGTTCGGCCATTTACGAAAAAGGCATGCGCCACTGGTCGCTTGAGCAGTTCGCGCAGGATGTGAAAGACAACACCCTGCCGGAAGTCTCGTGGATTTTGCCACCCAAGGACTGGTCGGAGCATCCTTCCGCCTCGACGCCGCTGCAAGGCGCGGAATTTACGGCCGGCATTTTGTCGGCGCTGACCAGCAATCCTGAAGTATGGGCCAGTACGGTCTTCTTCCAGACCTTCGATGAAAACGACGGCCTGTTCGATCACGCGCCGGCGCCGGCGCCGCCTTCCTTCAACGTCGCCGGCGAGCTCATGGGCAAGTCGACGGTAGATGTAAAGGGCTTCTACTTTAGTGATCCTGAGCGCAAGTTCCTTGAAGCCGATGACACGATCACGGGCACGCTTAGGCCCTGGGGCCTTGGCCCGCGCGTGCCGATGTATGTCGTCTCGCCGTGGAGCCGCGGTGGCTGGGTGTCATCCGAAGTGTTCGACCACACCTCTGTCGGCCGGTTCCTGGAAAAGCGCTTTGATGTGGTGATCCCGGCTATCAGTCCGTGGAGCCGCGCTGTTTGTGGCGACCTGACCTCGGCCTTTGATTTTGCCAATCCGAACGCGCAGGTCGCGCCGCTGCCGGATGCCTCGGGTTCGCGCAAAGCCGTTCTGGAGCAGATCCACCGCAAGCGCATCGAGCCGCCGGCGACACCGTCGCCCTTGACGCAGGAAACCGGAACGCGCCCATCCCGCGCTCTGCCATACGCCCTTGAGGTGCGTCCGAAGCTTGAATCGGACAGCCTCACGCTGGACTTCGTCAACACCGGCAAGATGGGGGCTGTCTTCCACGTCTATGACCGCCAGAATCTCGAAGCGATTCCGCGCCGTTATACGGTCGAGGCCGGCAAGACACTGAGCGACCGTTTCGCTTTCTCTGACGGTCATTATGACCTGTGGATTTTGGCGCCGAACGGTTTCCACCGCAGCTTCAAAGGGCAGACAAACGCCATAGAGATTGCGGCCACAACGTCGCCCAAGCCAGCCGTCTTGACCCTAACCTTGCGTAACACGACCAAGGCGTCGCTGACTGTGGCTGTGGATGCCGAGGTCTATAATCTCGGCAGCAAGTCGCTGACTTTGAAGCCAGGACAAAGCCATAAGGAAGTGTTTTTGGCGGGCGAGCATGGCAACTGGTACGATGTCACGGTGACGGCGGACGGGTTCGAACGGCGCTTTGCCGGCCGGATCGAGACCGGCGCGCACAGCTTCAGCGACCCGGCGCCAACTCTGGCCCGTGCGCCGGCGGCTTATGTGGCGCCTGAGCCCCGCTTGCCTAAGTTCTAAGAGGCCGCTTGGTCGCCAATCCCCGTAATCGATAAATGCTACATTTATCGATTACGGGGATTTTTGCGTTTGCACGTCGATGTCTTAGAGGGCCGTGGGATGAGGTCTGACTGAGAGTCATGCCTAGCGCCGCTGACAAGACGTGCCTGGGGGTAGTGAAGGGGAGCATGGCGTGGACGCAAGGTCTGAGGCTCTTGTCAGATCCAGGACTGCCAATCCACGATGGTGGCTCGAACAAACAGCCCCCTTATCTGGGAGAGAGTGTCCAGGAAGGCGGCCTTACAGATAGATGCGTCTTAGACGGTTGGACACCTGCTCCAGAATCAGCACCAGCAGGAAGATCCCGACCAGAATGGTGCCGACATGGCCGTAATTGTACATGTCGTAGCGACCTTTCAGTTCCTGCCCGATGCCGCCAGCCCCGACGAGACCGATCACCATGGCCATACGCATATTGCGATCAAGCACATAGAGGGTATAGGCGATATATTGCGGCATGACCTGCGGCAGGATGGCGAAGCCTAGGATTTTGAGCCGGTTGGCGCCGATGGCGCGCAAGGCTTCCTGCGGTTTGATGTCGGCGTTTTCCATGTCGTCGGCGTAGAACTTGCCGAGGAAGCCGGCGCCATAAAAGGCCAGCGCCAGCACACCGGCGATAGGTCCGAAGCCGTAGGCCAGAACCAGAAACAGCGCGCTGATGAGTTCGGGGACTGCCCGGAACAGGCTGACAATGCCGCGGCTGACAATATAGGCCAGTGTGTTTGGCGTCAGGTTGCGGGCCCCGAAAATAGCCAGGGGTGCGCCCAGAATGACCGCGATCAAGGTGCCCCACAGGGCAATCTCCAGCGTCTCCACGAGCTTGAGGGCAACGCGCACGACATAACCATAAGGTTCAACCAGAAACTCCGTCCGTTCCACCGAGGCATCCATTTGGTAGGTGTCCGGATTGAGGGTCTCAACCTTGGTTTCTGTCGTTTCAATATGCGAGAAGGGCGGCAGGTGCGCACGATCGAAATGTTCGATCCGGCTGGTTTCTGTGCGCTCTTCGAGCACCAGGGGGAAGAGTTGTTTGACCAGTCCGCCGAGGCCTTGCGCCACCTGGCTATCGGCGCGCTGACCGGCGACGTAAGCGACCGCATCTGCCGTCATAGCGGCGGCGCGATCCATCTCAACACGTTTGCCGGTGTAGGCGATAACGAGGAAGGCGACGATAATGAGCGCGATCTTGCCCATCGAGTAAGGTTTGGGGAACTGCCAGTCTTTCGGCTGACGGGTCGTTTCGGATTGGATCATGGCAAGGTCTCGAAGGCGGGTTCGACCGGCTGCTGCCCGCCGTAGATGTCGGAAACTGTCGCTACGTCCAAGGCTGATGGCGGGCCGTCGAAGACGAGGCGGCCGGCTTTCAGCGCGACAATCCGATCGGCATAACGTTTGGCCAGTTCGACCTGGTGAAGGCTGCACAAAACGCTGGAACCGCGCACGCGGGCCTGCGAGACGATCAGGCGGACAATGTCGTCGCTGATCTTCGGGTCGAGACTGGCGACCGGTTCATCGGCCAGAATGACGGCTGGATCGAGCATAAAGGCGCGCGCGATGCCGACGCGTTGTTGCTGTCCGCCCGAGAGATCGCTCGCACGCCGGCGCAGGTGATCTTCCTCAAGCCCGACAGCGTTGACGAGTTCGCAGACCGTTGCGCGTTGCGCCGGCGTAAACAGGCCCAGCAGCGCGCACCAGGTCGGGACCACCGGTAGCGCGCCGGACATGACGTTATCCGCCACGCTCGCGCGGGCCGCGAGATTAAAGGCCTGGTGGATCATGCCGATCCCTGGTCGTAACTTTGTCAAGCTCTTCCGGGTCACCGTCTGGCCGTTGATGGAGATGCTGCCCGATGTGGGTTCGGTGAGACCATTGACCATGCGCAGGAGCGTCGACTTGCCGGCGCCCGAAGGGCCCAGGATCACGCACACCTGGCCTTCCGGGACGCTGAAGGAGACCCCGGACAAGGCGATAAGGCCGTCCTTGTAGCGCTTGGTGACATCCGTAAACTCAAGCATCAGCGCTGAGCTGCCTTCTTGAGGATTTCGCCCTTGAGCTGGTCATTGACCTTGGCCATCTTGGCGGCGGCGACGTTAAACTTGGCGGCGGGATAGGCGGTGTCGTAACGATCAATCTTGGCACCGCCGTAACCGCGGATCATATCCGGCGTCACACCAGGGGCGGTGTGAACGGTTGCAAAGGCCGCCTTCAGTTGCTTTTTGATCGCCGGTGGCAGTTTTTGGTTCATGACCAGAGGCGGGTAGGGGATAGGCATGCTCTTGGCGACGACCTGAATGGTTTTCGGATCAACGGCGCCCTGGCGCACGGCCTTGTCAAAGCTGTCGAACGACAAAGCGGCGACATCTACTTGTCCTTGTACGAGCGCGGCCAGGCTGTTGGCGTGGCTACCAGTCAGGCGAATGGCAGACAGATCGCGCACCGGGTCGAGGCCAGCTTCCAAAATCATTGCCATGGGAAAAACGAAGGAGGAGGTGGAGTTGATATCGCCAAATGCGACGCGCTTGCCTTTCAAGGCCTTGATCGATGTGATTGGCGTGCCGGCTTTTGCGAACAGGCCGGCGTAATAGGTCGATTGCCCCTTCTCGACGCCGACGGCAAGCAACTCGGCGCAGTGGCGTTCATTGGCCTGTATGTAGGTGACGGCACCGACGAAGGCGATATCAGCCGAGCCGTTGCACAGCGCCTGAACGACCGCTGAATAGGACTGGCCGACGCGAATTTCAAAATTGAGATTGGTGGTGCGGGTGACGGCGTTGAACAAAGGCTGATAGTCAGCGCGTGTGCCGTCTTCGGTGCCGCCATCGGCAGGAATGAGGATGACCCGTAGCGGATGTGTGCTTGTGCCCAGAGGCGCGATCGCGTGGGAAGGGCCGCTGATCGCAAAAAACAACCCGATCACGGCGAATATAAAGCGTATCATGAGAGCCTCCTGTTTTAGGGCTTATCACCCGAACTAGAGGAGGCTTACTGGGGGAAAGTGACAGTGGCGTGAATGCCGCTCATTATTTCTCAAAAGAAAAAGTGAACTTAACTCACAAAGAAAACAGCTTTGTGAATCTGGTGCGGGGCGTCCCCCTACGCATTAGGATGCGCCGAAAAGCCATGCGCTGAATGGCGCAGGTACAATCGTCGCTGTTGCCTACGATAACCTGCAAGTGGTGTTGCCCTTATCGCGCCACGGCATGTCCGTGCGGTGGAAACCATCCAATGGCGGTTCAGAAAAGGTTGGCTGTCGGTAATCCGAAATTAACCTGGCGCACCTGACTAGGCAACCAAACTGACTGCGTGCTGAAAATTTATACCGTAATTTCAATAATATACTGCTTCGAAGTTCTATTCGGAATGGTGCGCCACTCCTGTCCATGTCACTTAAGGCACGACACTTTGAGCGCTAAGATGCGCCACAATAACAACCCCATCTTGTAAAGATGGGCAAGCCGTTCAAGGTTGTCCTTCAATTTTTCGATCATAGCTGCAACTTCAGGATGTATTGCGCCGGAATAGTGATCGGGGTTCAGTTACCGAAATATTCAAGACGTGCGGGTGAAGACTTTTTCAACGATACCGGCCTAAAGCGGTCCTTTGTGCAGCCTGGAGCTGTTAGCAGCTTGCCGATATTGAAAGCGGCTAGCGCAAGGTAAAAAATTCTTGATGGAAGTTCTGGCCTGTCGGAAAGCCATGCGCGGTAAGGTCCGCTGTCAGGTCCGCAGCAAAACCCTCAGGACCGCAAAACCACAGGCTGGACGTACGCCAGTCCGGTATGGCCGCCCGGAGCCGTTCACCGGTGAGGCGGCCGTCGCGCAGGTCAATCATCAGGTGGAGGCGTATATTGGCGATCTTCGCATCGGCGGCCAGTTTGAGGAAAGCCTGTTCGTCCACGTCAGACGTCGTGTGAAAAAGATCAATGATCTGTCCCTTGGGCCAGTCAGGTTTGTCAATATTCAGAGCCATATGCTTCATCCGGGCCAGGAAGGGCGTAATGCCGATGCCGCCGGCGACCCAGATCTGGTGTTTGTAGCCGTCATCAAAGGTGAAGCCCCCATAGGGGCCCTCGACCCTCACCTCCTGACCCGGCTTGAGTTTGGATTTCAAGAGACGTGTGTGGTCACCCAATTCTTTGACGAGGAAGCAGATCTGGCCGTCATCGACATTCCAATCGGAAGCAATCGTATAGGGATGAGGGCCCTCTGAAGGGTCGGACATGGCGAAGGCGAACTGCCCTGCCTTGTGGCCTGGCCATTCCCGCGACATGTCGAGCACAATTTCCAGGGTGCGAACGCCTGGGTAGGCTTGGAGCGACGATATGCGCCCCCAGACCTGCCGCGCCTTTCCGTGCAGCCCCAGCAGAACGATCACAGCGGATAGTATCCCGGCCGTGAGCAGTATCGCCATGAGCAGACCCAGGGGCGACGTCCAGTAGCTGAACTTGATAAGAACAACAGCATGAAACGCTACGGCCAGATAAACCACCGCCAGCAGCCGGTGCGTTTTGTAAAACAGCCGATAGGGAAAGTACCGTACGAGCGCCAGCACAATCAGAAGAGCGGCCGCATAAAAGGCCCACTCGCCGATGCTCTCTGCGGGGTGGCGCAAACTGACAAGAAAGGCCTGCAAGGGATCGGTTATCGGCACTCTTGGTGGTCGGACACTACGGACCGTCCAGCCCAGCCCGCTGGCCCATTTGGGGGCCACCGCCCAAAGCCAATGACAGATAGCCACCACCAGAATGGATATCCCAAGCCATTTGTGCAGACGGTACATTTTGTCCAGGCCACTCATCCAACGTTCCAGCCACGGCAGACGTAGTGTGAGCATCATCGTAATGCTCATAAAGCCGATCGCCACCACGCCGCTGAATTGGATAGCGATACCTCTGAGCTCAAAGACATTCGTTATCGGGAACGACCATGTCTCGGCGAGCGCCCAGAAACCGCCGAGTAAGATAATCAACGCCAGGAACAGGGTCTGGATATGTCGCATAAGGCCGCCTTTTCCAAGATCGGCATATGGGCCAAATGAACCTCAAACACGCCTCCACCGCAGGCAGACGATTATCTTGGTTTAACCACACGCCCTTTTACCAACTGACATGACTGAGCATGCCTGATCGACTAGCGCTTTCTCAAACTCGGAAACTACTCAGGTCCAATAAGATTTTGCAGGCTGCGATAAAGTCATGAACGTCCACTTGCGCGCCGCATTCCCAATACAATTTTGCTGAGTAGTTTCAGAATCTTACGTCTGTCGGAAGTCGGTGCGATAGTCTTGTCGCACTGTTTCACATCGCGCGATGGCGCTGTGATAGAGTGCATCGCCAAAAATCATGAGGAGATCCACCATGGGCAGCCCTTCCGACAGAATCTAAGATATTGGCCTGGAAGCCCATCCGGAAACCGATCAGTTCCTTCGTCTCGACGCGGGTTGCGGCCGTGTGCAGATGGGCACCGCGAAAGACGCGCTGACCGTGTACCAGGAAGTCTCAGACGGCTGGTGTGTCCTTGTTCCTGCGGGAAGCTGGCACAACATCACAAACACTGGCGCAGCGCCAATGCAAGTCTATAGGATCTACGCTCCGGCGCATCACGCGCCGGACAGGGTGCAGGCGACCGCTTCAATAGCTGAAGCCGACAAGGGCGACAAACCCGCGGTCTGGTCAGTGCAACCGGAACAGGCGGCCGACAAGCACGGGTAATTTATTACCAAAGTGCGAGGTTCAGTTCCGCATGTGTCGCAAACGGGAAGGCTCTGCCCGACCTTCGCCTCCGGCGCGGACTGGTTCATCATACGGTTTCAATCTCTAGGCGTTTCAGGGGGCGCGCATTCAGTGACGGAGGTAACCCTGAGTAATTTCCGACGGTACCGAAGATAAGCAATTTGCACTTCAATAGACCTAAGCGCATGGCCACCTGCCAAATGCGTGCTCCCAATCAAAAAGGCTCCGTGTCTTAATTGTGGAGGGAGCTAGACCACGGAAGGCTCAAGGATGAATGCCCAAACCGCCGAGATCGTTGCGAATATGCCTGTTCTTTTCGAGATTATACATCGTCACAAGATTTGGACGATTACCAAGGACTTTGCGTTTTTTGGTGACTTCACTCAGGAGAAATTTGCCATTGATGCAGTTGAAGCCGCTGTAGCGGCGATTGGAGCCGCGGGTGGCACGGCGCAAATCGTTTCAAAAGTGGCATAACACGACGCATGGACACGCCCATCGAACCCCCAAAAAGCCTGCCAAAGCAGGTTGCGCCGGCCGCTCAAGAAGACAAGGTCGGTCCTAAAAGCCAAAGACGTGTCTGGATCTTGGGGAGTGCGCTGGCCGCAGGCTGTGTTGTGGTCGCCGTTGTCGTTTGGTTGCTCTTTTTCAATAGACCGAACACAGCAAGTCTGGTTTCTGCAACGGTCGCCTTCGCTGACGTTGAAGAGACTGTACTCTCGACGGGCGTGCTTGTACCGTTCGTTGAAATCAATGTCGGCTCCCGCGCATCGGGTCTTGTAACGTCGTTGACCGTCGATGTAGGCGATACGGTAAAAAAGGGCGATATTATTGCTCAGATCGATGCCGCCAATCAGACAAACGGCCTCACGACCGCCCAGGCAGCGCTTCTGGATATTCAGGCGCAGAAGATAGCTGATCAGGCTTCGCTCGATCAGGCTCAGACCGCCTATGATCGCGAGGCCCGCCTTTACGCTGCAGATGCGGGCGCCAAGGCTGACCTCGACCTCGCCACGAAGGCCGTCAAGAGTGCCCGCGCCCTTTTGACCTCCGTCAACGCACAGATCCGTCAGGCTGAGGTTTCCGTCAGGACCGCTCAGGTCAATCTGGCCTATACGCACATACTGGCGCCGATCGATGGAACCGTGCTGGCGGTGGTCACCAAGCAGGGCCAGACGGTCAATGCCGCCCAGAGCGCGCCAACGATCGTCACTCTGGGGCAACTCGACAAGATGACCGTCGAGGCAGAGATTGCCGAAGCCGACGTGATCAATGTGACGCCCGGAATGGTGGCGTATTTTACCATTCTTGGTGCTCCGGATCATCGCTATTACGGGCATATACGCCGCATCCAGCCGGCGCCCACGACCTTCGCGTCTGATGTCGCCGCGACCACAACGACCAGCACGGCTGTCTACTATTACGGCCTCTTCGATGTCGATAATCCAGATGGTCGTCTCAAAACGACGATGACAGCCAATGTCAGCATCGTTTTGGCCCAGGCCCGACACGTCCTGACGATTCCGTCAACAGCCCTTGGTGAACAGGCAAAGGATGGTACCTATGCCGTCACGGTTGTCCTGAAAGATCATAAGACGACCTTGCGACAGGTCGTCATGGGTATCAATGATGGCGCCAAGGCCCAGGTTATCTCCGGACTTGCTGAGGGCGAAACCGTCGTCATCGGAGATGGCAGCGTCTTGCCTGCCGCATCGTCATCGGCGTCCTCATCTGCGACAGGCGCGCCCGGTACGGACCGCGGTGACGGATTATAAGCCATGTTTGACAAACCCGCGCAGACGTCTCGCCCGTCAGCGGCCGCCTTGCCGCCGAGGCTCGTCGTTTCGAAACTTCGTCGTGACTATGCCGCCGGCGAGACCTCGATCACCGTGCTCAAGGATATCGACCTGACGTTCGAACCCGGTGAGATGGTCGCTATCGTCGGCGCGTCCGGCTCGGGGAAATCGACCTTGATGAATCTCCTGGGCTGTCTCGATCAGCCGACCTCGGGTCTTTACACGATTGGCGGCCGCTCGACGTCCGAACTTCTGCCGGACGCATTGGCGGAGCTTCGCCGCGAGCATTTCGGGTTCATTTTCCAACGCTATCATCTGCTACCTGATCTGTCCGCGCTCGGCAATGTCGAGGTGCCGGCCGTCTATGCCGGCCTGCCGGCGAAGGCCAGACGGATAAGAGCCTTGGACCTTCTGAAGCGTCTGGGGATGGCTGAGCGCGTACAACACCGGCCTGGCCAACTGTCTGGCGGTCAGCAGCAAAGGGTTTCTATAGCCAGAGCCTTGATGAATGGTGGTGAGATTGTCCTGGCCGATGAGCCCACAGGCGCCCTTGACAGCGTATCTGGCGAAGACGTCATGCGCATCCTGAAAGGCCTGCATAAGGAAGGTCATACCGTCATCGTCGTTACGCATGACATGGCGGTCGCCGAGCATTGCGAACGTGTGATCGAGATCAAGGACGGTCAGATTATCGGGGACAGGGTGGGCAAGGGGATAGGCGAGAGCCAGGACCAAGGACTTCCCGCCGTTGATCGCAGTCATCGCAGCGGCATGGCTGCCCTTTCCGATAGCCTGCGAGAGGCGTTTACCATGGCCGTGCTCTCCATGCGGGCGCACAAGATGAGGACGTTCCTGACCATGCTCGGCATCATTATTGGTATCGCATCGGTCGTTTGTGTGGTGGCGCTTGGAGCTGGCTCCCGTCAGAAAGTCCTGGAGAGCATCAGCGCGATTGGCACAAACACACTCAATATTCGCGCGGGAAGCGGGTTTGGCGATATAAGGGCGGGCGCTGTGCGTACGCTCAATGTCGCAGATGCCAATGCCATCGCGCAGCAGGCCTATGTCGACAGCGTGACGCCGGTCGTCCAGACCAGCGTGACGGTCAGGTACCGCAATATTGCCGTCAATGCTCAGGTCTCGGGCGTCGGCGCGCAATACTTCCGTGTCACGGGCCTCGAACTGGCTCAGGGACGTTTCTTCGATGAGAAAGCGGTCAGCACCTATAATCAGAATGTCGTCCTCGACGACAACAGCGTCAATACACTGTTTGCCGGCAACAAGAGTGCGGCCATTGGTGCGGTGATCCTTGTAGGGTCCGTTCCTGCGCGCGTCATAGGTGTGACCAAAAAGGCCGGGATGGCGTTCGGCGGCGCCGGCGACACCTTAAGCATTTTCATGCCTTACACGGCGGTCAATTCGCGGATGCTGGGCACCACAACCTTGCGCAGTCTTACCGTGCGGACCAACGACAAGACCGACAATGCCCTGGCGGAGGCTTTGGTGACCAAACTGTTGGTCGGGCGCCACGGCGCCAAGGACTTCTTCGTCGTCAATTACGACACGATCCGTCAGACCATCAACACAACCACCCAAACCCTGACCCTGCTGATCTCCGCCATTGCGGTTATCTCTCTCGTTGTCGGCGGCATTGGCGTTATGAACATCATGCTCGTATCTGTGACGGAGCGGACGGGCGAGATCGGTGTGCGGATGGCCGTCGGCGCAAGGCAGCGCGATATCATGGAACAGTTTCTGATCGAAGCCGTCCTTGTCTGCTTGATCGGCGGTGTGATGGGTATACTCCTTGCCTTGGCCTTCGGAGGGATTTTCTCGCTCTTCAGCAAGGACTTTAAATTGATCTATTCGGTAAGTTCGATCTTTTGGGCGTTTACGTGCTCAACCTTGATCGGCATCGTCTTCGGATTTCTTCCGGCGCGCGCCGCTGCGCGCCTCGACCCTGTCGCCGCACTGGCAAGGGAATGAGGCACCGTCTTGCGCAAAACGTTGCCGTGGGGATTGGCTTGACAATGGTATTGGGCGGGTGCGTGAGCGTCTATCACAGGCCTGACGCGCAAATACCGGACCATTATTCTCACGCAGGTCCACCATCTACGGATGCTTTGATCGACAGCCGTTGGTGGCAGAGCTTCGACGACCCTGGCTTGAATATCGTCGTCGATAAGGCGCTGGCCTCTAATACGAATCTTTTGGTCGCCACCTTTATCGTTCAGCGGGCCCAAACCGTCGCGGGTATAACGTCCCTTGATCAATGGCCTCGGGTTTCAGGCAATGTGTCGGGGACACAGGCCAATGCCACGACAAGCTACACCGCCAACGCCGCCCTAAGCTACGACGTCGACCTCTGGCGCCGCCTGGCGTCGACGACATCCGCCGCGCGCTGGGAAGCGAAAGCCACGCAGGAAGACCGCAATTCCACAGAATTGGCCCTGATTGGCACGGTCTGTCAGCTCTATTGGGATATTGGCTTTACGCATCAGCAGATCACAACCGGCAACGCGACACTGGTCTATCAGCAGAAGATACTGGACCTTGTTACCTACCAGCACACCGTAGGTGCCGTGTCGGGGGTCGAAGTTGCAGAGGCCCAGCAGGTCGTCAACGTGCAGGTATCCACACTGTCGGAGCTTTCCCAGCACTTGGTCGAGGACCGGGCTGCCATGGCGATCTTGCTGGGCAATGAGCCCCTTGCCGAAGCGCAGGAGCCTCGAAGTCTGCCTGACTTGCCCTTGACGGCCATCGCGGCTGGCTTGCCGGCTGAACTTCTTGCACGTCGTCCTGATCTAAAAGCGGCTGAGCTGCGCCTACGCGAGACATTGGCAACGGGCGACGCCACGCGCGCGACCCTTTATCCTGGCCTTAGCCTCACCGGCACGGGAGGAGGTACCAGTACAGAACTGTCGTCCCTGCTTAGTCATCCCACGGGCTCAATCGCTGCTTTGATAACCCTGCCGTTTCTGGATTTGGGTCGGCATAGGTTGAACGACAAGCTAGCCCAGACGGATTACGATATTGCGGTCCAAAATTTCCGGCAGACCCTTTACGCAGCTCTGGCTGATACCGATAATGCCCTGTCACATCGGACCCAACTGGTAAACCAGGCTGAAGCTCTCCAAAAATCTTTGGAGGCTGCTACCACGGCCGAGCGGCTTTATGGGGTGCGTTATCGGTTTGGTTCTGTCGCCTTGCGCGTCTGGCTTGATGCCCAGCAAAGCTTGCGGGTGGCGCAACTTGCCTATGATGGCAATCGACTGTCGCAGTTCAATAATCGCGCGACTTTGTTCCAGGCATTGGGCGGTGGCATGACGTCCGAGTCCCGTGAGTAGTTTCCGAGTCTGTCAGTCGAAAGGCCTTAAGTGCATGAAACCGGCGTCGCCACCGTTCGACGGTGGCATCAACGCTTTAAACGCAAGGAATGCCCTATGAACACCTCCGATGTAACGATTGCAGTTTTCGACGATCACGAGGCGGCCAATGCGGCCATTAAGGCGCTTGGAGACGCGGGTTTTGACATGAAAAGCCTCAGTGTCGTCGGCCGAGGGTATCACACCGACGAACAGGTGGTGGGCTTTTACAACATCGGCGATCGCGTGACGTTTTGGGGTTCGCGCGGGGCATTTTGGGGCGGCTTGTGGGGGCTGTTCATTGGCGGCCTTTTTGTCACAGCACCTGTCGTCGGTCCTTTGATCATACTGGGCTCGGTAGCTGGCATGATTGTCACGGCACTGGAGAGTGCGGTCGTGGTCGGCGGGATCAGCGCGTTAAGCGCCGCTTTGTTCAGCCTTGGTACCCCCAAGGACAGTGTGATACGTTACGAGGAAGCCATTAAGGCCGACAAGTTCCTGGTCATGGCGCATGGACCTGCGGACGAAATGACTTCGCGCCCGGGCCATTCTGGCAGCCGCGCGTGCTTCGAACGTCGAGGTCTATTCGGAGTCCGAAAGCAAACGCGAAGCCATGGCCTCGTCGATCGTTCATGGGAAAGTGTAAGCATAGGTCCTGTATGCTTTTGAAAAGGTAGCCAGATGTCGACGCGGCGACACCTTATTTTAGCGGGGGCCTCAGGCGTGCTGACCGCCTGTGCGCCCAGGCCGGTCGTATCGGGTTATGATCGTCTGGCCACCACCCTGCGTATGCCGGCGTTCCCCAATGCGGATGTACGTGAATGGGTGCGTTATGCCGCGTTGGCGGCGAATGGTCACAATACGCAAGCCTGGCGGTTCGCATGGACGCCGCGGACTGTTACCATACTGCCCGATTTTGGCCGTCGCACGCCGGTTGTTGACCCCGATGATCACCATTTGTTTGTGAGCCTTGGATGCGCCAGTGAAAACCTCAGTCTCGCGGCTGAAGCCAATGGCCGACCGGCGACGATTTCGTTTCAGCCTAAGGTCGGTGGGCGTATCCATATTGACCTCGACACCTCCGTAGCGCGGGCCTCTGCTTTATTTGACGCGATCCCCAAACGTCAAAGTACCCGATCCGTTTATACGGGGGGTGTTGTCGCCAAATCTGACCTCAGGCATCTCGAAGCGGCAGCCAGGATCGATGGCGTGTCGGTCGAGATACTTACCGACCGGCCAAAACTGGATACGGTTCGAGATTTCGTCGTCCACGGCAACAGCCTGCAACTGGAAGATCACGCGTTTATGCGCGAACTCAAGTCATGGATTAGTTTCAACCGGCGTGAAGCCTTGGCGAGGCGTGACGGGCTCTTCAGTGGATGCTCTGGGAGCCCGGAGATACCGACGTGGGTGGGGGAGGCGGCTTTTTCCCTGCTGTTTGTGGAAAAGTCTGAAAACGACAAATATGCCAGACAGATCGCGTCCTCGTCTGGGGTAGCGGTCTTCGTCGGCGACAAGGCCGATCCTGACCACTGGACCCGCGTGGGGCGAAGCGTCCAGCGCTTTGCTTTGCAGGCGACCGCGCTTGGCCTGAAATATGCCGTGATCAATCAGCCGGTTGAGGTGCCCTCCATCCGGGCTGAGTTCGCCAAGTGGCTGGGCATCGGCGCGGCCCGACCTGATTTCGTGCTGAGGTTCGGCTACGGACAGCCTATGCCTATGTCCTTGCGGCGATCTGTAGATGACATTGTGGCTCACTCATAAGACGCTAAAAGAAGCTTATGCCTGACACAAGCTTCGTGGCGATGGCACGACGGCCTTGGCATGCGATGAGATCTTGCCAGGACATAGGCGTCGCACGCGATTGCGCAACCGATCATTTGCGTGCGCTTTAAGGGGTTACCTGTGCGTCATGGCAAAGTCAGCTAAGTAATTTCCGACTCTGTCTCGCCCAGTCTTGCGGGCTTAGCCTTGAAGGTGCAGCCTTGAACAGGGCTCTGACCTTTGACCAGGCGTGAACGGGGCCAACCTGATCGCGTTCAGGCTTTGGTGCAATTTTTCCGGATATGGAGACGAACATGGCTTCCGACAAAAACCTGAAACAAAACGTACTTGATGAACTGACCTGGGCACCCAATGTGAACAGCGCCCACATTGGCGTAGCTGCGCATGACGGGGTGGTCACCCTGTCTGGTCATGTTGAAACCTATAGCGACAAACTTGATGCGGAACACGCCGTACGTCGCGTCAAGGGCGCCAAGGCCATCGCGAACGAAATCGAAATAAAGCTGAAATCGGATGCCAAGCGCGATGACGAAGACATCGCCAAGGCGGCGATCAATGTCCTCGCCTGGGACGGCAACGTGCCCTCCGATGCCATCAAGGTTGCCGTGAGCAACGGCTGGGTCACGCTCAGTGGCCAGGTGGAATGGTACTTCCAGAAGGAGGCTGCCGCGCAGGACATCCGTCGTCTCATGGGCGTGGTCGGCGTCTCCAATGAGGCTGTTGTCAAGCCTAAGGTGAATACTGAAGTTCTTGCCGAGGATATCGAGTTCGCACTCGATCGTTCGTGGTTCGATACAAAGCGCATCAAGGTGACAGCCATCGGCGGCAAGGTCACCCTGACGGGTAAGGTAGAGACCTGGAGCGATTGGCAGGAAGCCTCGGAAGTCGCCTGGGCTGCCAAGGGCGTGACCTCGATTGAAAACAACATCGTTATTGCCTGATTGACGGCCCAAGTCTGCGAACCGTCATTTTGTGGTTTGCAGACATGGGACACCCTCGAACCGCCCGGCAAGGCATGCCGCCTATGGAGACGAACATGCATACCCCATATGACCACGCCTTGTTGACGCCGGTGCAAATGAACGCGGCGGATAAGGCAGCGATTGCTTCAGGCGTATCCGGGCTTGACCTTATGGAAGCTGCCGGTAGCGCTGTCGCTGCTGCTGTTATGGAACGCTGGACGAAAAGGCCTACGCTCGTTTTGTGTGGGCCGGGCAACAATGGGGGGGATGGCTTTGTCTGTGCCCAACACCTCACATCCGCCGGCTGGCCTGTCAAAATTGCGCTTCTCGGTCAGGTGACCGATCTGCGAGGCGATGCTGCCCATTTTGCTGCGGCGTGGCAGGGGGAGTGGCTTCCCTTTTCATCGGGAAGCCTTGATGGCATTGGTCTGGTGATCGATGCTATTTTCGGCTCCGGATTGTCGCGCCCCGTCGAAGGTGGTGCCAGGGACATGGTCGAAGCGCTCAAAAATCTCGAGATAGATATTTGCGCGATCGATGTCCCAAGCGGTGTCGATGGCGCGACCGGCGAGGTTCTGGGCGGTGCGGCACCTGCCAAACTGACCGTGACCTTTTTCCGGAAGAAGCCAGGGCATCTGTTGTTTCCTGGGCGGGCCCTGTGCGGCGAGATCGTGCTGGCCGACATTGGCACGCCGCCAAACGTCCTTGAGGCGATTGCCCCCACCTGTTTTGAAAACCATCCCTCATTGTGGCTCAACCGGTATCCATGGCCCGAGATCAATGGCAACAAATATCAACGCGGGCATGTTCTGGTGCTCGGCGGAGATGTTCTGACCGGCGCCAGCCGCCTGACCGCCTGCGGGGCGATGCGGGCGGGCGCCGGCCTTGTGACGCTGGCGGCGCCCCCCGATAGCTGGATGATCTACGCTGCGTCGCTCACCAGCGCGATGGTCAGGCCATTCAATGGCTTGGCCGGCTTTACAGATCTGCTGGCCGACGCCCGCCGAAATGTCATCGCTATAGGGCCAGGCGCCAGCGCCGGGGAGGCGACCCGGGCGTATGTCTTAGCCGCGCTGGCCGCGCGCAGAACGACGGTTCTCGATGCCGACGCACTAACCGCCTTCGCTGAGGCGCCTCAAAACCTGTTCGGCGCTATCTCGGGGCCTTGCGTATTGACGCCGCATGAGGGCGAGTTTGCCCGCCTTTTCAAGATCCAGGGTGACAAACTGGCGCGCGCGCGCGCGGCAGCCCTGCAAAGTGGGGCCGTCGTGCTGCTTAAGGGCCCCGACACGGTGATCGCTGCGCCGGACGGCCGCGCCATTATCAATGCGAACGCGCCGGCGACGCTTGCGACGGGTGGTAGTGGAGACGTGTTGACCGGGTTCATCGCCGGTCTTCTGGCCCAGGGGCTTGATGGCTTTCATGCCGCCGCCGCCGCCGTCTGGCTCCATGGTGAGGCTGCCAATCGTCTGGGGGTTGGCCTTATTGCCGAGGACTTGCCCGATATATTGCCGCAGGTGCTTCACAGCCTGAACGAACAAATGACGGTGGCCAATTCATGAAGGCCATGATTCTGAACAGGCCGGGCGAAGAGCTCCAGTACACCGAGCTTCCGGACCGTTTTCCGGGGCCTGGTGAGATTCGTGTCCGCGTCACGGCCTGCGGCGTTTGCCGGACGGATCTGCATGTGCTGGATGGCGAACTGCCTGACATGACTTACCCGATCATCCCTGGCCACGAGATTGTCGGCAGGATCGACAGGCTTGGAGAAGGCGTCGACGGGCTTCACTTGGGCGACCGGGTGGGCATTCCTTGGCTTGGGCATACGTGCGGACACTGCCCCTATTGTCAGGCGCATCGAGAAAATCTTTGCGATCAGCCTCTGTTCACCGGTTACACGCGCGACGGCGGGTTTGCCTCATCTGTGATCGCCGATGCGCGGTTTGCCTTTCCTCTTGGCGAAGAGGGTAGCGATGTTGCCCTGGCGCCGCTGCTTTGCGCCGGCCTGATCGGATGGCGATCATTATGCCTTGCGGGTGACGGTGAGGTTATTGCGGGTAAGGCCCTGGGACTTTACGGCTTTGGCGCGGCCGCCCATATCGTGGCACAGGTCGCGCGTCATGAGGGCTGGAAGGTCTATGCTTTCACCCAAACCGACGACAAGGACACGCAAGCCTTCGCTATGAGCCTGGGAGCGGTTTGGGCGGGCGGGTCAGAGGAGATGCCGCCGGTAGCCCTCGAGTCTGCCATCATCTTCGCGCCCGTAGGCAGCCTTGTGCCCCTGGCTTTGCAGGCCGTGCGCAAGGGCGGCCGTGTGGTCTGCGCCGGCATCCATATGAGCGATATTCCGGGCTTTCCCTACAGCCTATTGTGGGAGGAAAGGCAACTCGTCTCGGTGGCCAATCTCACACGACAGGACGGCCTCGATTTCCTGCCCCTTGCGCAGAAGATCGGCGTTGCGACCCAAACCACCACCTACGGCCTGCAAGACGCCAATCAGGCACTGGCCGATCTTCGTGCCGGCAAGTTCGATAGGGCGGCCGTTTTGATCCCCTGATCGGGATATAAAACGTGTTCCGATCTGATGGTATCAGATCGGCGCTTTAAATTTTTAACGCGCTTTTTGATCCGAAACGTGCGTCACACTTTTCGGAAACGCTTGGGCTCCGCCGCCTGCTTTTCGCTCTTTGAGGAGTCTTGACTATGAACGATAAGCATCTGACCGATGGTCTGACGCCTGCCGAGGCCGAGGCCCGTCTGAAGGTTGATGGTTTCAACCAACTGCCTTCGCCCGACAGACGCACGCCGCTTCGGATCATTTTCGAGGTCGTGCGTGAGCCCATGCTGTCCCTTCTGATGGTCGGCGGACTAATTTACTTGCTGCTCGGTGATTTGAAGGAAGCTTTGGTGCTGATGGCCTTCGCCATTCTGTCCGTGCTGATCACCGTCATTCAGGAGACCCGCACAGAAAAGGTCCTCGAAGCCCTGCGCGACCTGACCAGTCCTCAGGCGCTGGTCATTCGCGCATCGCAACGGATCAAGATCGAGGGGCGTGACGTGGTATGCGGAGATCTGATCGTTTTGGCCGAGGGCGATCGGATCCCTGCCGATGCCAGGCTGGTGGAAACACATGACCTGCAGGTCGACGAATCCTTGCTCACCGGAGAATCTGTGCCGGTGCACAAGGACGTGCTCAAAGCGACCCACGAGGGCGACGACAGCCAGCAGGTTTTCTCCGGTGCGTTGGTCGTGCGCGGAACGGCCATTGCTGAAGTGACGGCCACGGGTGTCAGAAGCAAGATCGGTCAGATTGGCCACTCGCTCAACAGCCTCACGACTGAAGTGCCGAGGTTGCAAACCCAGACCCGTAAGCTGGTTTTGATGTTTGCCTCGGTGTCATCCGTCGTGTGTGTCTTGGTGGTCGTGCTTTATGGTCTGCTTCGCGGAGGCTGGCTGGAGGCGTTTCTGGCTGGCATTGCGCTAGGCATGTCGATGCTTCCTGAAGAACTTCCGGTGGTTCTGGCCGTCTTCATGGCCATGGGCGCCTGGCGTATATCCAAGGCGAGGGTCTTGACGCGTAAGGCATCCTCCATTGAAACCCTCGGGTCGGCGACAGTCTTGTGCACGGACAAGACCGGGACCTTGACCGAAAACAAGATGACACTGGCAGAGTTTCGTCTGAAGGATGGTAAGGTTCTGCAAGCCAGCGGCACCTTGCCGAACGCCTTTATTGAGCTTGTCGAATATGGTCGGCTGGCGTGCAATCCCGAGCCCTATGACCCCATGGAGAAGGCCTTTCACGCGTTCAAAGCCGAAGGTCGCGATCATCCGGCCAGGCCGGCTCGGCTGGTGAAATCCTATGGTTTGAGACCCGATTTACTGGTCATGTCTCAGGTCTGGCAGTCAGAGGTTGGCGATGGCGACGTCATCATCGCGGCGAAGGGGGCGCCTGAGGCTATGGCTGACCTTTGCCGGTTAAAGCCTGAAGAGATCGCTGCGCAAAGGATCTCGGTCGAAGCTATGGCCGCGCAAGGGTTGAGGGTGCTGGGCGTCGCTCGGGCCCGTCATGCGGAGGCAGACCTACCCGATACCCAGCGCGCCTTCGCGTTCGATTATCTTGGCCTGGTCGGGCTCGCTGACCCGTTGAGGGCAAGTGTTCCGGCCGCCGTCATGGAATGCCGTGCGGCGGGTATCCGTGTCATCATGATTACGGGCGACTATCCGGTCACGGCTCAGGCCATTGCCCGGCAAGCCGGTCTGTATGCGGGAACAAAATCCGAAGACGTCATCACGGGCGACGCTCTGGCTCAGATGAGTGACGAGGCCCTGGCGTTGCGCCTCAATACGGCGACCGTCTTTGCCCGCATCAAACCCGACCAGAAATTACGCCTGGTTCAGCGCCTTAAGGCCAATGGCGAGATCGTTGCCATGACGGGTGATGGTGTCAATGATGCCCCTTCGCTCAAGGCCGCACATATCGGGATCGCCATGGGCGGACGCGGGACCGATGTCGCCCGTGAAGCCTCTTCGCTGATCCTGCTTGACGACGATTTTGGGTCGATCGTAACCGCCATACGCCTGGGGCGGCGCATCTATGACAACCTGCGCAAGGCCATGGCTTTTATCTTTGCCGTGCATGTGCCTATCGCAGGGTTGGCGCTATTGCCGCTGGTCTTTGGCTTGCCATTTCTGTTTGGGCCGATGCACATCGCCTTTCTGGAGATGGTTATCGATCCGGTCTGTTCCTTGGTGTTCGAAGCCGAAGGCGAAGAAGACAACGTCATGAAGCGGCCGCCGCGCGCGGCAGAGGCCCCCTTGTTCTCAAAGGAACTGATCGGCTGGAGTGTGCTTCAGGGCGTGGTGGCGCTTTTGATCGTGGCCGCGATATTTATAGTCGGCTTGAGGCTGGGTATGGCCGAAAGCGAAGTTCGCGCACTGGCCTTCTTTGCCCTGATCTTAAGCATCTTCGCCCTGATCTTCGTCAATCGGTCCTATAGCGCTTCAATTCTGACCGCCCTGAAGCAACCCAATCAGGTTCTGGTGTACGTGCTCAGCGCCGTTTTGGCCATGTTGTCCCTTACGCTGTTGTGGCCATTCGCGCGGGATCTGTTCCGCTTTGGTCCTTTGCATTGGAATGATCTCGCCGTCAGTTTGGGAGCAGGCATTGTCGTTCTTGTTTTTCTGGAGCTTTTAAAGCCCACCTGGCGCAAATGGTTGACCCCCTAAGGGCTATGACGTGAGTCCCATGCTGGGCCTGAGCGAAGAGCCCCTAGGCTGATGGGCTACGCAACCGGCATCATCAGCTCATTGCGACGCAGGAACCATAGTGTCCAGGGTGGATCATACCGCGCCATTAAAACCGCCCCCATGGCTTTCAGCTTATGGCGTTGCACGTAAACCTCAAGCACATCGGTTTGCGTCTCGATGTCCCGGGCCTGTCCCAGTCCGGAGAAGCGCACGACTGCGAAACGGGCCGGTGGCAGGGTGACCAGGCGAACCCTGGGATTGTTCGGAATAGGCAGGGTGTCCAGCGTGTATCCGCCTGGCATGATAAAGCGTACCACCCAGCCTTCGGCCGAGGCCTGCTGGATCACCGGGGCTGTCATCGAGATTTTTTCAGAGTGCGGCGCCTGAATGACCGGGGCGGTCATGGCCACCTTATGCTTCTGCACATTGTCACCGAAGATATAGCCAGCCAGCAGACGAAACCCGGTATTGAGGGCCGGCTGGCGCTCGCCTGAAACCGTAACCTCTGCGGCGATCAGCGATGGATAATCGCGTAGTTCGCAGTCTCCGTCCGTTTGACTTGCGGTGTAGGCGGGTTCTTCGACGGCCATGGCGGCACTCCCTGTAAGCCCCAGCGTGAGGATCCCGCCACAGATAAGGCGTCTTGTGAGGGGCTTGGACAAGGTGGGGCGCCTTTTTGTTATAAACATAAAGCTTATACGCAGGCGCCCCGCTAAAGGATCAAGGTGGAAGGGTTAGCTAAAGTCGATGACCACGCGCGAGGGCACATCGCCCGCCTCCAGACGTTCGAGCACGTCATTGATGGCGGAAAGCGGCTGAAGTTCGATATCGGCCTTGACCTTGCCGTCGGCGGCAAAGGCCAGGCATTCGGCCATGTCCGCGCGCGTGCCGACAAAGGAGCCCACGATGCTGATGCAGTTGGCGACCATGTCGAACAACGGCGCTGGGAACTCGCCCGGCGGCAAGCCGACGAGCACGCACACGCCGCGCTTGCGCGTCATGGCCACGCCTTGCTTGAAGGCGGGCAGGGACGGAGCCGTGATGAGCACGCCATGTGCGCCGCCACCCGTTGCCGCCTTGACCGCAGCGGCGGGATCACCGGTTTTGGCATTGATCGTGACATCGGCGCCAAGGCGTTTGGCGTGCTCAAGTTTGCCGTCGTCGATATCGACCGCGCAGACCTTAAGCCCCATGGCCTTGGCGTACTGAATGCCGAGGTGTCCCAAACCGCCGCAGCCGGAAATGGCAATCCATTGGCCCGGACGCGCCTTGGTCTCCTTGATGCCCTTGTACGTCGTGATGCCGGCGCAAATGAGCGGCGCGGCTTCGGTGGCGCTTAAGCCCTCTGGGATATGGGCGACATAGTTGGGATCGGCGATGACGTAATCGGCAAAGCCACCATTTTGCGTATAACCCCCGAACTTAGCCTCCGGGCAGACCGTCTCCCAGGCTGACAGGCAGTATTCGCAATGTCCGCAGGCCGAATAGAGCCAGGGCACACCGACTCGTTCGCCCATCCTGACCGCGGTGACGCCGTCACCCATGCCTATGACGATACCAATTGCCTCATGGCCGGGGATAAAGGGTAGGGTGGGTTTGAGCGGCCAGTCACCCTTCGCGGCATGCAAATCGGTATGGCAGACGCCGCAGGCTTCGGTCTTGACCAGAATCTGTCCATGACCCGGCACGGGGATGTCAAAATCCTTGAAGACCAGGGGCTTGCCGAACGCTTCGACGACAGCGCCATGCATCCGTGCGGAACTGAGGGGGGAGGCGTTTGGCGCTTTGATGGGGATTGAATCAGGCATGGGATTTATCCTTTTTGGCTTAATTTAGCGCAGACACTTCGGTCTGCTTGAGCGGCGTGCTCTCCAGGCGGCGATTGTAGCCGTCCGGCACAGCGCGTCAGGCCATCATGTTCATCCGGCTCATCTGTGCGCACGATGCCGCACATGTCCGACAGGCCTCTGCGCAAGCTTTTAGCTCAGGTGTCCCCATGGCGTCACAAGATACGGCGCACGCTTCACAAACGCTTGCGCATACGCCGCACATTTGCGGGTGCATAACCGAGTCGCGGCTCATGAAATCCGAGCATGTGCGACAGGCCTCGATACAGTCGAGCATCAGCTTGATGTGGTCCTTTTGCGCAAAGGCGCCGCCCTTAGACAGGGCGTGATTGACCATCGTCGTCTGGCATATATCCCTGCAGTCCCAGCAGTTCTGGATGCAGGCTTTCATAGTGTCTTTGGTCATGGGAATTGTCCTTGTTGAGGAGAAAAAAGTTATGCCGGCGCCAGCATGTCGTTGGTGCGCACGAGTTTTTTGTTCACGAAGGCCTGGATGCCCATGTCGCCCAGTTCGCGCCCGTAGCCGGAATTCTTGATACCGCCGAAGGGCAGTTCGGCATCGGTCCAGTCGATATTGTTGATGAACATCATACCGGTGTCGACGCGACTGGCGACGCGCTTGCCACGGGCTGCGTCCTTGGTGAAGACCGATCCGCCGAGACCAAAATCGGAATCGTTGGCCAGTTTCACGGCGGCGTCTTCATCCATGACCCGGAAGACCATCGCGACCGGGCCGAAGAATTCATCGCGATAGGCTGGGTTTTCCGGCGTGACGTCGGTCAGGATCG